>NZ_QRKJ01000005.1:0-145595 GCF_003471905.1 Collinsella sp. AM16-21
TCTGATGACTTGAAGAAGGGGGAGGCCTCGCGGCCTCCCCCTTTTTTTGCGTTTACGGGGCGTAAATGACTCAATTACACCAGACGATCTTGTTGTTTTCGGTATTGAGCCTTTATTTAAAGAAAATAAATCGTATAACAAGGGCAACTACTATGGCCGCAATGGTCAAAAGCAGAATTGTCAGCTGATGCTGCTTGCGTCGTTTACTTGACGAAACGAAGATTGATTTTCCCTGTTTTGGCGTTTCGAGATAGCGAGCCGAATGCGTCAAGGTTTGCTTGGGTCGAGGCCCTCTTTGTTGATGAGCGGCGGATGCTTTCATCGGCTCATCGCTAGCTGCGCTGTTTTTAGATAATGGTGCGTCTTTCAGATATACAGGGTCTCCCGAGGCAACGCCCATATGTTTACGTCCCGTTTGGGCATCCTCGAGCGTTTGATATCGATTTCTCGTCACATAATCGGGCTCAGGATCATTAATGGGCTCTTGCGAGATGTGGGGGCGATGGAACCGTGGCGGCTGCGTAGAAGTATCTTCGCCCTGCGTCGGCATAAACATATTGTTCTGGTTTTGGTCGTCCATGATGCCCTTTAGCTCGTTACCAACAACGTGTACGCGCTCATTGTAAGCCCCTTGTTATTTGTAGCTGCGAACATACTTCTTATTTAAGCTCTGGTTCAAAGAACCTTAACCTTACTAAGACCTGAGTCATACACACTTAGATATGCTTATAGTACTGGACTCAAAAAACTTTATAGTCGATGTATATATGAGCACTGGGTGGGCATATATAAGAGCGTCAAAAGAAGTCTCAGTCACCTAGAAGATGACTCGGCAGTCCTTAAAAGGAGTGGTAAACATGGCAAGCATGGTTCCTTATCGTTCGGTTTTTGGCGTTCGTCCTTCTGCTAGCTCGCTGTTCGATTTGTTTGATGATATGACCGATCTTGCAAACAACTCGATTGCTTCCAAGGCGTTCCCCGTTGATGTCGAGGACAAGGGCGATGGTTATGAGGTCAAGGCCTATCTGACCGGCGTCGCTAAGGATGATATCGACGTTGAGCTTAACGAGGGTCGCCTGTCGATTAGCGTGAACGTTGTGGAGGACGAGGAGAACGAGGGCAAGAACTTCCTGCAGAAGGAGTTTAGCTCGTACAGCGCGACGCGCGGCGTGTATCTGAAGGACGCTTCGAGCGAGGGCCTTTCGGCTAAGTATGCTGACGGCATCCTGACCGTTACGGTTCCCAAGATTGTCGAGAAGAAGAACGTTACGAAGATCTCCATCGACTAACGATGGCTCTGCTTCAATCGAGAGTATGAGTTAAGGGGGGCTGGGAAGTGATTCCCAGCCCCCCTTTGTTGTCTTGAGGGGCTATTGAATGGTTGTCGGTTGATACTGGCTTGCAGGGCGTATCGAGAGCTTCCGTGGCCCTTGAAGACGGGTGGCAGAACTGCCGAGTTCATCATCGAGACTTGCATCAAGCGCGTTGGCATAGCTTTTGACGGTAAGGCTTGGACGATTATTGTCCTGGCTGATGTGCATGGCGATGAGTTGTTCGGTGCGATCGGTAACAAGTTCGCGCGCGGCTTCGGCGGCCTGGTTGTTGGAGAGGTGCCCCTTTGTGGACAGGATGCGCTCCTGAAGAAAGCGGGGGTACGCTCCTTCGCGCAACATAGTTACATCGTGGTTACTTTCGAGCGCGAGAACTCGACAGTCTTTGAGGATGCCTATGGCCTTGCTCGATAACTCTCCGGTGTCGGTGGCAAACCCAATGGAATCATCGAGAGCATTAAATCGATAGCCGACAGGATTGATGACATCGTGCGATGTTGAGTAGGTTTGCACGTGGATGCCGGCAATGGGGAGCGTGTCGCCGGGGTCAAATTCCTCTACGGGCAGGCGCGCGAGGTTTTCTTTGCATGAAAGGGTGTCCCTGCTGGCAAAGAGGGGACCATGCCAGTGCTTGCACCATACATCGAGCCCCTTGATATGGTCACCATGCTCATGGGTGATTACAAGAGCGGCGACGTCGTCTGCCGAGAGGCCAAGCTCCGCCATGCGTTTAAGTGTCTCGCGGCGGGACAGGCCGTTGTCGATCATGATGAGCCCCTGAGGTCCCTCGACGAGTGCGCAGTTGCCTTTTGAGCCGCTGCCGAGGATATGAAGGTGCAGGCGAGACATAAGATTCCAAAGGATACAATGAGTGCGGACGAATAGAGGAGGAAGCGAATGCCAACGGTATCTCAGCACTATGGACATCATGCCGCGCCGAGGACGGATAAGAGCGCCCTGGCAACGCGGCAGGCCGCTGCCCCCGTAGTGCTTATGGTATCAGGCGGTGCGGACTCGACGGCGCTGCTCCTTATGGCTTGCACATCAAAGCTGGATATCCAGGACGGGCGCGGCGTCGCTCCCATTGCGCGCGAGCGATTGCACGTGCTGCATGTAAACCATCATCTGCGCGGGGAGGCATCCGATGGCGACGAGGCCTTTGTATGTGACCTGTGCGCACAATACGGTTTGCCGCTGTGTGTTGAGCATGCCTATTTTGATGACGAATCGGGCAATATCGAGGCTGCGGCTCGCGAGGTGCGCTATGCCGCGGCACGGAGATACGTTCGCGAACTTTGTGCCGAATCGGGCGCACCGCGGACGGCGGCTCGTATCTGTACCGCGCATACTTCGTCGGACCGCGCGGAAACATTTTTGATGAATGCCATTAAAGGGTCGGGTCCCGCGGGTCTATCGAGCATTCCGCGCCGTCGGAACATTGTGGTTCGCCCCTTGCTCGACCTCACGCACGATGAACTCGTGGGCTATCTGCAGGTGCACGGTCAGCCATGGCGGGAAGATGAAAGCAACGAGGACGTTTCGTACCTGCGCAACTATGTGCGCCATCGAGTGATGCCGGTGGTGGCGCAGCGCAACGCGAGTGTCTGTAAGACGATTGGCGCCGCCTGCGAGATCTTGGGCGATGAGGATGCCTTTCTTTCCCAGCTTTCCGCACAGGCGTTTCGAAGCTGCCTGCGTAAGGAGGCGGCGGGTGCACTGGTTCTTGACGCTCGCCGACTGGCCGCGGCCGAGGTGGTGATTGCTCGGCGCATGGTGCGACTGGCAATTAAGCGTATCGACCCCGACGCTCGCCCGGAGATGCGGCATGTGGAGCGCGTGCTCGCCTGTGTCGCCGAAGGCTCGGGTTCGGTCACGCTGCCGGCGGGAATCGATGCGCGCGTGGAGTTTGGCATGCTGTCATTCAAGGCTCCGGCGGCGCGCGAGGGATTAGTTGCCGATTGGGTCACCATTCCCGGTCGATTGCCGCTGGGGGCGGGCCGCATTCTTGTGGCAGAGCCGATGGCCGTCGAGCCGGGGTGTGATATTGTGCGCCGTGCCCGCGAACTCGCGGGTGCCGGAGGGGTGGTCGCGATGGTGGATGCTGCGACGCTGGGCTTTGCCGATCGCGATAACGAACGGATGCTCGCCGGCTCGCGCGGGGAGATTCCCGCCGAGGCGCGTTTGGCGCGTCTGTGGGTAGACGGTCCCGCGCCGGGGGATGTGATGTGTCCGTTGGGCATGAGTGGGCGAAGTAAGAAGGTATCCGACCTGCTCAACGAGGCTCGTATTCCCGTATCTGAGCGCTCTGGCGTACCCGTGGTAAGAACGGCTCCGGGAGGTGCCGTAGTATGGGTCGCAGGCGTTCGCACGGACGAGCGTTTTAAATGCACGGCCGCAACGCGCGTGGCGTATCTGCTTCGTGTGGTCGATGCGGAATAGCGTCCCACGCCAGCTATTCTGTGCGACGTTGACGGTATTCCCGCGCTGATGGCGCACGGGCTGGTAAATATACCCCGTGCGCTGCTAGAATGTGTAGTTCGCGTCCATACGGCGGTGTGTGGGCGATAAGCACAAGAAAGGGTTGTCATGGCTTCTCAACATCCGGATATCGAGAAGGTTCTGTTTACGCAGGAGGATATCGACGGTATCGTCTCTCGCCTAGGCGAGCAGATTACTCGCGACTACGCGGGTAAGGATCTGGTGCTGATTGCGGTCTTGCGCGGCGCCGTGGTCTTTATGGGCGACCTGATGCGCAAGATCGAGCTGCCGACCAACATCGATTTCATGGCTGTTTCGAGCTATGGCGACGGTGTGAAGTCCTCGGGCATCGTGCGTATCATTAAGGACCTGGATATCGACATCCGCGGTCGCGACGTGCTGATCGTCGAGGACATTCTGGACTCGGGCCTGACGCTCAAGTATCTGATGAAGAACCTCGAGAGCCGCAAGCCCGCCTCGCTGGAGGTCGCCGCCTTCCTGTGGAAGGACGTTGAGGACCGTACCTCGGCCGTCACGCCCAAGTATGTTGGAACCCATTGCCCCGATGCCTTTGTGGTGGGCTACGGCCTCGACTATGCCGAGCGCTATCGTAACCTTCCGTATCTGGGCATTTTGAAACCGGAGGTTTATTCGTAAGATGCCCGATGACCGTAACGATAACAATTCCCAGACTCCCCGGGAGCCTAAGATCCCGGGGATGCCCGGAGGCAAGAAGCCCACGCGTACGGGCTGGCTGTATTTTATTTTGGCTTGCGCGCTTCTGGGCTACGCCTTCTTTAACATGGGCTCCGGCTTTGCCAACTCCAGCAATACCGTTAAGCTCGCGACGAGCGAGATGGTCAACGCCATTAAGCAGGACCGTGTCGAAGATTTGACCTATACGGTTCAAGACGGAAGCGTGGCGGGTCATTACTGGAAGACAAAAAAGGACAAGGGCGATACGAGCGAGCTCAAGAGCTTCTCCTCGACCTATGTCGGCTCCGATTCGCTTGCCGAGCTTATGGCGGAGCACCCCGATACCAAGTACATCGTCAACACCAATGACCCCGATTTTTGGGGCGACCTGGCGATGAGCGTGCTTCCGACGATCGCCCTGATCGCCATCATGTTCTACTTTATGCGCCAGATGATGGGCGCCAACAACAGGAACATGCAGTTTGGCAAGACTAACGCCAAGACCAACGAGGCCACGCGCCCCAAGGTCAAGTTTGAGGATGTTGCCGGTGTGGACGAGGCAGTCGAGGAGCTCGAGGAGATCCGCGACTTTTTGAGCGATCCGGACCGCTATCGCAAGCTGGGCGCCAAGATCCCGCGTGGCGTGTTGCTGGTTGGCCCTCCGGGTACTGGTAAGACCCTGCTGGCCAAGGCCGTTGCCGGCGAGGCGGGCGTGCCGTTCTTTAGCATCTCGGGTTCTGACTTTGTCGAGATGTTCGTGGGTGTCGGCGCCAGCCGCGTGCGTGACCTCTTTAAGGAGGCCAAGTCCCAGGCCCCGTCGATCATCTTTATCGACGAGATCGATGCCGTGGGGCGTCAGCGCGGAGCCGGTCTGGGCGGCGGTCACGACGAGCGCGAGCAGACGCTCAACCAGCTGCTGGTCGAGATGGACGGTTTTGAGGAAAGCGAGTCGGTCATCCTGATCGCCGCGACCAACCGTCCTGACATCCTGGATCCGGCATTGCTGCGTCCCGGTCGTTTTGACCGTCAGGTTACGGTCGACCGTCCGGATGTGAAGGGCCGCGAGCAGATCTTGCGCGTGCATGCCGAGAACAAGCCGATGGACGAGGACGTTAAGTTTGAGAAGCTCGCCCAGATGACCGTTGGCTTTACCGGCGCCGACCTGGCGAACTTGCTCAATGAGTCTGCACTGTTGGCTGCCCGCCGTCATCGTTCCGTGATCTCGATGGACGAGGTCGAGGAGTCGATGGAGCGCGTGATTGCCGGTCCGCAGCGCAAGGGTCGTGTGATGACCGAAGCCGAGCGCACCACGATTGCCTACCACGAAAGCGGTCACGCCCTGGTGGGCCACGTCCTGGAGCATTCCGATCCGGTTCACAAGATCTCGATCGTCAGCCGCGGCCAGGCGCTGGGCTACACGCTGCAGCTTCCGCAGGAGGACCACTTCCTCAAGACCAAGAACGAGATGCTCGACGAGCTTGCCGTGTTCTTGGGCGGTCGCGTTGCCGAGGAGCTCATGTGCGACGACATCACATCGGGCGCGAGCAACGATCTGGAGCGCGCGACCAAGATGGCGCGCGAGATGGTCACGCGCCTGGGCATGAGCGAGGAGCTTGGAACGCAGGTGTTTGGTGAGGCACAGCATCAGGTATTCCTGGGCCGCGATTACGCCGATCACCAGGATTACTCCGAGGAGACGGCGCGCCGCATCGATATCGAGGTTCAGCGCATCATGCGCGAGGCCCATCGCCGTGCGGTCGAGATTTTGGATGCCCGTCGCGATCAGCTCGATCTGATGGCCAAGGTGCTGCTTGAGCGCGAGACCGTCGAAGGCGACGCCGTGAACGCCCTGCTCGACAACGAGTGGGATGCCTATCTTGAGCGCGAGGGCGATATCCTGGCGGCCAAGGAGGAGCGCAATGCCAAGGCGGCCGGCATGCCGACCAAGAAGCGTGCGCCTCGTATGAGCGAGGAGGAGCTTGCGGCGGACGCCGCGGCATTTGCGCAGGCGGCTATGCAGGAAGATGCAGAGATCGCATCCGATGATGCCGGCGATGACTGTGCCGTCAATGCCGGTGCCGACACCGACGACGACAAATAGTCTTTGTGGCGAAAGCCTCTGCGGGGAAACCTGCGGAGGCTTTTTCTTTTGAGCGATATGTTGATTGGGGACAGACTTAAATGAGCGTTTTCACGCATTTAAGTCTGTCCCCAATCAACATTGTGGCGCTCTAGTTGGCTAAAGCGTACAATAGCGCCTATGCGAAAGGGGAACAGATGATCAACGAAACTATGTATGCTCGCGGTGCGGAAAGCTCCATCATCCGTGAGATCTTTAGCTATGGCCTTGAGCGCAAGGCACAGATCGGCGCGGAGAACGTATTCGATTTTTCGCTGGGTAACCCGAGCGTTCCGGCACCTGCCGCCGTGGCTGAGTCCATTAAGAAGGCCTTGGAGCTGCCGAGCGACCAGCTGCATGGATACACGCCTGCGCCGGGTCTGCCGCAATGTCGAGCAGCCGTCGCCGACTCGCTCAACCGTCGCTTTGGCACGAGCTATGAGGGCAAGGACGTCTTTATGACGGTGGGTGCCGCGGCTTCGCTCACCTGCACGCTCAATGCCGTTACGAACCCGGGCGATGAGGTTGTTGTTATCGCCCCGTACTTTCCGGAGTATCGCGTGTGGATTGAGAAGGCCGGCTGCACGTGTGTTGAGGCGCTCGCCGATGAAGATACGTTCCAGCTGAGCGTGGATAACGTGCTCAAGGCGATTACCGATAAGACCGCTGCCGTCATTATCGACTCACCCAACAACCCGACCGGTGCAGTGTATACGCGCGATACACTGACGCGACTGGCCAATGTTTTACGCGAGGTCAACGCCAAGCGCGATTCCGAGAACCCAATCACGCTCATCTCTGATGAGCCGTACCGCGAGATCGTGTACGGTGCCGGGGTGCCTTGGGTGCCCTCGATCTACGAGAACACCGTGGTGTGCTACTCGTATTCCAAGTCGCTTTCGCTGCCGGGCGAGCGCGTGGGCTGGATTTTGGTTCCCAATACCAATCCGCAGGCTGCTCGCCTGATGCCGGCCGTTGCCGGTGCCGCCCGCACGCTGGGCTTCGTGTGCACACCGGCCCTCTTCCAGCGTGTAATCATCGACTGCATTGATGAACCGAGCGATGTCGAGGCCTATGCGCGCAACCGCACCGCGCTTACCGATGCACTAGCGGAGTACGGCTACACCTATGTTGAGCCGGATGGTGCATTCTACTTGTGGGTGAAGGCGCTGGAGCCCGATGCGAATGCGTTCTGCGAGTGCGCGAAGAAGTACGAACTGCTCGCGGTGCCTTCGGATAGTTTTGGCATGCCGGGCTGGTTCCGCCTTGGCTACTGTGTGAGCTACGAGACAATCGTCAACTCGCTGCCTGCCTGGAAGCAGCTGGCCGACGAATATCGTCGAAAGTAAAGCGCTCTGCTTACAATGTTTTACGTGAAACGGGGTTTGGTTTTAAGCCAGACCCCGTTGTCTATGCCGTTGTGTGATTGGGATGAAGCAGTTTTACGACTGCCGAAAGCTATGCGTACAATGAATATACGCGACGGCCATACTGGACAAGGAGACCCGATGCCCTACCTTCTTTCTTGTGATATTCATACTCATACGATGTTCTCTGCGCATGCGTACTCAACCATCGAGGAGAACATCTATTGGGCGGCAGAGCGCGGCCTTCAGGTGCTCGGTTCCGCCGATCATTTAAGCTCGATGGTTACGCCTTGTCCCAATGACCTGCGCAGTTTCCAATTCTTTATTAACCAGGATATCTGGCCGCGCATTTGGAGCGGCGTGCTGGTGCTGCGTGGTGCCGAGGCCGATATCGTTTCGCTGGATGGAGGCCTGTTTGGCGAGGACATTCCCGTTTCGCTCGATATTGCCGGCGATTCGTACAGTCACCAGCATTCGCTGTTCGATTTGGTGACGCGTAATTTGGATTATTTGGTGGCAAGCGTGCATAACCCGCAGTTTGCCGAAGGCGCGACGCTCGCCCAGACAACCGAGATGTACATCAATGCCCTGGATCACCCCAAGGTGTTCATGCTGGGGCATACGGGGCGCTCGGGCGTGCCGTTCGATATCGATGAGGTGCTGCTGGCGGCCAAGGCCAAGCACAAGATTATCGAGATCAACAACCATAGTCTTGAACACGGTGTCGACACTGAGCATTGGGCCGTATGCCGCAAGATCGCCGAGCGCTGCGCCGAGCTGGGCGTGGGTATTGGCGTGTCGACCGATGCCCACATTGGCATGGCCATTGGCAAACTCGATCACGCGCGCAAGATGCTTGACGAGATTCACTTCCCGCTGGATTTGATCGTGACGCGCGACCGCGAGACGCTGCTGCGCGAGATGGCGGCAGCCGGCGTGTGCGACCTGCGCAAGGGGATGTAACGAGACTCATATGCCCAACGAAAGGGGGCGGTTCAAACGGGCCGCCCCCTTCTTGTCCCAAAAATCTACCGGTGTTGGTTAGCGGCGCTCGAGGACCGCGACGGTCTCGGTGTGGTCGGTATGGGGGAACATGTCGACGGGCGTGATCTTGAGCAGGCGATAGCCTCCGTCGAGAAGCTGGTGCAGGTCGCGCTCTTGGGTCACGGGGTTGCAGCTGATATAGGTGATGCGGCGCGGCTTGAGTGCGCAGGCGGCTTCGAGGAACTCGGGGGTAGAGCCGGCGCGCGGCGGGTCGATGGAAAGGACATCGATCCGCTCGTTGTTGTCGGCGGCGTCCAGGATGTAATCGGCGGCGTCGTCGGCCATAAACCAAGCGCTGCGGGTGAGGCCGTTGAGCTCGGCATTGCGACGTGCGTCGGCAATGCCCGCCGGGTTGCGCTCCACGCCGAGCAGCATAATGCCGATGCCCTTGTCCTGGACATCCTTCGCGGCGCACAGGCCGATGGTTCCGCTGCCGCAGTAAGCGTCCATAAGAATGTCACCCTGCTGCAGGTCCATGCCGTCAATGGCAAGTCGATAGAGCAGCTCGGTTTGCTGCGGATTGGTCTGATAGAACGCGGTAGGGGAGATGTCGAATTCACAACCGAGCAGCTGGTCGCGCATGCATTCGGCGCCATAGACGATACGGGTCTCCTCGCTCAAGATGGCATTTCCGGGGCGACCGTTGATGTTCTGAGCGACGGTGACGATATGCGGATCAAGCGCCGCGACGGCTTCAAAGAACTCCTGCGCATGCGGCAGGTCGCGTTGAGCGGTCACGAGGGTGACCATAATCTGGTCGGTGCGCCAGCCGCAGCGAACGACGGCATAGCGAAGCAGCCCCAGATGCTTGTCTTCGTTAAAGGCGGGAATATGCAGACGTTCGGCCTCGCGAGCGATGCCGTTGAGAATCTGACGAGCGCCCGGCGCCTCGACAGGGCATTCAGGAACAGCAACGATTCTGTGTGTCCCACGTTCAAAAAAGCCGCAGCGGACAGCGCCCCCTTTGCCGGGAGCAAACGGAGTGGCAGCCTTATGACGAAAACCACGCGGCGCAGGATATTTGCCCGGGTCTCCCAGGGTGACTCCCATACCGCGAATGGGGTCGACGCTAATGCCCTCGCGCTCGCAGAGCTCAGCAAACAGCTCCTCCATAGCAGCCTGTTTGGCCGCCAACTGCTTCTTATAAGGACGATTGAGCGCCGTGCACCCACCGCAAGCTTTCATGATCGAACAGGGAGACTTGGAGTCCACAACCTTACGCGCAGACGAAACCGGATCTTTATGCGAGCGCTTGGAGCGAGTCTGAGATGCCTTATCCTCGCTCCGACGAGAACTGGGGCGCTTGGCCTTAGCCTTGCCCTTGGCCGACTTACCCTTCGCATCCTGAGACGACTTGGATTTCGTAGAAGATTTTTTCTCCTCCGACCCCTCAGCCGCCTCGATCAAAGCACGACGAGCCTTACGCTCCGCACGAGATTCTGCCATCAATAACTCCACTAATTCATGAATTAAAAGCTGCAAGCATTGTACCGTGCCAAGCTAGTGGACGATATGCAAGCGGCCATTTCATGTCAGCGATAAGTCCAACGACGTTTGCCCGGCGCGGGCGGGGAGCGGCGCGGAATTAAGTTTATCGCGAGTTCCGCACGCAAAGGAAAGCACTTAATGTGCTTTCCGTCTTGCGCAGGACTGTAGAGCAGGAAACTTAATTCCGCGCCGCTCCCCGCCCGCGCCGGGCAGGTACTCCCTTGTACTCTATCCCACTAAAGTGTATGATTCTGAACGTTACATGACTCACTTTACCTAACTAAAGTGCTATCGAGGGGGAATACCATGAATACCGATATGTCTCGTCGTCAGTTTGTTGGTCTAGCCGGCTCGCTCGCCACGGTGCTTGGCCTTGGTCTTGTCGGCTGCGGCGGTGGTGCTGGCAAGGGCTCCGCTGCTGGTTCTGCCGCGGCCAAGGATGTGAAGGGCGCCGCGGAGTCCAAGAAGCTCGTGGTGGGCTTTGACAAGTCCTACCCTCCGTACGGCTTTGTGGGCGATGACGGCGAGTACACGGGCTTTGACCTTGACCTTGCCAAGGCCGTTGCCGATAAGCAGGGCTGGGATGTCGATTACGAGGCCATCGATTGGGATGCCAAGGACACGCTGCTCAACTCAGGCGCCATCAACTGCATCTGGAACGGCTTTACCATGGAGGGTCGCGAGGACGACTACACGTTCTCCGAGCCGTACATGCTCAATGAGCAGGTGCTCGTGGTCAAGAAGGACGCGGGTATCAAGAGCTGGGAGGATCTTGCCGGCAAGACCGTGATTACCCAGACTGATTCCGCTGCGCAGGATGTGCTCGAGGGCGACCAGAAGGATCTGGCCGCGACGTTTGCCACGCTCGATACCATCGGTGAGTACAACACGGCGTTTATGCAGCTCGAGAGTGGTGCGGTCGATGCCGTTGCCTGTGACCTCTCGATCGCTCAGTATCAGCTGGCCGCCAAGCCCGATGCCTATACGCAGCTCGACAAGCCGCTGTCCAGCGAGCACTACGCCGTCGGCTTTAAGAAGGGCGACACCAAGTCGGCCGATGCTGTAACCGAGTCACTCAAGGCGCTCTACGAGGGCGGCACGGTCAAGGACCTGTGCGATAAGTATGCAGATTACGGTCTTTCCTTCGACAACTGGGTTCTGAAATAGCGGCTTTCCCAGGCACTCGATTTTGCCGTTCAAACCGTCGCTTGCGTACATTTAGTACGCGGCGCTCCTCTTTCACGGCAAACTCGAGCACCTGGAAAACCCGCTTTAGCATTGGGTTTGCTGTTCTGTTGTCGCGAAAGAGAGCTTAGGTTGTCTATTCAGGTCATGATGCAGATGCTTGGCCAGGGATTCTTGGTCAGTTTGCAGTTGTTTGTGCTGACGCTGCTGGGGTCGATTCCGCTGGGAATCCCCGTGGCGTTTATGCGCATGAGCAAAATCGCGCCGCTCCGCTGGATTGCGCGCATCTATATTTCGGTGATGCGCGGCACGCCGCTCATGCTGCAGATGTTTGCCATCTACTTTGCCCCGTACTACGTGTTTGGCATTTCGCTCACGCCCGATTCCAAGTGGACGGCGTGCGTTGTGGCGTTCATCATCAACTACGCCGGCTACTTTGCCGAGATCTATCGCTCGGGCTTGCAGTCCATTCCGCGCGGTCAATACGAGGCAGCCGAGGTGCTGGGCTATTCGCGTCTGCAGACATTTTTGTACATTGTGATGCCGCAAGTCGCCAAGCGCATTTTGCCGGCGATGGGCAATGAGATCATCACGTTGGTCAAGGACACATCGCTGGCATTTGCCATTGGCGTGGGCGAGATGTTCTCGACGGCCAAGGCGCTGGTTGCCTCGCAGGTGAGCATGGTGCCGTTTGCGATTGCGGCGCTGATCTACTGGGTTTTCAACTTCGTGGTCGAGATGCTGTTGGGCGCCGCGGAGAAAAAATTGGATTACTACCATGACTAATTCGGTAATGAATATATCGAACGCGCGTAAGGCGTTTGGCGGCAATGAGGTGCTCAAGGATATCTCGCTCGAGGTCAAGCGTGGCGAGGTCGTGGCGATTATCGGGCCTTCGGGTGGCGGCAAGTCCACGCTGCTGCGCTGCGCCACGCTGCTCGAGACGCTCGACGGCGGCTCGCTTTCGTTTGGCGATCTTGCGGTTGTGACGGATGCGGGATCGGGCGCGGTCTATGCGAAGGGCGATGTGCCCAAGCAGGCGCGCTCGCGGTTTGGCCTGGTGTTCCAGAACTACAATCTGTTTCCGCACTATACCGTGATGAAAAACATCACCGACGCTCCGGTCCGCGTGCTCAAGCGCCCGCGCGAGCAGGCGGAGGCACGCGCGCGTGAGCTGATTGCGCAAATGGGGCTGACGGGCAACGAGAACAAAGTGCCGTGTGAGCTTTCGGGCGGTCAGCAGCAGCGCGTGAGTATTGCCCGCGCCCTGGCACTCGACCCGGAAATCTTATTCTTTGACGAGCCGACTTCGGCGCTCGATCCCGAGCTGACGGCCGAGGTACTGCGTGTCATTAAAGACCTTGCCGCGCAGAATATGACGATGGTGATTGTAACCCACGCAATGCAGTTTGCGCGCGATGTTGCCGACCGCGTGGTCTTTATGGACGGCGGCCGCATTGTCGAAGAGGGTTCTGCCGAGCAGGTCATCGACCATCCACGCGAGCAGCGCACCCGTGAGTTCTTGAGCCGTATCGAGGGATAGGCTCAGGTATTTACTCAACCATTAATTGAGGCGAAGCCGCCGCAGGTCTTACGGTCTGTGGCGGCTTTTTGTTTGCGTCGACGGGGTTCAATAATCGACTCACAAGCTTGTCTCTTCCTCTCGCCGCCTGTATTCATACGTGCGCCGAAAGGTATGCATGGACAGCCGCCCGTGAGGGTAGGGTGGTGGCATAGGACATTTGGAGGGTGAGTCGGCTCGGCTGCCGACCATGCTGCTCCTGGGACGGCACCGACCGCGAACCCTCCCCGTTGGCGTCGCGCATTGCGCGCGGCCCTGCAAGGAGGTCATCATGGGTGCTCCCAAGACCGGTAACGTAAGGAACGTGGTGCTCGTAGGCCAAGGCGGGGTGGGCAAGACTTCACTCGCCGAGGCCATGCTCCACCTTTCCGGCAAGACCGCCCGCCTGGGCGGCCACGACGGCACCAAGCCCACGCTCGACTATGACCCCGAAGAGGTCAAGCGTGCATTTTCCATCTCGACGACCATTGCGCCGATCGACTGGAAGGGCGCGCGCATCAACGTGCTCGATGCCCCGTGCTATCCCGATTTTATCGGCGACGCCTATGCCGCGATGAGCGTCTGCGAGACGGCTCTGTTTGTTGTCGACGCCGAGGCCGGCCCGCAGCCTACGACGGTTAAGCTCTGGTATGCCGCCGAGGACCTGCGCCTGGCGCGCGCGGTGTTCGTAAACCGTCTGTCGCGTTCCGAGGCCAGCTTTGCGACCACGATGGACCTGCTGCAGGAGCGCTTTGGTACGCGTCTGGGCGCCGTGACCCTTCCCTGGGGCGAGGGCGAGGACTTTGACGGCATTATCGACCTGGTGCGCATGAAGGCGCGCCATTGCAACGGCGCTGAAGCCGTTGAGTCGGAGATCCCCGAGGAGTATCGTGCCCAGGCCGAGGAGGCCCATGACCATCTGTGCGAGTTGGTGGCCGAGGCCGACGACGAACTGATGATGAAATACCTGGAAGGCGAGGAGACGCTGACGCAGGAAGAGCTCGAGGGCCTGCTGTCGAAGGCGATTGCCGAGCGCATCTTTGTGCCGGTCTTTGCGGGCGATTGCATTAAGGAGCAGGGCGTCAACTCGCTGATGGACGACATCGCCACGTACTTCCCGGCGCCGACCGACTACGGCGAGATGCCGCTCATCGACGGCGACTCGCTCAAGATCTCGAGTGACGATGACCGTCCGGTGGCATTTGTGTTTAAGACCCTGGCCGATCCGCAACAGGGTCGCATCAGCTTTATCAAGGTGCTGACGGGCACGCTTGAGCCGGGCCTTGAGCTGATCAATGCGCGCACGCGCAAGGGCGAGCGTCTGGCTCACCTGTATGTGATGTGCGGTCGCGACATGACCGAGGTCGGACACGCGTATGCCGGCGATATCATCGTGGCGCCCAAGCTGGCTGCCGAGACGGGCGATACGCTCTCGATTACCGGTAAGGTCGAGGCTGCGGCGTTTAAGTTCCCCAACTCGCAGTACCGCATCGCCATTGAGGCCGAGAATCGCGGCGACGAAGAGAAGCTCTACACGTTTATCGAGAAGGCCTGCAAGGCCGATCCGACCATGAGTATCGACCGCGACGAGGAGACCGGGCAGACCATCATCTCGGCGGTGGGCGAGGCGCAGGTTTCGGTGCTGCTCAACCGTTTGGAGGACCGTACCAAGGTTGTGGCAAAGAGCGTGCCGATCCGTATTCCGTATCGCGAAACCATCCGCCGCACGGCAAGCGCCCAGGGTCGCCACAAGAAGCAGACCGGCGGCGCCGGTCAGTACGGCGACTGCTGGCTGCGCGTGGAGCCGCTCATTGGGCCCGACGGCACGAGCGACGGCTATGAGTTTGTTGACGAGGTCGTGGGCGGCCGCATCCCGCGCTCGCTCATCCCCGCCGTGGACAAGGGCGTTCAGGAGACTATGAAGGACGGCATCATTGCCGGCTACCCGCTCACGGGCATTCGCGTTGCTGTGTACGATGGCTCGTATCACAGCGTCGACTCCAACGAGATGGCGTTCCGCGCGGCGGCCCGCATCGGCCTGCGCAAGGCGTGCGCCGATGCCGACCCGGTGGTGCTGGAGCCCATCGAGGAAATCACGGTGACTATCCCCGAGAGCTACGCCGGCGCCGTGATGGGCGACATCTCGGCCTCGCGCGGTCGCGTGACGGGCATGGAGACCGACGAACGCGGCGATACCGTGGTCATTGCCCAGGCGCCGCTGGCCGAGCTAACGGATTACTCGACGCGCCTGCGCTCTATCACGCGCGGCACGGGCGACTTTACCATGAAGCCTGCAGGCTATGAGCAGGTGCCTTATGACGTTCAGGCCAAGCTGGTCGAGCGCTATGAGGAGGGCCGAGCTAAGTAACGTGTGGCTTTGTCTGCAATGTAGGTGCTGACGAAAAGGCCGCCCTGGGTAACCGGGGCGGCCTTATTTGATCCCTTGGGAACGGAGGAAAACGGATCATTTTTGGGTTACGGGCGGCGCGGTCGGCACTAGTCTCCGGATGCCTGATTGCGGCCGGTGGCGTAGTCGATCTGCACATGCGGTTGCAGGTTATAACAGTACACGTGGAAGCACAGGGTTTTGCCGTGGTCCTCGATCGATTGTGCTTCCAGACGAATGCCACGACAGACGAGCTCCTCCTCGTTGTACATAGGCGTGACGCGATAGAGCACGTGGTTGCCCGTGTCGCGGACGTAGTCGAGGATCTGCTCTTCAAACGGCAGCATGCCCGTCTCGTTGAGATAGCGCGTGCCGGTGAGGAGATTCTTGCGGTTGGCGTTTTCGCCGCAGAGTGACCAGGCGATGAGGTGGCAGCGGTTGTAGAGGCTCTGGCCTGGAATAAAGTCGTAGCGCTGCTGGTGCCAACCGGCAGGATGGATACGCGAGATATCGCCGCGCTTGCCCTGACCGAGCGATTCGGGGCCCACGCAGGCGAGCGCCTTGCGAGTGCGGCCCAGGCTGTCGAGCTTGGAGAATTTCTTAAAGCAGCCCTCTTCGGTGGCACGATCGTATTCATCGAGTGTGAATGACGGCGTGCCGAGCGGGTGCGTGCTGTCGGCGCGAAGGGCAACGTAGGGGTTGCCGGCGTAGTCGGGAATGCTGCTGAGATAAACACCGCGGGCGCGGTTGAGGTCGGGGTTTTCCACCTCGTCGATGGGGGCGGCGGCGCTGTCTGTGGAAGCGTCGTCGGTGTCGCTTGCGGCGGAATCGGGGCCATCGCCAGAGTCTTGGCTATTTTGAGAGTCCTCGGAGCTCGCTGTTCCCGATTCGAGCCGGGCAACCAGGTCCGCCTCGTCGTCGGTGCGGCTGGGACTCTCGTTTTGCTTCTCGGCCAGAGCCGCCGCCTGCTCATCACTTTGCGGCGACAGCAACTTGGGCGCCCCATCGAGCGATCCCGTAAACAGCGCAAACCCCAGCACCACGGCGGTGCCGATGGAAAGTACTTGCTTGTAGGCGGACTTGCGCGACATTGAGGCTCCTGGATGGACGGTTGGGAATCTACCAGTCTAGCAGGAGCCGGCAGAGGCCGTTCTGTCGAACAAATACTTAAGATTTGGGACAAACGCTACTGGTTCATTTGCTTCATATTTGACGTATGGCTAGATCGAGGTGGAGTCGAGCCAGTTGAGCTTGCACTCGAGAATGCGCTGCTCGCCGGGTTGGCTGCTGCCATCAAGCAAGGCGAGCAGCATCTCGGCCGCCTCCCTGCCTTCCTGGTCGACGGGCTCGATGATCGTGGAGACGGTCGGCGTGGTGAGGTTGGTCCAGTCTTCGCAGTTGAGTCCCAAAAGACCTATTTGCTGCGGAAGTAGATGGGCCATGGGTTGGAGGGCCTTGTAGACACGGGGAAGCGCCCATTGGTTTTGTACGAAGATGAGCGTGCGCTTGGCGGGGTTGAACTTGTATTTAAAGTATTCGGTGAGCTCGTTGATTGACGGCTTGTTGTGATCGATGGGGATGGCTTTGTAGAGCTGCCCATTCGCGGCCAATGCCTCGGCATATCCCTGAAAACGTTCCATGCGAGTGCGCATTTCGGTCATGTTGGCGGCGATGGAAAAGAAGTCTTCGTAGCCGGCGTCGAGAAGCGCCTGCGTGGCATTGTACACGCCGTCGTAGAGGTTGGTTTTGATCCAGCTGGTGCCTGGGCTGTAGATGGCCGCGTCAAAAAAGACGACGGGCTTGTCGGCGCGCTTGATGCGGTCGTGGACTGCCTTGAAATTTGCCGTGGGCTGGATGATAAAACCATCGACGCCCAGTGAGAGCATTTTGTCGACATACATGAGCTCGGTCTCGGGGTTAAAGTTGCTCGTGCAAACGACCGTCTGGTAGCCCGCGGGGAGCATGACCTGCTCCATGCCGTTGAGGACGAGGCCCGCCCATTTGTTGGTGTTATCCAAGATGATGATGGCGATGACGTGGGTTTGCTTGCCGGTGAGCGTTTGCGCTTGGGCGTTGGGAACGTATCCGAGTTCCTTGATGACGCGCGCAATCTTTACCTGCGTCTTCTCGCTAAGCTTTTCTCGTTTGTCGTTGAGGTAATACGAGACGCTTGCCGTCGAGGTTCCCGCCTCTCGAGCGACGTCTGCGATCGTAACGCGCTGTTTTGCCACAGCGACTCCTTCCGACAGATGAGCATTTTCCAACATGATGACTTTGAGTCTTGGTGAGGGATGCGCTTTGGTGAGCGACTTTTTCCTTTCATATGAGTATGCAACAAATGCGGTATATGGGTGGGGTCGAAATTTGTGACCGGCATGCGCATCTGCCGTCTACCGAGAAAATCAAATACTTCTTGACTTTTGAAATCGAGGGTAAAATCGCAGGATTCATTTTTAGTTAAACGCATAACTAAATAGCGTAACCAACGCTCTGACCTGCGCGTTTACCGAAATAAACTGGCATTAAGAAAAACGAGCACCTATATTGGTCTTGTCGAAAAGACAGCAAGTCCAAACGGCAGGGGATGCTCCGGAGGCCTCCGCAAACGGTGTCTTGCGCACGCAACTCTATGAAAAGAGGGAAGCAATGAAGATCGTAGGCGTTGCCGCCTGTACCGTGGGTATCGCCCACACGTATATGGCCCAGAAGGCGATTCAGGATGAATGCGCCGCTCGTGGCATCGAGTGCAAAGTCGAGGCTCAGGGTGGTCTGGGTATCGAGAATGAGCTCACGCAGGAAGACGTTGATTCCGCCGACCTGGTGCTCGAGTCCGTCGACGTGGGTGTCGAGAACGAGGACCGTTTTGAGCAAAAGATGGCCGAGGGCAAGTTCCTCAAGGTCGGCACCTCGGATGTAATCGCCGATCCGGTAAAGATTATCGACCAGGCTGTCGAGATCATCAAGGCGACGGGCGGTGCCGTTGACGCGTCCAAGGCCGAGGCCAAGGCAGAGAAGAAGGCCGTCTCCGCTGCCCCGCAGGCCCCGACACCGGCGTCCAAGCAGTCCATCTTTGCCGATCCTGGCAAGACGCTGCTCAATGCATTCAATACCGGTGTTTCCTATTTTATCCCCATCGTCGTTATCGGTGGCGTGTTCCTCGCCTTCTCGTTGGCATCCGGTACTGCCGGTGCTAGCGGTATGGAGGTCACCAACCCGTTGATGGTGAGTCTTAACACTATCGGCATGGCCGGCATCTCTATGATGATTCCGGTGCTTGCGGCATACATCGCCTACTCGATGGCCGGTAAGCCCGCACTTGCCCCCGGCTTCGTCCTGGGCTACTTGGTTAACAACGCCGTCGTCACCCCGAGCGGCAACAGCGTTTCGACCGGCTTCTTGGGCGCCATGATCATGGCTGTCATCTGCGGTTACTTTGTCCGCTGGATGAAGACCTGGAAGGTCAACAACACCATCCAGACCATCATGCCCATTCTGATCATCCCGATTCTGACCTCGCTCGTCCTGGGCATGGCTTACATCTACATCTTGGCCACGCCGCTTGGCTTTGTGATGGATTGGCTCACCAGCGTGCTCGGCAGCCTGCAGGGCGGCTCCGCCGTCGTCCTGGGCTTGGTCATTGGCGTTATGACCGCTTTCGATATGGGTGGCCCCATCAACAAGACCGCTTCAACCTTTACCATGGCCATCATGGCCTCCGGCATCTACGGCCCCAACGGTATGTTCCGCGTCGCCGTCGCCATTCCCCCGATTGCTTGCGGCCTCGCTGCGCTCATCGCCAAGAACAAGTTCGATGACGCTGACCGTCAGATGGGCATCTCTGCGCTGTTCATGGGCTGCATCGGTATTACCGAGGGCGCTATTCCCTTCGCGGTCAAGGATCTTGGCCACACCCTGCCCGGCATTTGCATCGGCTCTGCCGTGGGCGCGGCGCTTGCCGCCTTCCAGGGCATCGACTGCTATGTTCCGCATGGTGGCTTTATTGTCGCCCTGGCCACCAACAACGTCGCGCTGTTCTGCCTGGACATCGTGATTGGCTCCTTGGTCGCCGCTGCAATCCTGATTGCCATGAAGCCCACGCTCGATAAGCAGGCCAAGTAAACCTTTAAGGACTCCGGTTGTGCGGAGGGATGGATTTGACTCCGCACAACCGCCCCTACACAACAAAATCCATCCGCACTGATAGGGCCCACATCTGGGTCCCAGGGAACTTTTGTCAAAAATCCTCTGGAGAAGGAGAACAAAATGTCCAACCTCACCATCCGCCAGGCCGTTCAGGGCATGCTCAAGCTGCAGGACAGCGGCGATCACGCAACCATGGTCGGCATTGGTCCCATGAGCCCCAACCTGATTCAGGCCGTGTTCGAGCTTGCCAAGGACGAGGATTTCCCGCCCATGTTTATCGCTAGCCGCAACCAGGTCGATATGGACGAGATGGGCGCCGGCTACGTCAACGGTTGGGACCAGACGCGCTTTGCCGCCGACATTAAGAAGGTTGCCGACGAGGTGGGTTATACCGGTCCGTACTACCTGTGCCGCGATCACGGCGGTCCGTGGCAGCGCGACGAGGAGCGTAACGCCCACCTGCCCGAGGACGAGGCCATGGAGCTCGCCCGCAAGTCCTTTGTCGCCGACATGGAGGCAGGCTTTGACCTGCTGATGGTCGACCCCACCAAGGACCCCTATCAGATCGGCAAGGTTATTCCGCTCGACGTGGTGCTTCGCCGCACGATCGATCTTATCGACTATCTTGAGCAGTACCGTCGCGAGCATAACCTGCCCGAGGTTGCCTATGAGGTCGGTACCGAGGAGACCAATGGCGGCCTGACCTCCACCGACAAGTACGAGGAGTTCATTTCTCAGCTGCAGCCCGAGCTCGAGAAGCGCGGCTGCCCCATGCCCACCTTTATCGTCGGCCAGACCGGTACGCTCACCCGTTGGACCGAGCAGGTCGGTCATTACAACTTTAAGAATGCCCGCGAGCTCGCCGACATGGCCAAGCGCTACGGCGTGGGCCTGAAGGAGCACAACGCCGACTACCTGGACGACGCGACGCTGCTCGAGCACATCCCGGCACACGTGACCGCTTCCAATGTCGCCCCTCAGTACGGCACCGAGGAGACCCGCGCTTACCTCAAGCTCTGCGCTACCGAGCAGATTCTGGTCGACAACGGCCTGTGCGACGATCCCTCCAATCTGTATCACACGCTGCTGGTCAAGGCCATCAAGACCGAGCGCTGGCGCAAGTGGATGACCGGCGACGATGTCAACCTGCAGGTTGACGACATTCTGGCCGACGACGAGCTCAGCCTGAAGATTCTGGATGTCTCCGGCCACTACGCGTTCAACGATCCCGAGGTCAAGGAGCAGGTCGAGAAGCTCTATCGCAACCTCGCTGCCCAGGACATTGACGGCAAGCGCTTTGTGATCGAGCACATCAAGCGCCCGATCAAGCAGTACGTCGTCGGTCTTAACCTCAAGGGCGTCACGAGCCGCATCGAGAAGGCTCTCTAAGTAGCTTTTCCTACACGACGCCGGGCCTGGGGCATGTCCCAGCTGCAGGCCCGGCACATAGGACAAAAGGACATCCCCTTTGTCCTATTTTTTGAGTTTTGGATTCCTTAGAAGGAGTTTGCACCATGAAGTTCTTTATCGATACCGCCAACCTTGACGAGATCGCCGAGGCCAAGAGCTGGGGCTGCCTTGCCGGCGTCACCACCAACCCGTCCCTGTACGCCAAGACCGGCGGCAAGCTCGCCGACTTTGAGCCCCATATGCTCAAGATTGCCGAGCTCTGCGAGGGCCTGCCCGTGTCTGCTGAGTCCACCGCGACCACTGCCGAGGGCATGATCGAGGAGGGCAAGCGTCTTGCCGCCCTGGCTCCCAACATCGTGGTCAAGCTTCCCGTGTGCGAGGCCGGCCTCGCCGCCTGCCGCGCCCTGGCCGATGCGGGCGTGCGCGTCAACATGACGCTTGTTTTCTCGCCGACGCAGGCCCTCATGGCCGCCAACGCCGGTGCCCGCTACATCAGCCCGTTTGTCGGCCGCTTTGACGACATCGCCGAGGACGGCATCTCGCAGCTCGACAATGTCGTGACATGCATCAAGAACTATGACTGGACCGGCAAGAACGTCGACGACACCGTCGAGATCATCACCGCTTCGGTCCGCACGCCCAACCACGTGACCCAGGCGGCTCTTCTTGGTGCCGACATCGCGACCGTGCCCATGGCCGCTCTCAAGAAGTGCCTGCATCACCCGCTGACCGACCAGGGCCTCGCCTCTTTTGAGGCTGACTGGCAGAAGGTCGTCGCTCAGGCTTAACGACCGGGTTGCCCTCGGCATCGCGCCATCCGGTGCCGGGGTTGTTCTCAAGAGAGGAATTCGTATGACCAACCAGGAGCTGGCGAAGGTCGCCAATGAGGTCAGGAAGGGTGTCGTGACTGCGGTTCACGCGGCCAAGTCGGGACATCCGGGTGGATCGCTCGGTGCAGCCGACATCATGACGTATCTGTACTTTGAGGAAATGAATATCGATCCTGCCGACCCTCACAAGGCCGATCGCGACCGCTTTGTGCTCTCCAAGGGTCACGCGGCGCCGGGCCTGTATTCGGTGTTGGCAAATCGCGGCTATTTTCCCGTCGAAGAGCTCGAGACGCTCCGCCATATTGGCAGCCGACTGCAGGGCCATCCCAACATGAACGATACCCCAGGCATCGATATGTCCACCGGCTCGCTCGGTCAGGGCATCTCTGCTGCAGTTGGAATGGCGCTTGCCGCTAAGCACTGGGGCGACAGCTACCGTGTCTACACGTTGCTGGGCGACGGTGAGTGCGAGGAAGGCCAGGTGTGGGAGGCGGCTATGTTTGCCGGCAACCATGCGCTCGACAATCTTGTTGCCGTCGTCGACCACAACGGCTTGCAGATTGACGGCACGATCGATGAAGTCAACTCGGCCATGCCGCTTGCCGACAAGTTCCGCGCCTTTAAGTGGCATGTGATAGAGCTAGCCGATGGCAACGACATGGCGCAGATTGAGGCGGCTTTCGCCGAAGCTCGCGAGGTGACCGGCGCGCCCGTCGCTATCATCGCCGAGACGGTGAAGGGCAAAGGCGTCTCCTTTATGGAGAACCAGGTTGGCTGGCATGGCAAGGCGCCCAATGACGAGCAGTTTGAGCAGGCCATGGCCGAGCTCGCGGCAGCAGGAGAGGAGCTCTAATGGCAGAGGTCAAAAAAGTCGCCACGCGCGTAAGCTACGGCGAGGCGCTCGTCGAGCTGGGCAATGAGCACGATGACTTTGTAGTGCTCGATGCCGACCTGGCTGCCGCTACGCAGACGGGTAAGTTTAAGGCTGCCCATCCTGAGCGCTTTTACGATGCCGGCATCGCCGAGAGCAACCTGATGGGTCTTGCCGCCGGCATCGCGACCACGGGCCGCGTTGCTTTTGCGAGCACCTTTGCGATGTTTGCCGCCGGTCGCGCCTACGAGCAGGTCCGCAATTCCATTGGCTACCCGCACCTCAACGTCAAGATTGGCGCCACCCATGCCGGCATTTCGGTGGGCGAGGACGGCGCCACGCACCAGTGCTGCGAGGATATCGCACTCATGCGTACGATTCCGGGTATGACGGTGGTCGTTCCCGCCGACGATGTCGAGGCCCGCGCCTGTGTGCGCGCCGCCTATGAGTTTGAGGGGCCGGTCTACATGCGCTTCGGCCGCCTGGCAACACCGGTCATCAACGATCACGAGGACTACGAGTTCAAGATCGGCCGCGGTGTTGTTGTACGGGAGGGCTCTGATGTCACGATCGTCGCGTGCGGTCTCATGGTCGCTGAGGCGCTCGCTGCCGCCGAGGCGCTCGCTGCCGACGGCATCGATGCTGAGGTCATCAACATGCATACGATCAAACCGCTCGATGAGCGTTTGGTGGTTGCCAGCGCCAAGAAGACCGGTCGCGTGGTCACCGCCGAGGAGCATTCGATTATCGGTGGTCTTGGCGAGGCCGTTGCCTCGGTGCTCGCGGAGCAGCATCCAGTGCCGATGCGTCGCGTCGGCGTGCGCGATGTGTACGGCGAGTCCGGCCCTGCGGTCGATTTGCTGCACAAGTACGGTTTGGACGCCGACGGCATCGAAGCTGCGGTCAGGTCCGTGTTGTAAGGAAGGCTTTCCATGGGGTTTGTATCTGCCAACCAAGTGACGATTGGCTACGCCGCCGCCTCGCGCGAGGACGCGCTGCATTATCTGTCCGAGCAGGCTGTTGAGCTTGGTTTTGCCGATGACGCGTCTGCTGTAGAGGCGGCTTTTATTGCTCGCGAAAACGAGGCCGAGACTGGCCTCGTCGCCGGTTTTGCCGTTCCGCATGCCAAGAGCGATGCGATCCATACGCCGGGCGTGGCCGTGCTCAAGCTGTCCGAGCCTGTTGAGTGGCCGAGCTTTGATGGCGTGCCCGTCGATGTGGCGCTCGCGCTGTACGTGCCCGCCGGCGAAGCGGGAACCACGCACCTGCGTCTGCTCTCCAAGGCTGCCGTGATGCTGATGGATGCTGGCTTCCGTGACAGGGTGCGCGAAAGCACCGATCCTGTCGAGATTGCCGAGCTCATCAACGCCGGGCTCGAGGGCTAGAACGGGCTCTCCGTTCCATTAATCGATCCTTCTCCAAGGAAAAGGGCCGCGACGCTATAGGCGTCGCGGCCCTGTCTGCGTTTCCCCAGATAAAACCTGCCAAAATAAACCTGTCCCTTTTTTGTAGGTTAAACGGCGTAACTTAAAGGTTCATGTTGCCGTGGATGTAGGGGGTGACCTCGGGGGAGATATGGCCGCAGCCCAGCTCGCGCAGCGTGGACTCGATGGCGGCGGGCAGCGGGGTCTTGCCTTCGGCGTCGACGGCGGCACCGCTGAGGGCGGCGATCTTGGCGACGTCTGCCGGCTCGGCCTCGATATGCATGCAGCCGCCGACGAGGCGTGCGCGGACCTGGTCCAGGCCAAGGTCGTGCAGGTAGTCCTCACAGGTGCGGATTACATCGACCTTCTCGCGCGTGAGCTCCTCGCCCGTGGGGACTCGCGTGGCCAGGCAGGCTCCTGCCGGCAGGTTCCAGACGGGATAGCCCCAGGCGCGTAGCAGCTCGCGCTCCTCGTCCTTGGTAAAGCCGACCTCCATAAGCGGCGAGCGCACGCCGAGCTCCTGGGCGGCGCGCATGCCGGGGCGGTAGTCGCCGCGGTCGCTTGCGTTGCTGCCGTCGATGACGGTGGGAAAGCCCAGCGACTTGGCGTGGTTGACGATGGCGGTAAAGCCGGCGCGCTTGCAGTGGTAGCAGCGGTTGGCGTCGTTGCAGGCTACCTGGGGGAGCTGCAGCTGATCGACCGAGAGGTTGAGCACGGGGAGCTTAAAATGCGGCCCCTCATCGGCCTGCCCGTCAACCGCCCGCTCAAACGAAGCCTGCTCGGGCGTGCCGATGAGCGGCGTGGTGAGGTGAACAAGAAGCGTGCTGGCGGGCATGATGCGGGCGCAGACCGCGGCCAAAAAGCTGCTGTCGACGCCACCGGAAAAGCCGATGGCGACGCGTCCGTATGCTAAAAGCAGCTGCTCGAGCGCTGCGAGTTTGTCCTGAAGCCCCTCTGCGGGTGCGGTGGTGTCTGAAAGCATAAGTCGATCCTTGCCGTTGAGTACTCGGTCGAAAACTATAATCCTACCGAGTCGCTTGTCATAAGACTTCTATCTATGTAACGAAAGTGCAATATGCTATATACGTTATATACAAGTTTACAGGTGCGGTAAAGTTGCGGGAGTACAGCAGCGCGAAGAGATGGGGGACCGATATGATCAAGGCCGTTATTTTTGACATGGACGGAACGCTGGTCGACACCGAGCGTTTGGGTATCAAGGCGTGGAAGGCGGGCGCGGCCGAGCTGGGATTCGCGATTGATGATGCGCTGATCCATCAGTTTATCGGTCGTACGCTGCCCGATGTCATGCGCATCCTTGAGGAGCATTACGACAGCAGCGAAACCGCTGAGGCAATCTATCGTCGCCATAAGGAGATTCGCGACGAGATGGTCAAGACCGATCTGGAGCTTAAGGCTGGCGCTGCCGAGTGCCTAGGCGAGCTGCTGGCTGCGGGCTATCACGTGGGCCTCGCGACGTCGTCGCGCCACGTTACCGTCGAGCGCAACCTTAAGACGGTCGGCCTCTTTGACAAGTTTGAGACGGTGACCTGCGGCGAGGACGTCGCGCACGGCAAGCCCGACCCCGAGATGTACCTGCTCGCCTGCGAGCGCGCGGGCTTTGCTCCCGAGGAGTGCGCCGTGGTCGAGGATTCGCGCAACGGCTGCGTCTCGGGTATCACGGCCGGCTGCCACGTCTTTGCCGTTCCCGACATCGTGCCGCTGCCGCAGGACGTGGTGGATGGCTGCGAGGCTGTGCTCGATACGCTGTTCGATCTGACGGCGGCGGTCAAGGCCGTGTGTTAGCGTTCGCATGTGAATCATTTCAATAGCATTTTAAGGATGCGGCCAACCGCTAAGTGTGGGTGGCCGCATCCTTTTGTTTAGAAGAGTTTTTAACCCAAAAACTACCGCTTACCGATTGATAACAACCGCTCGCCGGACTAAAGTTGACTCATATTGAAATTGAAACGGTTCAAATAATAATGAAAACTGTAAATGAAGCGCTTCAATAAGGGGAGAGCACATGGAGAGTCGCATCGAGTCCAAGCAGTACGCAGCGGTCGATATCGGTGCCTCGAGCGGTCGCGTTCTTGCCGGCTGGATCGAGGACGGCAAGATGTCCTACCAGGAGGTCTACCGCTTCGATAACGAGCAAAAGCGCGTAGACGGCCACGACTGCTGGGACGTTGAGGCTCTGTTCGACCATGTTGTCGCAGGCCTGCGCGCCGTCAAGGATCAGACCGGACAGGCTCCGGCCACCATCGGAATCGATACCTGGGGTGTTGATTTCGTGCTGCTCGATGAGCACAACAAGATCGTCGGTGATACGGTCGCCTACCGCGATGCCCGCACTGACGGCATCTACGAAGTTGCCGACCAAATTATGGATCCGGCCGAGGTCTATGCCCGCACCGGCATTCAGCGTCAGCCTTTCAACACGCTCTATCAGCTGCTCGCCCTCAAGAACGAGCATCCCGAGCAGCTCGAGGCAGCTCGTACCTTCTTGATGATCCCCGACTATCTCAACTGGCGTCTGACCGGCATCAAGGCCAACGAGTACACCAACGCGAGCACTACCGGCATGCTCGACGCCGAGAAGTGCACGTGGGACACCGAGATCCTTTCGCGCTTTGGTATTCCCCAGAGCATCTTCCTGGAGCCGACCATGCCCGGCGCCGTGCTCGGCGAGCTCACGGCCGACATCTCCGAGAAGATCGGTTACTCCGCGACCGTGGTGCTGCCTGCCACGCACGACACTGGCTCTGCCTTCCTGGCCGTTCCCGCCAAGGATGACAACGCCGTCTACATCTCGAGCGGAACGTGGAGCCTGCTGGGCGTTGAGAACCAGCACGCTATCACCAGCGAGTTCGCCCGCAAGCAGAACTTTACCAATGAGGGCGGCTACCTCAAGCGCTATCGCTTCCTCAAGAACATCATGGGCTTGTGGATGAACCAGTCCGTCCGTCGCGAGATCAACGGCGTAGACTATGTCGAGGGCAAGACCTCGCACAAGGCTCTCATGGATCATAAGGTTGGCTTTGACGAGCTCCGTACGCTCTGCCGCGAGGCTGAGCCCTTCGAGGCGTATGTCGATGTCGACGACGACCGTTTCCTGGCCCCCGACTCCATGATCCAGGAGATTAAGCAGGCCTGTGCCGAGGGCGGCGAGCCGATCCCGCACACCGTGGGCGAGATCATGCGTACCAACTACTGCAGCCTTTCGCGCTCGTATGCCAAGGCCATCGAGGGCTTGCGTGAGCTTTCGGGCCACGACTACACGAGCATCAACATCGTGGGCGGCGGCTGCCAGGATTACTACCTCAACCAGATGACGGCCGATACCTGCGGGCTCCCCGTGTTCGCCGGCCCCATCGAAGGTACCTGCATCGGCAACTTTATCGTTCAGATGATCGCCGGCGGCGATTTTGCCGACCTGGCCGATGCCCGTGCCTGCGTTGCCCGCTCCTTCAATGTCAAGCGCATCGACCCCAAGGGCACCCAGGCCTAAACGAGGGCAGGGCCTGCCCCGACTCACCTTTCAACTACCCCCAGCCCCGCGTGCGGCAAACGACTCCTGCCGGGCGCGAGCGGCTCTCTCCGATGACATACGGCGCGGAGGCCCTACACGAAACCATACTCCGCGCCGACGTCAATCGGCTTGCTACGTTTTTCAATTGGACCTGCGGGTCCCGGAGAGGAGACAAACAATGGCAATGGAAGATCTGGCGTTTATCAAGGGCTTCTGCCGCTTGTGCGATGACGGCTTTAAGCAGGGCTGGCATGAGCGCAACGGCGGCAACCTCACTTACCGTATGACCGACAAGGAGGTCGCCGAGGCCAAGCCGTTCTTTGAGGAGCCTCGCGAGTGGGTCAAGATGGGCGTGCGCGGTGAGAATCTTGCTGGCCAGTACTTTGTGAGCACCGGCTCGGGTAAGTACATGCGCAATGTTCTCGAGAGTCCGCATGCCAACATCGGCATCGTCGAGATCAACGAGACCGGTGACGCCTTCCGCATTGTGTGGGGCCTTGCCAACGGCGCCCGTCCGACCAGCGAGTTCGAGAGCCACTACATGAACCACTGTGTCGCCGCCGCCCGTACCGATGGCGCCGACCGCGTGATTTACCATGCCCACACCCCCGGCATCATCGAGATGTCCTTTGTGGTGCCGCTGGAGGACCGTGCCTTCACCCGCATCCTGTGGCAGATGATGACCGAGTGCGTCGTCGTCTTCCCGACCGGCGTGGGCGTGGTGCCCTGGATGGTCCCGGGTGGCCCGGCCATCGCCGAGGCGAGCTCCGAGCTCATGAAGACCTACGACACCATCGTCTGGGCCCACCACGGTCTGTTTGCCGCCGGCCCTGACTTCGATACGACCTTTGGCCTGGCGCACACCGTCGAGAAGGCCGCCGAGATTTACCTGGCCGCACGTGCTGCCAACGGTGGTTCGGATGACTTCCTCAACAAGATTTGCGACGAGGGCCTCAAGAACACCTGCCGCGACTTTGGTATCAAGATCAACGAAGCATTTGTTGACTAGCGCAAGAAAGGTGGATATAGATGCTCGTTAACACCAAGGCCAAGGTTGGCGTCTTTTCTATCACCCTCGGTGCCTATCTTCCGCAGTTTCCGCAGCTCGTTCCCAACTTCGAGCAGCAGTACGAGGACTTTAAGGCCACGCTGCCCACGACAGTCGAGCTTGTTGACGGCGGCATGGTGACCACCAAGGAGCAGGCCCAGGTCGCTGGCGACAAGTTCCGCGCCGAGGACGTCGACCTGGTCATCCTGCAGATGCTCACCTATGCCACGAGCTACAACGTGTTGCCGGTCGTGCGCGACCTGGATGTGCCCGTCGTCGTGGTCAATGTGCAGAAGAAGGCCCAGCCCGACTACGCTAACACCGACATCCCCACGTGGCTGGGCGACCTGTACGCCTGCGGCGCCCCCGGCGAGGTCGTGGCCGACCTTAACCGTGCCGGCAAGCGTCATGCTGTTGTGACCGGCGTTGTCGAGGGCGGCGACCCGGCTGTGGCCGAGCAGCTCGAGCAGTGGTGCCGCGCCGCCCAGGTGCGTCGTCGCCTGCGTCGCACCAACATCGCCCAGATCGGCCGTCCGTACCCGGGCATGATGGACCTCTACATCGACGAAACCAACCTCTACAACCGTCTGGGTCTCTACACCAAGCAGTTTGACTGGGAGAAGATGTGGGCCATCGCCGACAACATCGATGACCAGGCCGCCGTGGACGCCAAGGCTGCCGAGATTCTCGACACCTTCGACGTCGAGGGCGGCGCCAAGGTGAGCGACGAGCCCATCCAGGAGATGGCCAAGTACGTCGTTGCCTTTGAGCAGTGGGTCAAGGACGAGGAGATCGGTCTGGTCGCCAGCCACTACGATGGCTATGCCAAGGGTCAGGCCGGCGTGCTCGACTCCATGCTCATTCCGGCGTTCTCCATGCTCATCAAGCAGGGCACGAGCTGCGCGGTCGAGGGCGATATGAAGGTCGCCATCGCCATGAGCATCCTTAAGACCATCTCTGGCACCGGCCAGCTTTCCGAGATGTACTCCATCGACTTCCCCGAGGACATCGTCATCATCGGCCACTCCGGCTCTGGCGATGCCGACATCTCGACCGCCAAGAAGCCGACGCTCAAGGTCGTCCCCGTGTTCCACGGCAAGACCGGCGGCGGCTACCTCACCCAGTTCTATCCCGGCCACGGCACCATCACCTTCCTGGGCATCACGCAGGACGGCGACGGCAACTTCAAGTTTGTGGTTGCCGAGGGCGAGAACGTCGACGGCCCGATCTTTACCTTCGGTGACACCAACATGCGTATGAAGTTCTCGATCGGCGCCCGTGAGTTCATGGATCGCTGGAACGAGACGGGCCCGACTCACCACATGGCCGCCTGCCTGGGCAGCCAGACCGACACGATTCTTAAGGTCGCCAAGATTTTGAATGTGCCCGTCGAGATCGTCTGCCGCTAGATTAATAGCCACAGCTGGGTGGACCTCCCGCCTGTTTTGATGCGGGAGGTCCACTTGCGCACAGCAGCCTTAGCTGCCCAGCCAACAAAAATGGCCATTTTTGTCGTTAAGTAGGCCCAAAATGGCCTCTTATCAACAGAAATGGCCATTTTTTTTGAAGGGGAACGACGGGTTTCAACCGTTTGCCGCGTAAAAGCCACCGTTTGCCGGTACGTCATTTGAAACGTTTCATCGCAATGGCTATAGTGTAGCCAGAAAGAAAAGCTGCGCCGGAGACAAGGTGTCAGTGGGATTGTTATTCCATTTGGAAGCATGACCGGGTCAGAGGCTCTAGGAGTCCTCTGGCTCGGTCTTTTTTGTGCAGCTATTCTTGAGGTCGATGCAGTGCACGGCAGCGGCCCTATGGATTGGGACCTAAGGAGAGGCGGTTTGCGATGGATGTTCTCGAGACCATCAAAGCCCTGGTCGGCGGCGACACGAACGTGAGCTCGGTGATCGAGCTTGACGGCGGCGCGCAGATCAGGGTCAAAGACGCAAGCGCCGTGAAGCTCAGCGAGATCTGCGCCCTAGCGGGCGTGGAGAGCGCCAAGCTCACGTCCTCGGTCCTCAAATGTACGTTTATCCACGGAAAGGGTAAGCACATGGGTCAGTACCATGAACTCGCCGGCGAGATCCTCAAAGGGGTCGGCGGTATCGAAAATATCAAGAACGTGCGCCACTGCATCACGAGGCTGCGTTTTACGCTCAAAGACGAGAAGATCGCCCAGGACGAGACGATCAGCAACCTTGACGGCGTCATCCAGGTCATGAAGGCCGGCGGCCAGTACCAGGTCGTTATCGGCGCTGCCGTGGACGATGTCTACGAGGAGCTCGTGAGCGAGTACAAGGTCCCGGGCGTGGGCACGGTCGCTGAGGACGATGCGGCCGAGGACGAGGACGAGAAGAGCCGCAACGTCTTTAACATGCTGATGGACACGGTGTCGGGCTGTATGGCGCCTACGCTTATGCCCCTCGCTGCCGCAGGTATGATCAAGGGCCTGCTCGCCCTCTGCATTGCCATGGGCTGGCTCACCGCCGATAGCGGTGCCTACATGATCTGGTACTCCATTGCCGACGGCTTCTTCTACTTCCTGCCCATCATCTTGGGCTACACTGCGGCCAAGAAGTTCGGCTGCAACGAGTTTCTGGGCATGGCGCTCGGCGCGGCGCTCGTGTATCCGGCCATGGTCAACCTGAGCTCCACGGCCGAGGTCGCAGGCACCATCCTCGAGGGCACCGCCTTCCAGATGAGCTACTACAACACCTTCTTCGGCATTCCCGTCATCTTCCCGGCGGCCGGCTACACTTCGAGCGTTATCCCCATCCTTATCGCCGTGTGGGCCGCCTCTAAGCTCGAGGGCGCGCTCAACAAGGCCGTCCCGCAGCTCATCCGCTCCATGGCCGTGCCGTTCCTCTGCTTTGCCATCATGGCTCCCGCGACCTACCTTGTGATCGGCCCCGTGGCCTCCATGATTTCGGGCGTCCTCACCCTCATCACCGAGACCCTCATCAACATCCCCGTCGTGGGCGGCGCTGTGGTCGGTCTCGTCGTGGGTGGTGCGTTCTCCACGCTCGTTATGTTCGGTCTGCACTGGGCCATCATCCCCATCATGCTCAACAACATCGCTATGCTCGGTTACGACCCGCTCATGGCAGCCGGTTCCATCGGCGGCTTCGTGGGCGTCTCCCAGGGCCTGGCCGTGATCCTGCGCACCAAGAGCGACAAGACCCGCAACGTTGCCATCCCGGCCACCATCTCGCAGTTCTTTGGCGTAGGCGAGCCGCTGCTCTACGGTATCCAGCTCCCCAGCAAGTTCCTCTTTATTCAGAACATCGTCTTCAGCGCAGCAGCCGGCCTGGTTATGGGTGCGCTTAACGTCCACGCCTTCAGCATGGGCAGCGCCGGTCTCTTCGGTATCCCCACCTTTATGGATCCCTCGGGCGCCGACACGAGCAATATCGTGTTCTACCTGGGCACCCTTGCCGTGATCATGGTCGTTGCCTTTGTCTTTACCATGGCGACCTATCACGACGACGGTAGCTACCTGGGCAAGAAGCGCGCCGACAAATAATCGTCGGTACAGATTACACCCCAGCCAGAATGGCGGTTCCACGTGGCGGGCCGCCATTCTGTTTATCTCTTGAGAGGTCAGGATGGAGCATACGTTATTGGACGGGGCGCGCTGGATCGCAGGCGCGCCGTTTTGCTACGAGCCCGAGTCGGCTTTTTTTGGCGAAACATATCGAAACCATGTGGTCATGGGGTCGTTTGAGCTTGAAAGCGTGCCCGCACGGGCCGAGCTCGAGCTGGCGGTGCTGGGCTATGCGCGCGTGCGCATCAACGGTAAGCGCGCGGATGGCTCCGAGCTTCTCGGATGGTGGACCAACTTTACCAAAAAGGTCTATGCGCACAAGGTCGACGTGGCGGGCCTTTTGCATGAGGGTGAAAACGAGATCCAGATCGAGCTCGGCAACGGATTTTTTAACCCCTCGCCCTTACGCCTGTTTGGCAAGTACAACCTGCGCGAGCGCCTGACCGAGGTCGGCACGCCCCGCGTGGCCGCACGGCTCGTCGACGGCGAGGGCAAGGTGCTCGTTGCCACCGATGCCTCGTGGAGTGTGCGCGAGGGCGACCTCCTGTTCAATAACGTGTATCTGGGCGAGGTGTTTGACCTGCGCGGGGGTGCTCCCGCGGCAGGCCCGTGCCCTGTGACGGTATATGACGATACTCGCTCGGTCGAGCTCACGCCGGTCGCCCCGTGCGTGCGCGCGGGAAGCATTGCGCCCGTGCGGATCTTTGAGCACGAGGGGGCGACGGTTGTCGACTTTGGCGAGGTCGTCGCCGGATTTTTGCGTATGCGCGTGGCGGCTCACGCGGGTGCGCGCATCGAGCTTCTCTATTCCGAGACCTGGCGCGATGGCGGCCCTTATACAGGGACGGCGGTTGCGGGCTATGCCGGCATGGAGACTCCGCGCGGCGTGTGTCCCGGCGGTCCCGACGCTCCCGAGCCGGCCGAGCAGCACGACTCGGTGCTCTGCCACGAGGGCGTCAACGAGTTTGAGAACCGCTTCTGCTGGCATTCGTTCCGATACGTGAGCGTGACGGGCGCGTCTGCTGCCGACATCGTCGAGGCGGTGGCGACCTATGTGCATACGGACCTTGCGCAGGTGGGTAAGCTTGAGCTGGGCTGCGAGCGCTTTGAGCGGCTGCACGAGGCTGCGATCCGCACCAAGCTCAACAACAACCACGGCCTGTTTGAGGACTGCGCGCGCGAGCGCTTTGGCTACGGCGGCGATATGGTGGCCCTCGCCGCGTCCCAGACGTTCTCGTTTAACGTCGCGGGCCTCATCGACAAGACGCTTGCGGATTTTGCACGCGATCAGACGGAGCGAGGCGGCCTTCCCGAGACGGCGCCGTTCATGGGTATCGGCTCCAACGGGCCCGCCTATGGCGAGGGGCCGCTTATATGGCAGATCGCCTACCCGTATCTGGCGCTTGTTGCAGATCGTGTCTGCGGGCGACGCGACCTGCTCGAGCGGGAGTGGGCGGGCATCGAGCGCTTTGGCGACTACCTGCTCGGCTTTGATGCGGCAGAGCTCGCTCCGCACTGCCTGGGCGACCACGGCAGCCTGATTGCGCAGGGCTTCTCGAGCGGCAGCCCCGACAAGGAGTTTGTGGGCTGGTGCGCAATCCTTTGGGCGCTCGGCCTTGTGTGCGAGGCGGGGGAGCGCTTAGGCTGCGATGTCGAGCGCTTTGCTGCGGCCGCCGCAGAGCTGCGGCCCCGGATCATCGATCGCTTTAAGCACGAGAACGGATCGTTTGGCGACGGGACCCAGACGTCTTGGGCGTTTGCCGCGGAGCTCGGCCTGGGCGACCAGTCGGAGCTGGTGGGCGCACTGGTGCGTGCGATCAAGGCCGAAGGTGGCGTGCTCACCACGGGCATCTTCGGTACCTCGTTTGCCTTTAGGCTGCTTGCGGAGTATGGCTACAGCGAGCTTCTTGAGCGCTGGCTGCTGCGCGAGGAGAACCCGAGCCTACTCGGAATGCTCGCCGACGGCAACGGGGCGCTTATCGAGATGTTCGACGATCCTTTGGCCTCGTGCGACCATGCCATGTTCTCGAGCTACGACCAGTGGTTCTACGAGGGTCTGGGTGGCCTTTTAGTTGCGCGCGACGCGCAGGGCTGCGACAAGCTCACGGTCAAGCCCTACCTTTCGCACGCCACGGACAGTTTTGCCTGTACGTGGAAGACCTGCAAGGGCGCGGCACGCGTGGAGTGGAAGCGCGCGGACGGCGCGGTCACGGTTGCCGTCGAGGTGCCCGAGGGCGTCGAGACGGCCATCGAGTCCCCCTGGGGCTCGGAGGTCCTCTCGTCAAAGACAGAGGGCACGCGTACCGTCATGGTCGTTTCTGAAGAGAAAGGGGGCTGCTAGATGAGCTACCCACATCTGTTTTCTCCCATTAAGCTGGGCGACACGCTTGTGCAGAACCGTATCGTCGCAAACCCCATGAGCGAGCATTACGAGGATCGCTGCCGCGGTGGCGCCGGTGTCGTGATCTGCGGGCACACCATTGTGGAGCCCGGGCGCTCGTCGTGGATGAGCGCCGATGAGCCGTATGCATTCTCCAAGTACGAGCGCGAGTCCACGGTGGCCCGCGCCCGCATGGCGCGCGCGGGTGGTGCGGCGGCAAGTATCGAGCTTGCGCATGCGGGTCAGTATGCGCGCACCGTGGACTACGCCATGGGACCAGACGGCTTTGTGCGCGCCGATGGCATCGAGGTGCGCGCCATGACGCCCGCCATGATGGAGCATACGGCCGCATGTTGGGTGCAGGCGTGCGTTGATGCGCGCCGCGCGGGCTTTGACATGGTGTTTTTGCACTTTGGGCACGGCTGGCTCATGGGGCAGTTTTTAAGCCCGCTGTTCAACCACCGCACGGATGGGTACGGCGGCTCCATCGAAAATCGCATGCGCTTTCCCTTGCAGGTGCTGAGCGCCTGCCGCGAGGCCGTGGGGCCGCGCTTCGCCATGGAGATGCGCATCTCGGCTGACGAGTGGATGCCGGGCGGCATAGAGCTTGACGACGTCATCGCGTTTTGCCGCGAGGCCCAGCGCTACGTGACAAGCATTCAGGTCTCCTGCGGGCTCGATATCGAGCACGAGGCCAACGTGCACACTTCGGCAACTAACCTCGACCCGCATCTGCTCAACCTGGAGCTCGCCCGTGCCGTCAAGGCGGCAGTCGATGTCCCCGTGACGCTCGTGGGCTCCGTCGAGACGCCCGAGGAGGCGGAGCGCGCCATCGCCGAGGGCGCCTGCGACATGGTGGCGCTCGCGCGCGCCCTGGCCGCCGACCCCCTGTGGCCCGCCAAGGCACGCGACGACCGTGCCGAGGATATCGTGCCGTGCCTGCGCTGTCTGCAGTGCTACCACATTTCGACGGACCGCTGGAACGTGGGCTGCAGCGTGAACCCGCGCTTTGCCAACGAGGATTTTGTTCCGCGCACGGTGGAGCCCGCGGAGGTTTCGAAGCGCGTACTCGTGGTGGGTGCCGGCCCTGCCGGCTGCATGGCGGCGATCACAGCCTGCGCGCGCGGTCACAAGGTGGTGCTCGCGGAGCGCGCCGATCGCGTGGGCGGCAATGTGAGGCTTATCGCCCAGGAATCCCACAAGGAGGATATCGCTCGCTACTTGCACTATCTCGAGCACAAGATTGCCGGGCTCGAGCGCGCGGGTGAGCTTGACGTGCGCTTTGGGTGCGAGGTGGACCGTGTCTTTGTGGAGGAGATGGCGCCCGATGCGCTCATCGTCGCCGTGGGCGCCGAGTCGTTTGTGCCTTCCGTTCCGGGTGTCGATGCGCCCGTCGTTATGGGGTTTGCCCAGGCTATCGAGCATGTGGAGGACCTCGGCTCGCGCGTGGTGGTCGTCGGCGGCGGCACGATCGGTGCCGAGCTGGCGCTCGAGCTTGCCGAGCAAGGGCACGAGGTCAAGGTGGTCGAGATGGGGTCTGCGCTCGCGGCGCAGGGCAACTCACTCTTTAGGATTGCGCTCCGCCAGATGTTTGACAGGCAGGGCAAGGCCATCGAGGTGCTGCTCAACACTTCTTGCACCTCGATCGGCGATGAGGGCGTGTGCGTGAGCGGGCCCGATGGGGCCGAGTGCGTGCTCGCCTGCGACAACGTGGTGATCGCTGCGGGCGTGCGGCCGCGCACCGCGCTTGCCGAGGGCCTTGCGGGCGTGGTGCCCCAAACGTATCTTGTGGGTGACTGCCGCCGGGCGCGCGTCATCAAGGATGCCGTGTTTGAAGGCTACTCTGCGGCGGCATCCATCTAGCACATGTGCTAGGTTGTACAGTGGGTCAGAAAGGAAGGATAGGCGATGTGGATCCTCAAGAAGATCAACAACAACTGCGCGCTTGCCCGCGATGACGACGGGCAGGACCTTGTTGTCTTTGGCAAGGGCATCGCCTACCGCAGGCCCCCTTATGAGCTTAAGGACCTTTCGATCGTCGAGCGCACGTTCTACGGCGTGGGCGGGGCGTCGGTTGCCGCGCTCAAGGATATTCCGTCCGATGTGCTGCTGCTTGCGGCCGATATCGTCGATTACGCGAGCGCCAAGCTCGACACGGAGTTCAACCCCAACGCGCCCGTGACGCTCGCCGACCATATCAATTTTGCCTGCCAGCGCGTGAGCCAGGGCGTGGTGATCGAGACGCCGCTTTCGTTTGACGTGATGCGTCTGTATCCGCGCGAGGTCGCCGTCGCCCGCCGTGCGCTCACGCTCGCAAAGAGCCGCCTGGGGGTTGCGCTTCCCGAGGCCGAGGTCACCAACATTGCTCTGCACCTGATCGACGGCGAGTCCGAGCAGAGCAACATGGAGGCTACGATCGAGGCGACGCGCGTGCTTGAGGACCTGACAGAGATCGTGGTGCGGCACATCGGAGCTCTCGATACCTCGTCTTTTACCTATGCGCGCTTTGCGATGCATGTGAGATTTTTGCTCGACCGTATCAAGCTGGGGGAGGACGCGGATGCCGGCTTTGGAACGATGCTTCCCGTTATGAAGGAGACGTATCCGGAGTCGTATGCCTGTACGGCAGATATTCTCGCCTACTTTATTTCCGAGCACGGCTGGGAATGCAGCGAGAACGAGACGCTCTACCTGCTGATGCATGTTCAGCGACTTAAGGCGAGTATCGAAGGATAAGGTCGTTTTATTTGGATGGGCCCCTCCCGGAAGGGACCCGGAGGGTGGCTAGGGTGGAATAAAAGGGGCTTTTTTGCTTTAAACGATCGAGGGTGCAGCCTTGGCAAGGGGTCGGCGGAGGGCTTTGGGCGCTATGAGTTACTCCAGGAGCCAGTCGATCACGTTGCGCTTGCGGACTCCTTCGTAGTTCGCGTCCGCAAACAGCGTGTCGAGCGTAAGAAGCGTCTTGGGGTAGTTGTCTCGGACTTTCTTAAAGGGGGCCAACTCTCGATTGAGGGTAGTTTCGTCGAGCGTTGTGGCTGAAACCTGAAAATAGGCTGTCTCGTCTGACTTTAGGGCAACAAAATCGATTTCCCCGCCGTCGATATCGCCCACGTAGACGTCGTATCCACGGCGTAGGAGCTCGAGATAAACAACATTTTCGAGGATATGACCGATATCGCTGCTTTGGGTTTTGACGAGAGCACCTCTAAGTCCAAGGTCAACGGCGTAGTATTTGCCGTTTGTTGAAAGAAGCTGCCGACCGCGCACGTTATAGCGCGGAGCAAAGTACAGCACAAGGCTGTCTGTTAAGCCTTTGAGGTATTTGGCTACGGTTTTCTGGTCGGTTTTGTTGCCGTTGGACGAGAGCGTGTCGGAGATTTTTTTAATCGAGATCCGGTTTCCAATGCTATGGAGTAGGAACTTGGTGATATCGCGCAGGGTCGGGACGTCCGAGACCTTCAGGCGTTCGATAACGTCGCGTATGACGATGGTATCGTAGAGGCTCATAAGATAATCGCGCGCCTGGGGTCCCTGAATACCCGTCTCGGCGATAAAGGGAAAAGAGCCCCGGGTGATGTACTCGTCAAACAACTGCGCGGGAGCCTTTCCGTCATTGGTTTTTGCCGAGCAAAACTCTTTAAAGGATAGGGGCAGCATCTTGAGCTCTACGTAGCGGCCGGAGAGCAAAGTTGCCAGCTCGCTCGAGAGCAGATAAGCGTTGGAACCGGTTATGTAGAGGTCGACATTGTCCTTGATAAAAAGACTGTCGACGGCTTTTTCGAAATGCTCGACGTGCTGTATCTCGTCCAGAAAAACGTAGTTCATCTTATCGGGGACGAGTCTGGCGGAAATGTAGTCGTAGAGTGCTCTATACGACGTAAGCGACTCGAACTCCAGGTCTTCAAAGTTGAGGGATATAACCTGGTCGCCTGTGATTCCATGATCGCGCAGGTAGCTACGGTAGATTTCGAATAGCTTTGATTTGCCGGACCTTCGCACGCCCGAAACGACCTTGATGACGTGCGAGTCTTTCCACGAAATGAGCCAGTCGAGGTACTGTTTGCGATCAATCAGATTCATGAAACCCCTTTCTTGGCGAGAAAAAACTGGAGCAAAATCAATACTTATAGGAAATATCTAAAAATATGGAATTGAGTCTATTTTAACAAAAAAGTTAATGAAAAATGGATTATATTCCGTAAATATCCGTAGCCGCAGGTCCGGCTAAACGGGGAGGGCACATGGGGCCAGTAAAAAACGCCGCAGCGGGCCTGTTTCCGTTGCGGCGTTTTTTTGTCACAAGTAGGCGCCTAGGTTGATGTCGGTTGTTGGGACCATGGGTTGGCCCGTCGGGTGCGGCTTGGCATTTTGGGTGCTTACGCGCTCGAGCAAGAAGGGACGCACGAGCTCCTGACGGTTAATGTCCTCGCTGGCCGTGACCGTGGTGACGGTGCGCGCGGCGGAGCCGATGCGGACTCGTTTGGTCTTGGCGGCAGGTTTATCCTCGATTTGCTCTATGAGCAATTGAACGCCCTTGCGGCCAATCTCGTAGCCCGGGGGCGCTACCGTAGTGAGCGGGACCGATCCGCTCCATGCAAGGGGGTTGCCGTCGCAGCCGGCCACGCGGACCTGCTCAGGGACGGAGATGCCTTTGTCGGTCAGCGCTGCGATAACGCCCGAGGCCAATACGTCGGTCAGGCCGATGACAAAATCGGGGCGCTTGTCATCAGGGCGCTCGGCAAGCTGGGCACCGATGCTGTAGCCGTCGGCAGCGGTATTCCATTCGCCGGCGTCGATGACTTCGATCTTGATATCGGGATGCAGGGCGAGGGCCTTGTGGATGCCAAGTACGCGCAAGGTGAGCTGCATAAATGCCGCTCTGCCCACAACGGTGATATGGCGTGCGCCACGGGCAACGGCGAGCTCGGCGATAATGCGGCCTTGTGCCTCGTTGTCGGCAGCCACGTAATAACCGGGCTCGGAGCAGTGGATGTCCAGATGGACGATCGGCACGGGCATCTTGGCCATGGCGGGGTGCCAGTCGGGGGACGCCATGGGCTGAACCATGACGCCGGACATCTGCGTGCCCATAAAATAGCGCAGGTAATGATCCTCGAGAATGTCGTCGTTATCGGCATTGGCGATGAGCAAGTCATAGCCGTGCTTGCGTGCCTCGTTGTGGGCACCGCTGGCAATCTGGAGCGAAAAGCCGTGGTCGAGACGGGGGAGGACAAGGCCAAAGGACTTAGTGGTGCCGCCGGCCAGCTGGCGAGCGCTTTGGTTGGGCAGGTAGCCAAGGCGATTGATGGTCTCGTTGATGAGCTTGAGGGTCTCGGGGCGCAGCTTTTCGGGGTGGTTGAGCGCGTTGGATACCGTGCCCAGCGAGACCCCCGCCTCGCGCGCGACGTCGCTGATTTTTACCTTTGCCATAGCGGCCCCTTTGATGCGTTTCAAGTACAAGGCAGATTGTAGCATCGCCCACCCCTAGGGTGTCAAAACCTGCCAATTAGGGACAGGTTTATTTTGGTAGGTTTTATCTGGGCAAACGCTGGAGCCCAAACCACCACAAAGGTGCCTGTCCCCATCGTGGTGGTTTGGGCATGTGTGCATCGAGTGGTATCTAAGTTGAGATACCACTTCTGGTATATCAGCTTGCGCTTGCGTGAGTACAATACTCGAACGTTATACGTCTCAGCGCCCCCTGTGCGTGGACGTCTTGCAGTCACGCGAACGAAGGGATTTATCCTATGTGCGGAATTGTCGGCTACACCGGCTCTGATATTGCAAAGAACATACTGGTCACAGGCCTTAAGCGCATGGAGTATCGCGGCTATGACTCCTCGGGCGTTGCGCTCGAGGTGGGCGAGGGCGCCGCGGCACACCTCGACGTCATCCGCCGCGTGGGCAAGGTTGCGGGCCTGGAGAGCGAGCTTTCCAACATCGACAGCGACGCTACCTGCGGTATCGGTCACACCCGTTGGGCCACCCACGGCAAGCCCTCCGTCGTTAACGCTCACCCCCACACCAGCTGCGACGGTCGTATCGCCATCGTCCACAACGGCATCATCGAGAACTTCGCCGAGCTGCGCGAAGAGCTGGAGGGCCGCGGCCACCACTTTAAGAGCGAGACCGATACCGAGGTCTTCGCGCATCTGATCGAAGAGGCTTATGCTGAGACGCACGACCTGATGGCCTCCGTGCGCGAGGCTTGCACCCACGTGGTCGGTGCCTATGGTCTGGCCGCCGTGTGCGCTGACGAGCCCGGCGTGATCGCCGTGGCCCGCAAGGATTCCCCGATCGTAGTCGGCGTGGGCGAAACCGGCTCCTATGTTGCTTCCGATGTCATCGCGCTCATCGACGCCACCCGCGATGTCGTGGTGCTCGAAGACGGTCAGTTTGCCAAGCTCACGCCCGCGGGCGTCGAGTACACCGACGAGGCCGGCAACGTTATCGAGCCCAAGGTCACCCACATCGACTGGGACCTAGACATGGCCGAAAAGGGTGGCTACCCCGACTTTATGCTCAAGGAGATCCACGAGCAGCCTCGCGTTGTGCGCGACACGCTGGTCGGTCGTATGACGCCGGCCGGCGAGCTCGACATCGACGAGCTGGGCCTTTCGCTCGAGGAGCTCAACGACATCGACCGCGTCTACGTGATCGCCTGCGGCACCAGCTACCACGCCGGACTCATCGCCAAGAACCTTATCGAGGGTTGGGCTCGCATCCCCACCGAGGTTGAGGCGGCCAGCGAGTTCCGTTACCGCAATCCCATCATTACGCCGACGACGCTCGTCGTTGCCGTGTCCCAGTCGGGCGAGACGGCCGATACCCTTGCCGCCATTCGCGACGCGCGCATCAAGGGCGCCAAGGTCTTCGGCATCACCAACGTGGTGGGCAGCCCGGTGGCGCGTGAGAGCGACGGCGTCATCTACACCAAGGCCAACAAGGAGATCGCGGTCGCCTCGACCAAGAGCTTTATCGGTCAGGTCGTGAGCCTTACGCTGCTGGCTCTGCTGCTGGCGCAGGTTAAGTACCGTCTGACCACCAAGCAGGCGCGCATGCTGTTCCGCGAGCTTTCCGATACGGCCGAGCAGATCCAGTGGATTTTGGATACCCAGACCGAGGCCGTTCATGAGGCCGCCCTGCTGTGCAAGGACGCGCAGTCGGCGCTGTTCGTGGGCCGTGGCATGGGTGCCGCTATTTCCTACGAGGGCGCACTCAAGCTCAAGGAGGTCAGCTACCTGCATGCCGAGGCCTACGCCGCTGGCGAGATGAAGCACGGCCCCATTGCCCTGATCGACCCGGGCTTCCCTGTCATCGCTGTGGCCACCAAGAGTGCCACCTACGACAAGACCGTGTCGAACCTCATGGAGTGCAAGGCGCGTGGCGCCAAGGTCATCGTCGTTGCCACCGAGGGTGACGAGGAGATCAACAAGATTGCCGATTGCATCATCCGCGTGCGGGCCGTCCGCGACGTGTTCAGCCCCATCACCGCGAGCGTCCCGCTGCAGCTGCTCGCCCGCGAGGTCGCCATCCTGCGCGGTTGCGACGTTGACCAACCTCGTAACCTGGCGAAAAGCGTTACTGTCGAGTAGTTGGTTCCGCCGTTCTAACGACCAAGGCCCGGCTCCGCGTCATCAGACGGAGCCGGGCCTTTTTGTACGGAGAAACCAGCACAAAGGTGCCTGTCCCCTTTGTGGTGGTTTTGGCAGGTTAGCGGAGCTTACTGGTCTCGAAGTACTCGGGGAACTGGTCCAGAACCTCGGTTTGGTTGCGGAACATCATGTGCAGGTGCTTGCTGACCAAAAAGCTCGCTTCGATGGGGTCGCGACCGGCGATAGCGCGGCGAATCTGCTTGTGCTCGTTCACGATGTCCTGATTGTCGAGAACCTGCGTGGCGGCGCGCAGCCAGCGGAAGCGCTCCAGGTCGGCATTGGTCTCTTCGAGCCACGACCACACGGTGCTGCGACATGCGATGCTAAAAATCATGTGATGCATGAGGTTGTCGCTCAAAAAGAAGCCGATGCGATCCTCTTCGGCCATGGCCTTTTCCTGCAGCACGATGGCGCGGTCGAGCTGCTCGATGCCGGCCGACGTGGCGCGCGCACAGCACTCCACAATCACCTGCTTTTCCAGATGCTCGCGGATGTAACAGGCACTCTCGGCAAGGGTGAGGTTGATGGGTGAGACGTAGGTGCCGCTCTGGGGCACGGTGCGCACCAGGCCTTCCTGCGCCAAGCGAACCAAAGCCTCGCGCACGGGCGTGCGCCCCATATCCAGGTCGTCGCAAAGTTGCTTGACGCCCAGCTTTTCGCCCGGCTTGTAGTCCAGGTAGACGATTTTGCGTCGAATGGTGTGGTAGGACTGGTCCTGTAGGCTCGTTTCCTGCTCGCCGACGTGCATCGATTCTTCCATAGCGCCTCGCAACTGTTCTATCAAACTCATATGTCAGTTGTTAATTATGCCGCGAATCAGCTTTCCGCGGTGGGTAATTCGGCTGTTGCCCAAGAACTATTGCGGCATCTTAGTCTTTGTTTACGCAAGGCTGCGCTCAATGTTGCCGTATCATAAGCCGTCGCAAACGTGAAAGAGAAAGAAGGAATCCCATATGCAACTGGCGAATATCGTACGCGAGCGCTGGAAGGGTGTCTTGTTCTGCCTGATCATCGCTATCCCCGCAACGCTGCTCGGCAAACAGATTGAGGTGGTCGGTGGGCCGGTATTCGCCATCCTCTTCGGCATGGTTCTGGCGCTCGTCTTTCCCAAGAATCGCCGCGAACAGCTCGCCGTCGGTGTCACCTATACGTCTAAAAAAGTCTTGCAGTACGCGGTTATCCTGCTTGGCTTTGGCATGAACCTCTCCCAGATTCTGTCCAAGGGCGCCCAGTCGCTACCGATTATCGTGGCGACAATCTCGACCTCGCTTGTCATCGCCTTTGTGCTCTGCCGCGTTATGAACGTGCCGAGCAAGATCGCGACGCTTGTGGGCGTGGGCTCGTCAATTTGCGGCGGTTCTGCCATCGCCGCGACCGCGCCCGTCATCGATGCCGACGATCGCGAGATTGCCCAGGCTATTTCGGTCATCTTCCTGTTTAACGTTATCGCGGCGCTCGTGTTTCCGACGCTCGGCGGTATGCTCGGGCTGACCAACGAGGGCTTTGGCCTGTTTGCCGGCACCGCCATCAACGACACCTCGTCCGTAACGGCTGCAGCGAGCGCTTGGGACAGCATGCATCCCGGCGCCAATGTGCTCGAGAGCGCCACGGTGGTCAAGCTCACCAGGACGCTGGCCATTATTCCCATCACGTTGGTCCTCGCATGCTGGCAGATGCATCTGGCGCGCAAGGCCGGCGGCGACGCCAAAAGCACGTTCTCGCTTAAACGCGCGTTTCCCATGTTTGTGCTGTTCTTTGTGCTGGCGAGCGTAATCACCACGGTGCTTCAGCTTCCCGTGTCCATCACGGCGCCCATCAAGGAGCTGTCGAAGTTCTTTATCGTGATGGCCATGGCGGCTATTGGCTTTAATACCGATATCGTCGAGCTGGTCAAAAAGGGCGGCAAGCCCATCGCGCTGGGCTTTTGCTGCTGGATTGGCATTGCGTGCATGAGTTTGGGAATGCAGCACGTGCTGGGAATCTGGTAGAGAAGTAGCTTATTCGCGTGCTGGTTGCTGGTTGCTGGTGAGCGCAAGCCTGCGGTGGAGCGATAGGAGCTCTTGCGGGTATGGCTTGTCCGCAGGTTTATAAGTCCCGAAGAGCTCTTATCGCCCCGCCAGGATGGCGATGCGGGGCAACACCTATACTCGCAGGACGGCGCTTTCTGCCCTATAGTGTTTGGTGAGCAATATCGTTCAATTTTGAAACACTCGGTCGTGCGACCGTCGGCGGTTGCACGTCGCCGCGGACAGGGGCAAATCATGGATAGCGATGCCAAGCTGAACATCTTGACCGAGGCCCTGGCTGCTGCCGGGGCCTCGGCATTGGCAATCGATGCGCGTGGGGATGTCGCGATTTCGACCATGAATGACGCGGCGCTTGAGCGGGATGTGGCGGCTTTTGTCGCTGAGCGCCTCGACCGTATAGGAGACGGCGCGCGTCTGGTTATGGGGCGTGCGGGTACGCGCCTGAGCCTGACCGTTCGCCCCACCGACAAAGAAGGCGGGGGCCTTTGGGTCGTCGTGGTCCGCGAGGTACGCGGCGCCGCGGCACATGCGGGCATCGAGTGGCTCAACGCCGACGAAGTTGAGGCCCGCTACGAATCGAGCGCGTACGGCATCGTTGAGGGGGCGGCCTCGGTAGCTGCGCCGGTCGCCGAGAGCTACGCGCGCGGTGTGCCCCTTATGCTCGAGGGCGAGCTGGGAGCGGGTCAGGTCGAGATAGCCAAGCGCCTCTATCTGGACGGTCCTTTTGCCGATCAACCCTTTGTTGCCGTTGCGCTCGATGAGCTTGCCGATCGCGGTTGGCGCCACGTGCTCAAAAGCGCCGAATCGCCGTTGTTCCAAACGGGGCTGACACTTTGCATTGCGGGCTGGAATGCGGTTGGCCCCCAGCGCCTTCGCGAGCTCGTTTCCACGATGGCCGACACCGCGTTGGCGACGCGCTGCCATGTGGTGCTGACGGCGAATGACATGCCGGGCGGCAGCGAAAGTGATCAAGCCGCCTTTGTGACCGAGCGCTTCGCCTGTGCGGTGAGCGTGGCGCCGGCAATCGTCGAGCAGGGAGCCGCGTCGACGAAGGTTGCGCGCTATTTGGAATATCTCGCTGGTGCATTTGGGACGGCAGCGCCCACGCTGTCTGTCGCGGCGACGAAGGCGCTCGATGCTTACCGCTGGCCGCGCAACTATCTGCAGCTCCGCGAGGTCTCGGAACGACTGTATATATTGGTGGGGACGGGCACGGTGGATCGCGCTGTGGCGGAGGAAGTGCTAGCCCAAGAGGACGTGATTAAGACCGCAACCTTTGGCGCCCCGACACTCGAAAGTGACCTGTATATCCTGCGACCGCTGGCCGATACCGAGCGAGATATCGCGCATCTGGTTGTAGATCATCTACACGGCAACCGAACCCGTGCGGCGGAGGTGCTGGGCATAAGCCGTACAACGCTGTGGCGCTTGCTGAAGGACGATGACCGTTGAGCGAGGCGCCCGTGACCGCGCGCGACGCGTGTGCTACAGTCCAAAGCGTTATTGTTTCGATTTGGTTACGGCGTGCGAGGGCATATGGCTGAGACTTCAAAACCGAGCCGCAGAAGGCGGAGTGCCGCGCCGGTTAACCGACGCACGACATCGGTGACGTGGGGCAAACACGCCTCGGGGTTTGATGGCTCGTTCAAGCGCACTAAATATGGCTATCCTTCGGCAAGCGCTCGCTTGGCCATGCAGGCCGAGTCGTCGCTGTGGGGCCGCAAGCGCGTGGTGGGCTCAAAGCTCAAGCACGACGGAACGCTCGGTTACATCAGCCGCGGGGCGGCTCGTCGCAGCGGGCTCAATCCCGCCGGCTGGCATCGCTACGTGCCGATCGTGGCTGTCGTTGCAGCGATCGTCATCGCACTCGCTGCGCTTGGCTACGCCGGCGGCGGCGCCAACTTGGACGCAATGTTTAAATCGCCCGAGCTCGCACATGCAGGCATAGAAGTTGTCGAGGGCGCACAGGTCCAGACGGGCGTCGCGCCCCAGCGCGGAATCGTTGCGGCGGTCACCACCATCGCCGATGCTCAAAAGGACGAGGACGAGCAAGACGACGACGCCGAAACGACCCAGACGAACGAAACGACGACAACTCCATCGGCAAGATAAGTTGCGAGCGGAGCAGCAAATTTGGGACGGGGCCTTTTAGCTGCCCAAGTGTCGAATGTCAACAGTGGCGCACCTGATGTCAGTCGCCAACAGCGAGCGAGCCGCATTTGCGCCAAGGTGACGTGAAATGAGAGGGCGCTGACCTTCTGGTCGCGCCCTCAAAATTGAACGTCAGATTGACGTGAATGCGGCCCGCGCAGCGTCAGCGGGTCCGCCGTTCGTTAGAACGGCGGAACTAATTACTTCACGTACACCACGTTGTCGCGGCGCGGCTTTGCCTCGGGAAGCGTGTCTTCGGCATAGCCCAGAATGCAGTGACCGACACCGCGCAGGCTGCCGTCGGCGGGCAGGCCCCAGCTGGCCAGCAGCTCCAGGCCCTCGGGCGAGTCAAAGACCTCATGTGCGCGGTGAATCCAGCACGAATCGACACCCAGTGCATAGGCGGCGTTGAGCAGGTTGCCCATGGCGAGCGAACCGTCTTCCAGATGCGTTGGCACGCTGCGGTCAACCAGCACCACCACAACGGTCTTGGCGCCATAGAAGGGGTCACCTTTGCTGCCCATGACCTGGTCGTTGAGCTGTGAGAGACGCTCAACGGTTGCGGGGTCGGTGACGGCGACAAACGTCACCGGCTGGCGGCCCATGCCGCTCGGTGCATATTGGCCGGCTTCGATAATACGTGCAAGCTTCTCGGCCTCGACGGGACGATCGCTGTATTTGCGGCAGCTGCGGCGGTGAATGAGCGCTTCGATGGTTTCCATGGTGTCTCCTTGTGGTGGCGTTGCAGATGCCACGTTCATACCCGTCGGGCTCAAACGATAGACGGTCAATTGCCCGGCCAAAAGGATAGATTCCAATTGGGAAAGTAGGTTTGCATAAAAGTACCTTCAGAATGTGACAAACCAATGGGATGGTTAAACGTTTTATCCCGTCTACCCTGCGGTTTTTTACCACTTGCCTAAATGACGAACGCATAACCTCTGATAAAGGTTTTACTAAAGAAGTACCAACGTTTATCAATGCGCCGTGGTGGCGCCGGGCCAGGAGGTAACTATCATGTTCCAGGCTGGAGATGTCGTCGAGACCGATTTCGAAGGATTTCTGAAGCTGCTGCGTTCCAAGACGCGCGCTTTTGTGACGATTGACAACCACGAGTACTACATCACACATACCGATGGGTACTGGCGTGTTCAGGATTGTGAGGCCATCAACGATAAGGGCCACTTTACTGACTGCTCCGAGTTGGTCAATACGGTCTGCGAGGTTGTTGAGCTGCCTTGGATCTGCGGCAAGAGCCTGCATGACAGCTTTGCGGGCGCTACGGTTTACGAGGCCGTCGCTGCCTAACAGGCAATAAAACCTGAATTTCACGTGACCGCTGGCGCCGCCCCCGCGCCGGCGGTCTTTTTCTGCCGATGGGCCATAAAAGTGCAAGCATTTGCGGAGCGCCTGTTGACGATAGTCAAAACTCGGACTAATCTAGAGACATAAAATTGGTCAAAAATCGGACAATCGAATGGTGGGATAGATGAATAGTGCGGTTACGCTGGTCGACTTCGACCGGTTGCTCAATGGACTCGACCATATCTATTCGGAGTTCTCGCGCGCCTGCGGTCTTTCGGACTGCGCTTACTGGATGCTCGTCGATACCAGCACGGCGGGCGGCAGTGTTGCCGTAAGCCGTCTGACAAGCGAATGGTTCTACAGCAAGCAGACTATCAACTCGGCAATTAAAACCTTGACGGCGCGGGGCTTCGCAACGTTGGAGTTTGCCGAAGGCAGCCGTAAGAACAAGGTTGTGCGTTTGACCGAAGCGGGCATGCGGTTTGCCGAGCGTTATGCGTTGCCGGCACTCAAGGCCGAACAGCGAGCCTTTGGTGCGCTTGAGCCATGTGAGCAGCGCGAGATTATGCGCTTGATCGGCAAATTCTCTCGGGTGCTCGGCGATGAGTGCGATGCCTTTAAGCAGCATATCGCTGCCGAGAGCCAGGCCGAGAATCAAGGTGAGGGGGAGTCGTGCGACTCTTAATGAGGTTTATGAAGCCGTATCGCAGGCTTGTCGCGGTGACGTTGTTGGTGCTGCTAATCGACAACGTCGGTACGCTGTTGGTTCCCACGATGCTGGCGAACATGGTCAACACCGGCATCACCACGGGCGATGTCGACTACATCCTGCGCAACGGCCTCCACATGCTTATCGCGACCGGCATGGCCAGCGGCGGCGCGGTGCTGGGCTGCTATCTTTCGGCGCGCCTGGCCGCCAACGTGGCCTCCGATATCCGCAACGCCGTCTACGACAAGTCGCTTGAGCTGTCTGCCAGCGACTTTGAGCGCTTTGGCACGGGCTCGATGATCACGCGTTCGCTCAACGACATCAACGTGATCCAGCAGGCGATTCTGCAGACGATTCAACTGGTGCTGCCGGTGCCGTTTTTGGCCGTGGCGGGCATCATCTTCGCCTGGTTTATCGATCCCGCCATGGGCACGCTGCTGGGCGTCGTGGTTGCGATCGTGCTGGTGGCGGCGGTCTTTACGGTCGCTAACGCCGCGCCGATTTTTATGCGCCTGCAGAGCTTTATCGACCGCATGAACGTGGTGCTGCGCGAGAACATCGTGGGCGTTCGCGTCATCCGCGCCTTTAATAAAGAGCGCCACGAGGAGCAGCGCCTGGACGAGGTGTTTAGCGAGTACGCGGACAACGCCATTAAGGTCAACCACCTTTTTGTGGGGCTCGACAGCTCCAGCTTCTTTTTGATGAACATTGCCGAGGTGGCGGTGCTGTGGGTGGGCGGCAACCGCGTGGGCGCCCACGCCATGCAGATCGCGAGCATCTCGGCGGTGCTGGAGTACGCGCTTCTGATCCTGTTCTTTGTGATGATGGCGCAGATGGTGGTGCTGACGCTTCCGCGTGCCGCCGCATGTCTGAACCGCGCACAGCAGGTGCTGGAGATTAAGCCGAGCATCGTCGATGGCCAGCGTACGCTCGATGCGGCCGCGTCCGACTCAAAGGACGGGGCCGATACGGTCGCCGTGTTCGATCACATGTCGTTTCGCTTTGACGATGCCGACGAGGACACCCTGTGCGACCTGAGCTTTGCCTGTCGTCGCGGGCAGACCACCGCGATCGTGGGCTCGACGGGCTCGGGCAAGTCGACGGTGGCAAAGCTTCTACTGCGCTTCCACGATGCCACCAAGGGCATCATTCGCCTGGACGGCGTCGATCTGCGCGAGCTTTCGCAAGGTGAGATTCGCGGGCGCATTGCCTATGTGCCGCAGAAGGCGTGGCTGTTCTCGGGTACCGTGGCAAGCAATCTGCGCTTTGGCAACGAGGACGCGACCGAGGCGGACATGCTTCATGCGCTGCAGGTTGCCCAGAGCACCTTTGTGCTCGATCAGCCGCAGGGGCTCGATACCCCGGTGGTGCAGGGCGGTACGAACTTTTCGGGCGGCCAGCGCCAACGTCTGGCCATCGCCCGTGCGCTCATGAAGCATGCCGATCTATATATCTTCGACGATAGTTTTTCGGCCCTGGACTTTAAGACCGATGCAGCCCTGCGCCATGCGCTGCAGGACGAGACGCGCGACGCCGCGGTGCTCATCATCGCGCAGCGCATCTCGACGATTCTGCACGCCGACCAGATTGTCGTGCTCAAGGATGGCGAGGTCGTGGGCCTGGGCACGCATGGCGAGCTTATGGAAACCTGCGAGGTGTACCGCGCCATCGCGGAATCGCAGATGAAGGGAGGTGAGTAGCATGACCGAGGAGCTCAAGAAGCAGGGCGGCCTTGTCGATGCCGCCGCTGCGGACGCTGCCGATAAAACGGTCGACCAGGCTGCCGCGTCGACCGAGCTGGATGACGCCGCCAAGGCGGCGGCCGGGCGCGAGGCTCGTCGTCAAGCGCTTTACGAGGAAAACGAACGAGCCGAGGATGAGCGTGCCCGCGCCGAGGCAGAGCGCATGCGCGACGTGGATGACGAAGACGAAGACGAGACGCCCCGTGATACCTGGGCGACGGTGCGCCGCCTGTGGAGCGAGGCTGCCGGCGACCATTGGCGCTTCTATATCGTGTTTGCGAGCATTGTGTTCTATGTCATCTTTAACACCGCCGCGCCGGCATATAGCGCCCGCGTGATCGATGAGCTGTGGGGCCACATTCAGGTGGCGTTTGCCAACGGAACCACCTTCAACATCACCTGGGAGAACTGCGGCAAGACCATCTTCGTCTACTTTATGATCTGGACTGCCGCCGCCTCGTTCTATGCGCTCCAGAGCTTTTTGATGTCGAGCGTGGCCGAACGCCTCAACCTGCGTCTACGCAACCGCATCGCACAAAAGCTCAACCGTCTGCCGCTTGCCTTCTTTGATGCGCATCGTCCCGGTGAGGTCGTCAGCCGTGCGACCAACGACTTGGACAAGATGTCCGAGAGCATGCAGCGCGGATTGCTGCAGCTGCTTGTGTCGATCGGCACCGTGGTGGGCGCCGTGGGCGTGATGTTCGTGTTTAGCGTGCCGCTTACGCTAGTCTTTTTGTTCTTTACGGCGTTGTCGCTGCTGGTGACCAAGGTGGTTTCGCGCCGTACGCATGATGTGACGGGCGAGCGTCAGGAGTGGGTGTCCAAAATCACGAGCGCGGTCGAGGAAGGCTATTCGGGCCGTTTGGTGATTCGCGCATTCAACCGCGAGCACCAGAGCTCTGCCGAGGTGCACGAGGCCTCGGGCGAGCTGGCGCGCGTGAGCACCAAGGCCGACTTTATGATTAACGCCGTCGGACCCGCGGTTCGCTTTATCGGTCGCCTGGCGCAGATTGTGATTGCGCTCGTGGGCTGCAGCATGCTGGTCGCCGGTCACATGACCGTCGGCGTGTTCCAGGCGTTCTTCCAGTTTATCTACGAGGCGTCCGAACCCATGACGCAGCTGTCGTTCACTTTTAACTCGCTGCAGAGCGCGCTGGCGAGTGCGGAGCGCGTGTTCGACCTGCTTGATGAGCCCGAGATGGAGGCCGATCCGCTGCCGGACGAGGCCGCCAAGCTGCCGGGTCGCATTGAGGGCCGCGTCGCTTTTGAGCACGTGCGCTTTGGCTATGCGCCCGACAAGCCGCTCATGCGCGACGTGTCGTTTACCGCCGAGCCGGGCCAGAAGATTGCCGTGGTGGGAACCACGGGCGCAGGCAAGACGACGCTCATCAACCTGCTCATGCGCTTCTACGAGATTGACGGCGGGCGTATTACGCTCGACGGCGTGGATACGAGCCGCATGGATCGCGGCGAGTTGCGACAGCAGTTTGGCATGGTGCTACAGGACGCCTGGCTGTTCGACGGCACGATTGCCGAGAACATCGCCTACGGCTGCCCCGAGGCAACGCGCGAGGAGATTGTTGCGGCCGCTCGCGCCGCCCAGGTCGACTTCTTTGTGCGCACCATGCCTCAGGGCTACGACACGCGCGTAGCCAACGATGCCGAAAGCATCAGCCAGGGCCAGCGTCAGCTGCTGACCATCGCACGCGTGCTGCTCAACAACCCGGCGATTCTCATCCTGGACGAGGCGACCTCAAGTGTGGACACGCGCACCGAGCTTGCTATCGGCCGCGCCATGGACGCGCTCATGCGCGGGCGCACGAGCTTTGTGATCGCGCATCGCCTGTCGACGATCGTGGACGCCGACCTGATCTTGGTCATGGACCACGGCAACATTATCGAGCAAGGCACGCATAAGGAACTGCTGGCTGCCGAGGGTGCTTACGCCGACCTCTATCTGAGTCAGTTCGCATAATGTGACAAAGGGACAGTCCCGCATGTCACATCAAAAGGAATGGCGCGCCGGGGATTGATTCCCTGGCGCGCCTTTTGCGTCGGTGCCGATATTGTTTTGTGCCGCTTGCGTTCCTAACGTTCGTCCATGAGCTTGGCGACGAGGGCCTTGAGCTCGGCCACCTCTCGCTCGAGTTCTTTGACGCGGCGGGCATTCTCGGTGATGCCCTGGCGGTTGAGGGCACTCTGCTCGGCGGCGTCATCGGGCATGTACTCGCGATGCTGCTTGGCGTCGAAACTCTCCTCGAACACACGGCAGCCGTTGCGCTTGATGATGCGTCCTGGCACGCCCACGACGGTGCAGTTGTCGGGCACGTCCTTGACGACAACCGAGTTGCCGCCGATTTTGACGTTGTTGCCGATGCGGATGTTGCCGAGCACCTTGGCGCCTGTGCCCACGGTGACGTTGTTGCCCAGGGTGGGGTGGCGTTTGCCGGTCTCGTTGCCGGTACCGCCGAGCGTGACGCCCTGGTAGAGCACGCAGTTGTCGCCCACGATGGTGGTCTCGCCGATGACGACGCCCATGGCATGGTCGATAAAGAAGTGCTTGCCGATCTGTGCGGCGGGATGAATCTCGACGCCGGTGATGTGGCGGGGGATTTGCGAGAGCACGCGGGCGAGCGAGCGATGACCGTGCTCCCAGAGCCAGTGCTCGGGCACGTGGTTCCACTTGGCGTGCAGGCCAGGATAGGAAAGGAAGATGACTAGACCGTTTTGCGCGGCGGGATCCTGCGCTTGGACGGTCTTGATGTCCTCGCGAATGGTATTGATAAAGCTCACCGGCCGCCCTCCCTTAGCGCCATGGCAATGCGATTCAATAAAGTATAGCGATTCGCTAGGGATTAGGAAGAACAATCTTGGCGGCATTGCGCAACAGGTGTCAGTTATGCAAACTTGCTGGTAATGGGGTCATGCTTTTGTGGGGTTGCGCACGAGGGGGCGCCGCAACCGTATACTGGTCAACTTGGACGTATCCGCGCCCACAACTGAGAGGTTTTACTTCATGGGTTTCATCAATTTTATCGCCGAGCTGCTCAAAGACCCGCGCACCGCGATTGCCAGCTGGATCGCCGCCGGCCCGCTTATGGCCTACGGCTGCGTGTTCCTGATCATCTTCATCGAGACGGGCGTGGTATTCTTCCCGTTCCTTCCCGGCGATTCGCTGCTGTTCGCCTCGGGTTTCTTTGCCCATAACGGCGGCTTTAACATCGTGGCTCTGTTGGCCGTCGCATGGTCTGCTGCCATCTTGGGCGATCAGTGCAACTTTATGATTGGCCATTTCTTTGGCAAAAAGATTATCGCTTCGGGCAAGGTGAAGGCCATGACGCCCGAGCGCATCAAAAAGTCCGAGGACTTCTTGGACAAGTGGGGTCACCTGGCCATCTTCCTGGGTCGCTTCTTCCCGTTTATCCGCACCTTTGTGCCCTTTATCGCCGGCATGGGCGGCATGCACTGGCGCAACTTCGTTATCTTTAACGTGCTGGGCGGCATTACCTGGTCGACGGTCTTTACGCTGCTGGGCTACTTCTTTGGCGGCATTCCCTTTGTGCAGGAGCACTTTGAGCTGCTGATTATCGGCATCGTCGCCGTGTCGATCATTCCGACCGTGGTCGGCTTGGTTAAGGCTAAACTGGGCAAAAAGAACGCATAGCTCGAGGCAGCGCACAAACTGTGTCGTTGAGGCCCGCCACTGCTTACGGTGGCGGGCCTCTTTAGCTTCGGTTGAATGAAAATACTTTACTTAGTTAAAGAAAAGCGTTTTATCAGGCGTGTGCGGGGAGTACAATCTCGTGCATGCGAATCGACGTGCCATGGGCTTTGGTGTTGTCCGCGTGTCCCGTCCGGCTCTACGCTCCGGGCGTGCGACGTTGCGACGCGGTCGGCCTCGGTCCTTGCGTGCGAGTTCGCGAGTATGCAACTGTGTATGTAAGGAGCGACACATGACTGTCGAGAAGAAGGATATCGATTGGGGTAGCCTCGGCTTTGGCTACATGAAGACCGATTACAGCTACGAGGCCCATTGGAAGGATGGCGAGTGGGACGAGGGCGGCCTGACCACCGACCACACCCTGCATGTCTCCGAGTGCGGCGGCATCTTCCATTACTGCCAGGAGGTCTTTGAGGGCCTGAAAGCCTACACCGCCGAGGACGGCAGCATCGTCTGCTTCCGTCCCGATATGAACGCCGAGCGTATGTACAACTCTGCCCAGCGCCTCGAGATGCCCCCGTTCCCCAAGGACAAGTTTGTTGAGGCCGTCAAGCAGGTCGTTTCTGCCAACGCCGCCTGGGTTCCGCCTTTTGGCTCCGGCGCGACCCTGTACGTGCGTCCGTTTATGATCGGCTCCGGTGACGTGATTGGCGTGGCTCCCGCTCCTGAGTACACGTTCCGCATTCTCGTGACTCCGGTCGGTCCGTACTTTAAGGGCGGCCTCAAGCCCGTCAAGCTGCGCGTTTCCGAGTACGACCGCGCCGCACCGCACGGCACCGGCAACATCAAGGCTGGCCTGAACTACGCCATGTCCCTCAAGCCCACGATGGAGGCCCATCGCGAGGGCTATGCCGAGAACCTGTATCTCGACTCTGAGTCCCGCACCTATGTCGAGGAGACCGGCGGCGCGAACGTTCTGTTCGTGAAGGAGGACGGCACGCTCGTCGTTCCGCAGTCGCACACCGACTCCATCTTGCCCTCCATCACCCGTCGTTCGCTTGTTCAGGTTGCCGAGGACCTGGGCATGACCGTTGACCAGCGTCCCGTCGAGTGGGCTGAGGTCAAGTCCGGCACCTTTGTTGAGTGCGGCCTGTGCGGCACCGCTGCCGTCATTTCCCCGGTGGGCGAGATCGACAACAAGGTCTATGGTGCCGATGAGACCGTGACCTTCCCGGCTGGCTACACCGAGATTGGCCCCGTGATGAAGAAGCTCCGCGAGACCCTGACCGGCATCCAATCTGGTGCTGTCGAGGATAAGCACGACTGGGTTCACACCGTCGCGTAAGCTGCCATAGCTGTTCGGCCCGAGGGCAACCTTCCTTTCCGGCGCGTCCTCGGACATGCAAGAACCTCCGCAGCGCACTTCGTGCGGCGGAGGTTCTTTCGTCCTGCGGAGTGCGCCGGAAAGGAAGGCCGCGCTTTTGTTTTGGTTCGCGCCATGTGGGGGTGGTGGCGACGTGCATTTTTGCGAGTATTCTGCAATCGAAGGCCCCTGCATACCGACCTCGGGCAAAAAATCGGGATTTCTCGATGTTTTCTACGAATGATGGGCGGGGTTATGGGCTGACAGCGTTTGATTTGCAGGGGTATTTGCGCTCTTTGGCATTTATCGCGGTGCCCGAAGCCCTTGGTTATGTTGAATACTCCTAAAAATGCACGGCGCTTAGAGGGGGAGCTTCGCGAAAAAGGAAACCGCCCCGTCGAAGTATGCATTCGACGGGGCGGTTTATGCATTTGGCCGATTAAGGATGCGCTGCCAAACTACTAGAACTTGACGGTCGGGGCCTGGCGGGCTGCTTCGGCGGCCTCGAAGCCCTGGCGCTCCTTAAACTGGAAGATGCCGGCAAAGATGACAGCCGGGAACGTCTGAATGGCGTTGTTGTAGCTGAGCACGCAGTCGTTGTAGCTCTGGCGTGCATAGCTAATCTTGTTCTCGGTATCCTCGAGCGACGCCTGCAGCTGCGTAAAGTTGGTGTTTGCCTTAAGGTCGGGATAGGCCTCGGCTACGGCGAAGAGCTGGCGCAGCGCACCGGTCAGCACGTTGTCGGCTTCCATCTTGGCCTCGGGCGTGGTGGCCTTGACGGCGGTGTTACGCGCGCTGATCACGGCGGAGAGCGTCTCCTGCTCGTGCTTGGCGTAGCCCTTGACGGTCTCGACCAGGTTGGGGATCAGGTCGTTGCGGCGCTGCAGCTGCGTATCGATGTTCTGCCAGGCGTTATCGATGCGGTTACGCTTGGTGACCATGTTGTTGTAGATGCCGGCGATGGCGCAGACAATCACAATGACAACAACGATGCCGATGATGACGGTAATCATGATGTCTCCGTTTCGAATGGCCGCGGCGGCATGCGCCAGCTGCCGTTGGTATAACGCTACTAGTATACCCGCAACGTTTTGCCGTGCCGAACTTTCCGGTAAGCGTTATGTTTTCGGCGGGGTTGGCACCGGGGCAAAGCGCGCGAGGTACAGGTGTAAGATATGCGACAGATTTTCGAGTGTTGTCTTTGCCCTGAGGATGGCGATACCAGTGGACCTTCGCATTAAGAAAACCTACCGCGCCCTGTTCGATGCCTTCACCGAGCTTCTCGAGGAGCATCGTTTTGAGGATCTGACGGTTGCCATGCTGTGCGACCGGGCCATGATTCGCCGCACGACGTTCTACAAGCACTTTCGCGACAAGAACGATTACTTTGCCTTTTATATCGATGAGCTTATGTCGGGTTTGCCGCAAAAGCGGGTTGGCGAGGGCGGCACGGTGTCGGCTGACGACGTGCGCGTGCTTCGCCACGAGGTGTTCACCGACGCCATGGACCTGATTCTGGCCCATGAGCAGCTCATGGACAACATTTTGGCGAGCAGCATGTCGGGCATACTGACCAGCATGATTTGCGACCGCATTGCCCGCTCTATCCGCGAGTGTGTGATGAGTGCGCTAGACGAGGACGCGCTTGCGCCCGTGTCGCTCGACACGACGGCTGAGTTTGTCGCCGGCGGCATTATTCGGCTTTTTACTATGTGGTGGGAATCTGGTCACGATCTGGAACGTCGCTCCGAGATAGCCGACGTTGTCGATGCGCTGTTCGAGCGGACCATGACGCCGGTGCATCACTAAAGTGGCGGAGAGAGGGGGATTCGAACCCCCGGAACGCTCTCGCGCTCAACGGTTTTCAAGACCGCCGCATTCAACCGCTCTGCCATCTCTCCGTGAGTCGTAATGATAGCATCGTTTTGAATTTGCAACAGGGAAGGCGAACGATGACGATCACCGAAATCGACGAGAAGTTCATGCGCGAGGCGCTGGCGGAGGCTCGCGCCGCTGCTGCGGTGGGCGAGGTGCCCATCGGAGCCGTAGTGGTGCGCGACGGCGAGATCGTCGCGAGGGCGCACAATCGGCGCGAGCTCGACCAGGATCCTTCGGCTCATGCCGAGTTTGCGGCCGTGTGCGCCGCTGCCCAGGCGCTTGGCCGCTGGCGCCTTTCCGACTGTACGGTCTATGTGACGTTGGAACCCTGCTGCATGTGTGCGGGGCTTATGGTCAATGCGCGCGTGGGGCGCTGCGTGTATGGCGCGAGCGACGCCAAGGCGGGTGCGTTGGGCTCGTTGTACGATCTCAATGCCGATTCGCGCCTAAACCATCGGTTTCATGTGACCGCCGGCGTGTTGGCGGATGAGTGTCGCGCGGTGCTGAGCAACTATTTTGCCGGTTTGCGCGGTGCGGATGGCGTCGGTTGCGGCTGCGGTGCAAACCTTGAGGCGCATGTTGCCCACGCCGAGGCCCTTGCTGACGGCGAGGATCTTGCCGGCGAGACGCTCGACTTTGGTCCCGTGCAGCGCCGGCCTCGCCGTGTGCTGCTGGCGATTGATTCCTTTAAGGGCAGCGTTTCGAGTGCGCAGGCAGAGGAGGTCGTTGCCGAAGGCGTGCGCCGCGTTTGGCCCGATGCCGAGGTGTGCACATTGCTACTGGCGGATGGCGGCGAGGGAACGCTCGATGCTATCGCCGCATGCGGTGGTGAGCTCTCGACCTGCGAGGTGGCAGGTCCCTTGGGCGAACGCGTGTCTGCCCGGATGCTGGTGGACGGCGAGCGCGAGTCGGCCGTTATTGAGATGGCCGAGGCGGCGGGTATTGGGTATTCGCCCTGTGCGGAGTCGGCGGCGTTGGCGGCTTCGACCTATGGCGTGGGCGAACTGATGCTCCGTGCGGTTCGTGCCGGAGCGAAGACAATCTATATTGGCTTGGGTGGCAGTGCCACCAACGACGGTGGCGCCGGCATGCTGCAGGCGCTGGGCGCGCATGTGGTCGATGATCAGGGCTGCAATATCGCCCCCGGTCTTGCGGGCCTTGAACACGTGACGAGTATCGATTTGGCGCCAGCGCTGCAGGCTTTGGATGACGCTCGTATCGTTGTGCTTTCGGATGTCGAGAATCCGCTCGTAGGGCGTCGCGGCGCGCTTGCGGTGTTCGGCGGACAGAAGGGTCTGCCGGCGGATGATGCCGAGGCGCTGAACAGGTGCGACAGCTGGATGGTCGGCTACGGTCGCTTGCTCGACGCTGCGATTGCCGGAGCTCGAGCCCAGGGGCTGTTGCGCACATCCGAGGGTGCACGGACATTTGGCTCGGTGCTCGGTGTGCCCGGCGCCGGTGCCGCCGGTGGTCTGGGAGCAGCGCTGTTGGCACTCGGTGCCGAGTTGCGCTCGGGCGTGGAGACGGTGCTCGATCTCGTGGGGTTTGACGAACATGTGCGCGATGTCGACCTGGTCATAACGGGCGAGGGCAATATGGACGAGCAATCCGCCGCCGGCAAGGCGCCGGTGGGTGTGGCCCGCCGTGCCAAGCGCTATGGCAAGCCGGTTGTTGCCGTCGTGGGCGGTCGCGCTGACAACCTGGATGCGGTGTATGAGCAGGGCGTCGACCTGGTTTTGACGATCTGCCGCAAGCCCATGGGCCTTGAGCTGGCGCTCGATCCCCAAGAAGCCATAACCAACCTTATCTGCGCCGGCGAGTCTGCCGCTCGATCCTACGACCTCGCCCGCCTCTAAAACCTATCTCTCTATAAGTTGCGGTGAAATACGGAGTGTTTTTGCCTTTAAGGTGCCAATTCAGTACGTATTCCACCGCAACTTCGTGAATGGTCATCCGAGGCTGGTCGACATGGGTTTCGAGTCGGACCGTTTGCCACGAAACACGGCTATCTACTACGTTTAACCGACCACCCTCGACTATCTCGGAATTTGCAAAAATGAAACCGCAGGTAGAGAGCTTGCCGATTTCCGAAAAAGTCGGCTATGGTCGACCCCTGCGACCAAAACGTAGTAGATAGGCCCTTTTCGTGGCGCAGCACCAGATCAGTCTTTTTGGGACGGGGCTTTCTTGGCTACTTTCGTCACCCTGATGTCCCCAGTCAAAAAGTAGTCAAAAAAGCCTCGTCCCAAATTAGCTGTCTTGCCCCATCGGGCGGGAGCAGGTAATATATATCGAGCGCCTAGCGCGTTCGATGGGTTCGGATGACGACATGTTCCGAATCTGGTCAGGTCCGGAAGGAAGCAGCCATAAGGAGCCTCTGTCGGGCATCCGAATCCATCGAGCGCACGGGCGCTTTTTTGGTGCCGCGATGCGGTCCCGGTGTCGGCGGGCTGTTTGGTGCCTCGCTGGTCCTCGGCTTTGCCTGCGGGATCGCTCGACTACCAAACAGCCCACCGGCACCGGGACCACTTCGTCCAAAAATCACCCGTAAAGGCGCGTTAGCCTAATTAAATCTATCCCTTAAGGAATGCTGCTCGCTGGCGTTGTTTGGAGCGCGGTGGCGATGTGCTTCAAGAGACAGTGGCATTACCATTTGTTTTTACAAGTAAAGAGGTCCGTTTCTCTGGGTTGGGGAAACGGGCCTCTTTTTGTCTCTGGGCTTGTGGATTGGCGAAGACAATAACCGCTGGCAGCTATTTTGAGTTCTTGATGCGGCGTGTAGCCGTGGCGTTTATTCCGAGGCCTGCGGCGGCGACTGCTGCGAGTGCGATTGCGCTCGGTGCAGTGTCGCCCGTGTTTGCGAGCTTGCCGGGCTTGCCGCTGCTCGCGTTCGCTTGCTTGGTGGAGCTCGGCGTGGCGCCTTTGCCGGTCGCGGGCGAGCTGGCGGGCGGTGCCGGTTCGGCGGGTTGCGCCGAGTTGGAGGGAGGCGTCGTCTCGGTCGGTTGCGTTATCTCGGGCGAGGTGACCTTGTCTGCCGCGGCTTTCGCCTCTTCGTATGCCTTGCAGGCGTCGTCATAGGCCGCTTGCGCCTTTTCCAAATCGTCGAGGAGCGCATCTCGCTTGGCTACGTCCTCATCGATGTGGGCTTTGGCTTTCTCCGCCTCACTTTCGAAACGCTGAACCTGTCTTTCCTGGCTTTCGAGCCGGCGTTGGCAGTGGTGAAGATCATCTTCACAAGATTTTTCTCGCCTTTCTGCCGACATGATCTCACTTCGCAACTGCTTAATAGTTTCGTTAGAAGCTCCGTCGTCGATTGCCTTATTTAATTCTGCCTGAAGGCCGCTTGTCCGGTTGTGGGCCTCATCGTATTTGGCTTGGGCTGCATCGACGTTCGCTTGCATGGCGGGAAGGGGTTTCCTCCATTTGGCGGCTTCCGTCACCACCATGTCGTAGATCTCTTGAAAAGCGGCAATGTCATCATCGATTACCGCAAGTTTCTCAGGACTTGCGGCGTCTTTTGCGGCCTCGAGGGTTTTGAGCGCTTCCTGCATGGTTGCATACGCTTTTTCTTTTGCGGCGGCCGCATCTTCCGTCTGCAAGGCAACTGCACCGGTGGGGGAACTGGTTTCTGCCGCGATCGCCGTTACGGGGGGGGCGATTCCCGCGACAAGCGCCGCGGAAAGGGCGATGCCCACAGTTGCTCGTCTTGCTCTTCTTGCGAGAATGTCGTTCATCTTGGCACCTCATTTCAAGGGTCGGCGGCTCGGCTGGTAGCACTACTGTAAGTATACCAAGCGATTGGCGCGCCGCTGACCGGGCGCGCGCGACCTCTCCGCTTCTTTGGAAACCGAACCCCATTAGAAATGACGAGTTGTTTACGCTTCTTTTGGGCTCACCGTACTATCATGATTCGAATTGAGTGTGAATGATGATAGGGAGCGCCTTTTTATGATTGAGCTGCTCAGGCGTTTTGGCGGTAAGTTTCGCCGCTATATGGTGATTGGTCCTGCGTGCAAGCTGATCGAAGTGATCTTTGACCTGCTGACGCCGCTGGTGATTGCCCAGATGATCGATAAGGGCATCGGCGCACACGATGTCAACGCCGTCGTCCACTACGGCGTGGTGCTCGCCGCCATGGCTGTGATTGGCATCTCGTTTACGCTCGTCTGCCAAAAGATGGCGGCGCTCACCTCGCAGGGCATGGGCACCGATATCCGTGGTGCGCTCTACGAGCGCATTAATAAGCTGAGCTATGCTGAGCTCGATCGCTTTGGCGCGCCGTCGCTCATCACGCGCATTACCAACGACGTCAACCAGGTGCAGCTCGCCGTGGCGCTGGGCGTGCGCATGCTCATCCGCTGGCCCTTCCTGGCGGTGGGCTCTATGGTCGCAGCCCTTGCCATCGACCTTAAGCTCGGCATCATCTTTTTGATTTGCACGCCCGCCATCGGCCTGGTGTTCTGGTTTGTCATGGCACGCTGCATTCCGTACTACAAGCAGCTGCAGGCAAAGCTCGACCGCATTGCACTCATTTGCCGCGAAGGCCTTTCGGGCGCTCGCGTGGTCCGTGCGTTTGTGCGTGAAGATCACGAGCGCGAGCGCTTTGCTCAAGCCGCCGATGACCAGGCCAATACTGCCATCGCGGTGGGCAAGCTCTCGTCGATTCTCAACCCCGTCACGTTTCTTGTGATGAACCTGGGCGTGTGTGCCATCCTGTGGGTGGGCGGCATCCAGGTCAACGTGGGCGAGCTCACGCAGGGCCAGGTCATGGCGTTCGTCAACTACATGACGCAGACCCTGACCTCCATCGTGTACGTCGCCAACCTGGTCGTGGTCTTTACCAAGGCGAGCGCCAGTGCGTCACGTATCAACGAGGTGCTCAATTGCGTGCCGAGCATCACCGACGAGGGCAACCAGCCGGTCGCGCTGCCCGAGCCGGGCAATGTCGCTCCGACCTCCGCGCTGAGCTTGAGCCATGCGAGCTTCTCTTTTGGCGCCGGCGCTGCCAACGCCGTCAACGATGTGAGTCTGGAACTCCCGCTGGGCAAGACGCTCGGCATTATCGGCGGCACGGGCAGTGGCAAGTCCACGCTCGTTTCGCTTATCCCGCGCCTGTACGATGCGGGCACCGGCAGCGTGAGCGTAATGGGCGCCGACGTGCGCACCTGGCCGCTCGATCAGCTGCGCCACGTGGTCGCGACCGTCCCGCAGCGCGCGTCGCTGGTGAGCGGCACCATCCGCAGCAACCTGACCTGGCGTGACGAGGCGGCGACCGACGAGGAGCTCTGGGCGGCGCTCGACATAGCGCAGGCGAGCGAGTTCGTGCACAACAAGCCCCAGGGGCTCGACGCCCCGGTCGAGGCGGGCGGCAAGAACTTCAGCGGCGGTCAGCGCCAGCGCCTGACTATCGCGCGCGCCCTGGTGGGTTCGCCTCAGATATTGATCATGGACGATTCCGCCTCGGCGCTCGACTTTAAGACTGATGCGGCGCTTCGCCGTGCCATTCGCGAGCGCAGCATGCGCGGTGCCGCCGAGGGCGGGCTGCCGCTCACGACGGTGATTGTGAGCCAGCGCGTCTCGACCGTGCGCGACGCCGATATGATCTGCGTACTCGACCACGGCTCGGTTGCGGGCCTGGGCACGCACGATGAGCTGTACACGACCTGCCAGCTCTACCGCGAAATCTGTCAGTCGCAGCTTCGCCGTGAGGAGCTCGAGGGTCAGCAGGGGAGCGCGTCGCCCGCCCCCGCCCCAGGCGCCGCGCCCGCCTCGACTGCCCCCGCATCCGTCTGCACAAAGGAGGGCTGCTAGATGAATCCGTATACTTCCTCCGGTTCGGTCGCCACGATGACCGCTAACGTGTCCGGCAACGATAACCTTAACGACCTGGGCGACGGTCCGCGCCAACCCGGTGATCCCGAGCGCTATCCCGTGGGTGCGGTGACCCGCCGCCTGATGGGTTACGTCCGTCCGCACCGTATTTCGTTTACGGCGTCGTTTGTGAGCGCCGCCGTCTCGGTGATCTTACAGCTCTATACGCCTATTCTCATTGGCGAGGGCATCGACCTGATCGTTGCCGCGGGCCAGGTGAATTTCGATGCACTGCTGCCGCTTGTCACCAAACTCGCGATTGTCGTCGTAGGTGCCGCGGCCTTCCAGTGGCTGCAGGGCTACTGCGTCAACCGCCTGTCCTACGAGACGGTGCGTGACATGCGCGTGGAGGCGAGCGACAAGCTCAGCCGTATGCCGCTCAGCTTTATCGACAGCCATGCCCACGGCGACCTTATGAGCCGCGTGGTCAATGACGTCGACCAGGTGGGCGACGGTCTGCTGCAGGGCTTCACGCAGCTCTTCACCGGCGTTATCACCATCGTGGGCACGCTCGCGTTTATGCTCTCCATTAACCTGGCCATGACGCTCGTGGTGGTGCTCGTCACGCCGCTTTCCATTTTTGCAGCCGGCGCCATCGCCAAGCTTTCCAACAAGAGCTTTACGGCACAGCAGCGCATCCAGGGCCAACTTGGCGGTCATATCGAGGAGTATGTTGGTGAACAAAAGCTCGTGGACGCCTTCGCCTACGGCCCGAGCGCTCAGCAGCGCTTCGATGTCCTCAACGCCGAGCTCTATACGGCAGGTGAGCGCGCACAGTTTATGGGCTCGCTCTCTAACCCCGGCACGCGCTTTATCAACAACATCATCTACGCCGTGGTCGCCGTGATCGGCTGCGTCGGTGTGATCACAGGTGTGCCCGCGGCGCTTACGGTGGGCGGCGTGCAGATTTTCCTGTCCTACGCCAACCAGTACACCAAGCCGTTCAACGAGGTCACCAACGTCATTACGCAAATCCAGACGGCGTATGCCTCGGCGCGCCGCATGTTCGCGCTGCTCGACGCCCGTGAGCAAGAGCCCGATGCGCCAGATGCCGTGGAGCTTGCTGCCCCACAGGGCGAGGTGACCTTTGAGCACGTGGACTTTAGCTACGTGCCCGACCGCAAGCTGCTGCAGGATATCTGCATCGATGCCAAGCCCGGCATGCGCTTTGCCCTGGTCGGCCCCACGGGCTGTGGCAAGACGACGCTCATCAACCTGTTGCTGCGCTTTTACGATATCGACGCCGGTCGCATTGCGGTCGATGGCCGTTCCTCGCGTGACTACACGCGCGCAAGCCTGCGCCGTGCCTTTGGCATGGTGCTGCAGGACACTTGGCTGTTTGAGGGCACCGTGGCGGAAAACATCGCTTACGGTTGCCCGGATGCCACGCGCGAACAGGTTATCGAGGCTGCCAAGCGCGCGCATGCGCACAAGTTTATCGTGCAGCTGCCAGGCGGCTACGATACGGTGATCGGCGAGGACGGCGGCACGTTTAGCCAAGGTCAAAAACAGCTGCTGTGCATCGCGCGCGCCATGCTCACCGACCCGGCGATCTTGCTGCTGGACGAGGCGACCTCGAGCATCGATACGCGCACCGAGCTGCAGGTTCAGGCGGCATTTGACGAGCTCATGGCCGGTCGTACCAGCTTTGTGGTGGCGCATCGCCTGAGCACGATTCGCAACGCCGACTGCATTCTGGTCATGCGCGACGGCGAGATTATCGAGCGCGGCACGCACGACGAGCTGCTAGCGGCAGGTGGCTTCTACGCCGAACTCTACCGCAGCCAATTCGCCCAGTGAGCAAGCCCGTGGGGCAAATTAATCAGGTTTGTTTGTCCCATAGAGCGATCTTGTTATATAGCGTTCTACCAGCGCGTGAAACATTTTGACGATACTCCGTGACACAATTTGACGGCGTTTTGTGAAACAGTTTTTCGGCCATTCGTGAAACGTTCTGCGGCGGTTTCAATCCGAAGTACATACTGTTCGAAATCTGTCCAAAGATGTCGTCTGCGTCGCCAATCGACAGACGGTGGTTTACATCTGTCACGTTAGTACTAAGATATTCATCTAATAAATTGCATTAGTGGCTTTAGTTTTGGGGGAAACGAGGCAACGTGACTATGACGTGCTCTTTGGTGGTTAACAGCAAGAGCGGTAATACCAGGATGGTTTCGGGTGCGATCAAGCGCGCTCTGCAGGTTGCGGGCGTTGAGTTTGTCCATGCCGCGGCGTTGAGCGACGATGCGGACGCAGATCAGGTTGCGCTCGAGGCGCAGGGCGCCTGCGCGGCCGACACGGTGCTCGTCGGTTTTTGGTGCGACAAGGGCGCGTGCACGCCTTCGGTCGCGGCGTTGCTCTCCGCCTTGCACGGTAAGCGCGTCTTCCTGTTTGGCACCTGCGGCTTTGGGGCCGACCAGAGCTATTATCAGCAGATTATCGACCGCGTAACTTCCAATTTGGCTGGGGATGCCGAGCTTGCGGGCTGGGCGATGTGCCAGGGCAAGATGGGCCCCGCGGTCAAGCAGCGCTACGAGGCCATGCTCGAGCAAGATCCCGAAAACGCCCGATTTAAGATGCTGCTCGACAACTGGGTTGCCGCAAAGGATCACCCCACTAAGGAGGATCTGGACAACATGGCCGCAGCCGCAAAGAAGGCCGTGCTGGGAGAGTAGCTTCGCCGTTCGCGGTCCTTCGTGCAAAACAATACAAATGTGAAAGCCTCGAAGTTCTCGAGGCTTTTTTCTTGACACGAGGGCGCTCCTTTATTGATGGAAGGCCTAATAAGCTGATTGTTCTATGCCCGGATGTGTGCGGAGTGGGATGGGATTTCCGGATGGGTGGGGTTGCGGAAGCTGCGTCCCGGAATTTGCCTTTGGAATGGGATGCGGTTTCCCGTTGAGGGGCTCTGTGGAAACCGCATCCCAGTTTTCGGCCGAGAAATGGGATGCCGTTTCCGGTTGAGGGCCTTGGCGGAAAGCGCGACCCGGAATTTGCGATCGGAGTGGGATGTGGTTTCCCAACGGGGCCACAAGCGGAAACCGCATCCCACTCCGGACGTGAATTCTGGGACACGGTTCTCAGAGGATTATGGGCTGCGAACTACATGGGGCTGTCATAAAACTCCGGCAAGGGGAGGGTCGGAAATAAATGACACTTCCAGTAGTTTGTTTTAATGTGGGGGGGGGTACCATTATTTTAGTTTCGCAAAAAAATCGAACCTCCTATGGGGAAGTTGCGTAGGGGGTTAGTCGTAAGTATTGGATAAAACAGACTAATTTGGGGATAAATGGCCACTTACGCCAAAATAAGTAGCATTTAGCGATAAAACATTGAAAAATGTGTAGCACATCGCTATGTTTTTATTACGAAAAGATTCCAAATTGGCTTATTTCGGACTCACTTTTCAAGCGCCTTGCGGTTCCTGTTGAAACTTGCTGACCTTTGGATGGGTAGAATAGGTCCTCAAGGGGGATGAATTATCACTTTGACGGCGCGCAGACTCAAACGATTTATTACGCTTTTGAGTAGCTTGGCGTTCGCGCTTGTCATAGCCCTTGCCGTTGTTTCTTTTGTGCCTCGCGCATTTGGATACACACCCTTTGCTGTGCTTTCGGGCTCTATGGAGCCCGAGTTTCCCGTCGGCTCCATGGTGTTTGTTCGCCAAGTTGAGCCAACGGATATTGCCGTGGGCGACAATGCAACCTTTTACCGCTCCGACGGTGCCGTGGTGACGCACCAGGTGTACGAGATCGACCCTGTGGCACAGACGATCGGTACGCAGGGAATCGCAAACAAAAATGCAGATGGAACCATCATGCACGACGCCGAGCAGACGCCTTTTTCACGCGTGATCGGTGTCGTTTCTTTTTGTGTCCCTTACCTGGGCTTCGTTAACGCATATTGCACGACGATGCCCGGTTTGCTTGTTGTGGTGGCCGTTCTGGCGCTGCTGGTCGCGGCGTCGATAGTGCTCGATCGGGTGGTTTCCGACGAGCCTGCGGGTAAGCATGCCCGCGTGCATGCGAGGGAGCGGCGTTCATAGCGGCAGGGAAAAGCGTCGGCGGCGGTAGGGGCCGTTGCCGGGGAAGACGATTCTCGAAAGGAAGAGAACGATGGAAAACAAGAAGAAAAAGCGCTACGGCATCATTGCCGCCCTGCTGCTGTTGGTGCTGGCCGCCGGCGTTGGCACCTATGCATGGCTGACGGCGCAGTCGGGCCTGACCAACAACTTCACTACTGCGGGCATCAACAAGCCCACCACTAATCCTGATAATCCGGATCAGCCGATTCCGGATGACAACACTAAGGTCAACGGCAATCTGACCGAGACCAACTGGGTTGCGGACTCCAAGCTCGCCCCTGGCGTGTCTGTTCCTAAGAATCCTAATGTCGGTATTGGCAAGGGATCCGAGAACGCTTATGTGTACGTTTTCGTGAAGAACGCGACAGCGTCTGCTGGGGTTGATGATTCCAAGACGACTTACTTCACCATTAAAAATGGCTGGAAGGCCGTTGACGTGACCGCAGTTACGGGCGAGCCGACTCATTATCTCGGTGGCCTTTTCGTTTATGTTGGCGATGGGACCGAGGCAACTCCGCTTATTGCCAGCAAGACCGAGGACAAGTGGACCGGTGAGCTGTTCAGCAATGTGACTACGCCCAAGGAGACCGAGCAAAAGGATTTCGCCAATCCTGCCACGATGAAGGTCAACTGCTTCATTTACGCGGCAGACAACACTGCTGAGGGCTCGTCTGCGTCTGCTTTGACTGCTGCCAAGGCATGGGCTGACACTCTCAAGTAATCCCACCCCCCACTGAGATCCCGGCCCGCCCCCACCCCTATATTCGGGCTGGGATCTCAGTCCCCCTTTTTATCGACGACTGGCGAACGTAATGCTCAATAATCTTTCCGACAATCAGAAACGTACCTTGGCGCTTGCCGCGATGGCGCTGTTGGCCCTGGCGTGCCTGTGCGGCACGCTGGCTTTTACCGTTGATATGGTTCCGGCGAACAACGTCCTATCGTTTGGCAGCGTGAAGGTACGAGTCTGCGAATACACCCTCAACGAGCAAGGCGAAGAGATTCCGTTTGAGGCCAACGAGTACGGGGACTATCCCGACACCAAGGCCAGCGGCTCTGACATCAGCCGCATTGTGCGCGTGGAGAACGCTGGCGCGCAGCCTGAGTACGTTCGCGCGCGCCTGCGCATGACGTCGGTGGCACCAGACGGCTCGTGCGCGGATGCCTCGGGCAACGTTGCGTTTCATGTGAATGTGGGCGAGGGGTCCCCGTGGATCGACGGCGGCGATGGGTGGTACTACTACCGCGGATTGGCCGGGCGTGGCGGCACGCTCGACCCCGGCGTCATGACGGAAAGCCTCATGGACTCGCTGCGCTTTGTGGGCGACTACCACGATGCCGCGCGCGGCGGCTCATTCAGGCTCGATATCGATGTTCAGGCCGTGCAGGCCAAAAACCAGCAGGCAAGCGATACCGCCCTCGACGTACTTGACGTTGTGGGTTGGCCGGAGGCGAACTAGCCTATGAAGATCAAGAACATGAACCGGGGTATGCTTAGCAGGCTGGTTGCCGTCGCAGCGATTGTCCTTTGCTGCGTTATGGCGCTGCCAACGGTGGTGCATGCCGAGGACGTGCCCGAGAACAAAAACGAATTCCACATCAAAAACGAGGCTGACTTTTTGTTGTATGTGGCGCTGTCGCGCGAGCGCGATACGTCCGGCTGGCACGTTTATCTCGATAACGACATTGAGCTCGACAGCGACGACATGAAAGCCATCGTTGCAAACACTGTTAAGCATCTGTCGTTTGGCAACAAGGAGCATCCGTTTAAGGGCGTGTTCGATGGTCAAAACCACACCGTTGAGGGCCTGAACTACGATAAAGACGCTTTTGACCCCGAGCGCGATACGGGATTTTTTGCCGAGACCAACGGTGCCACCATCAAAAACTTCCTGGTCAAGGACGCCAACGTGTGGGCGGACTTCCGCGGTGGCATTATCGTGGGCAAGGCCGTCAATACGCGTTTCGAAAACGTTATGGTCATGGAGAGCACGCTGCACGTGACCTGCGCCAACAATGCTCTCAACCTCATTACCAACGCAGGCTTTGAGGGCGGTCTCATCGCCGGCGAGCTCGACGGCTGTACCCTCTATAACTGCGAGGTACGTGGTGGCCGCGCCGTTAACAACACGACTTCGGGCGTGCAGGCGCTCGGCGGTGAGGGTCTGTATATGGCGGCGTTTGCCGGCTACGTTGAGAAATCGACTATCGAGTACTGCCGCGTGACGCCGACGCGTAAGGACGACGGCTCGATTGCCGAGAAGGGCATGACCGACGTCACCAATAAGTACGACGTGGCCATTGGCGCCCTGGGCGGCAACAACGTGTACGCCTCGGGCTTTGTGGGCTGCATGGCAGGTGACGCCAAGATCATCGACTGCTTCTCGACGGCCCAGTGCTACAGCTATGCCGCGTCGTACGTGGGCGTTGTCGCCGTGACGCGCGCGTGGGCGGGTGGCCTGGCGGGTCGTATTTTAACCAAAGAAGGCAATGAGCTCGTCCGCAGCCACTTTGCAGGTGACCTGAGCTCGCGTCAATACAACCCCATCGCCGTGATCCCCATCATCCAAAACGACGTGAACCTGGGCGGTATTGCTGCGCGCGCCAACAAGGGCGACGCCACGGTCACCGAGTGCTACTTTAAGCCGAGCGTGAGCCTAAACGGCAGCAGCCAGGGTACCGCGGCTAAGAAGAAGATCCCCTCTTTTGGCGGCGACGGTACCACCAAGGGCGACGGCTATGGCCCGTGGGACGACGAGCGCTATACCACGCGTGAGCTATGGGAAGAGCACGACTACGACTTCTGTGCCGGCACCATGCGCTCGACTGCCAATAACGATTATCTGGGCGGCGACCATGCAAACGAATGGGCGATGGATTACAAGCTGAATATCCCCGTGCATGGCCAAAGCGTTAAGGCGACGATCGATTTTCCCGGTGCGGGTACCGCGACTATTACGGCAACCAAACTCGGTATTGATCAGGCGACCTCGGATCCGTATGCCTTTGCCGTGAGTGCCGTGCTGGCGGGAACTGCTCAGGTCTTGGCCCAGGGCGATACCTCGGTAACGTTTAAGCAGGAGACCTCTGCAAAGCCTGCCGACCTGAGCGAGGCGAACGGCGGCTACCGCTTTATGGGCTGGTTCCGCGAGCCCGATGTGCGTGTGAACCGAATTGGACAAGACAACAGCTGGTTTGACGGCAAGACCGATGCCGATGCTGTGGCTGCTGGCAAGCAGGTCCAGAAGAACGAGGCAAACGACAAAACGTCGACCTATACTGCCGATAACGCGAAGGGGGCCGAGGCCTTTAAGGGCAACGACCTCTTTATTGCTTCGTACGAGGCGCAGGTGCTGTTCTATAACGTCAAGGGTGAGATGCTCTCGTGGCAGAGCGGCGAGGCGCACGACAAGTCGACGGATTGGTACCGCTATGGTGTCGGTTTAACGCCGGTTGCCCCTGCGGACCGCGGCACTCTATCTGCCAGCGCCACCTTTATTGGTTGGACGACGCAGCCGAGCGGCGAGGCCGGGATGCATGGCGGTTACGCGGCCATCACCTCGCCTAAGCTTGCCGAGCTAAAAAACGCCGGTGCGTTCTATCCTGCCGGCGCTGAGATCACTGTGCTTGGCCCTACCGATTTTTATCCGGTGTACACCGACTATGTGTCGAACATCATGACGGTGTTTGAGGGCAATGAGCAGGATGCAATCGACGATCAGACTCGGCGCGATGGTGTGGGCAAAACTGACGTTAAGGTTGAGACTGCCGAGGATGGCACCGGTGTGTACACGGTGCGGGTGTGCGACGTGGACAACAAGCCTTTATCAGAGGACGGTGCGCTGCCCGACGGCTACCGTTTCCTGGGTTGGTATGAAAACAAGGGAACCGAGGATGCCCCGCTTGAGGTGCGCGTAAGCCGCGATCCCAGCTATACGCTCCCCACCGATGTCGATTTAACCGCGCCGCATACCTACATCGCCCGCTTTGAGTACCGAGTGGATTATTACGTTCGGGCTTATACCAACCATGAGTTTACGGACAGCAAGCTACTTTGTTCCGTTTGGAATCGCTATCAAACGCCCTTTGAGGAAAACGTCGGTAGTACCTTCGTGCGTGAAAACGTCGTCCACTGGGGCCCGGAGCATGTTGACCACGGTATAAAGGATAGTTATGAAACGTGTGGCACACGCTTCACGAAGGAAACCCTTGTCGTGAGTCCCCTTAACGCGTACTCGCACAACGTTAAAAACGATACGGGAGCCGATACTCTAAAAAACCTCTATGCCGATACCGATTTTCCAGGCGCTGCAACGCTAAGCGATACTTGGACTTCGGCTTCGCTGAACGTAACGGTCAAACCGGTGAATGATCGCTATCGCCTGAATTTCTGGACGCTTGAGCGCGATGGTGAATATTGGACATATGTGAAAAATCCCATCGAGAGCATGGTGCGTACAGATAAGAAGTACTACGTTCGCGCGATGATTACCACGGACGTCAATTTCTACAACAAGGGCGATAATGTCGTGAGGACTGCCACGCGGCGCTATGAGAGTAACTTGCTGCAGACCAAGGTGAACGGGGCGGATCCGACGTTCACGTATTACTACCCGCATGTTAATAAGTCGGTTAAAGTGGCCGAAAAGCCAGAAGATGGTGAGAAGGGATCGTATGAGAGCCCCCTGACCCTCGAGTCTTCTCCGACCGATACTGAAATGGCCGTGCGGAATCCTAAGGGCGAGCCGGATCCGAGATATAAGTTCTTGGGTTGGATTTCGACCGCCGAGGTCCAGAAGGATTCTCCCGTCTGGAACTATATCTATGATGTCGCCAACGACCCCTATGTGACGAGCGATCCGGAAAAGGCGGCGCCATACTTGGCGACGGATGACTTCAAGGTCACCAAGTGTCAGGATGCCTATCCCGTCTACGCAAAGTTCGACGTCAACTACACCACCAACCTGCACCGCGCCGGTTTTAATGGCACTTCCGAGGTGAATGTTCCTAGGTATGACATCACCCCTAATCTCAATGCGGACAACGATCCCGCCACGGCAACGGTGACTCCTGATATCGAAACGACGGTATACAAGTCCGGCGGCGAGTTATACAAGCTGAATAAGGTCGAAATCGAACTCCCGAACGGTGAGGTTAAAAAGCTCGAACCTAACGGCGATAACTCGTATTCCTATCAGGTGGAACCCGGCGGAGCCTATACATTTGTGGCGTACTATTCGCCGTTGGCGGTCGTGTACCATCTCAATGCCAAAGATGTGGATGGCAAGGTAGCCCAGCAGGGCGATACGCTCGGCAGCCTTAAGGACGGCATCCCGCTGCCGACGTATAACGTTGGCGACATCGATGATGCAACGAACGCATACAATGCCTTCGTAGGCTGGACGGAAACTAAACCGGCATCCGGCAACTGTTATGTCGTTTGGTCGGACGGCCTTCCCATGGTGAATACAAACACTGTGGTTAACGCCCCCATGGAGCTGTACCCGGTCTACCGTGCCAGCGCGGTAATTGTCCAATCGAATATCGATGCCAATCTGGATAACCCCGATTCCGTGCGTTCTCTTTCGCGCACCGACTCTGGCGATCAAATTTCGCTGGAAGTAAGAGCTACAGCTGAGGTTGTCGGCATTGACGGCACCAAGTACGACTTTGTCGGCTGGTCGCGCGACTATGAACCCGATGGCAAATACACCCTGTTGACCGAAGACGATAAGTATCCCCTCGAGGGTAGTGAACCCTTTAAGGGCGCGACGTATACCGCGGTGTACAAGGTCACGCCGTATAAGGTGCGCTATCACAGCGTCGACGGGGCGGTCATCTTTACGGCGACGGTCGACTCGGGCGACGAGCGCGCGCAGGACGGTAAGCCTGGCTTTGTCTACACGGTCGATGTTCCCAAAATGGACGAGAGCGGCAACCCTTTCTACGACAACGACGGCAATCCTGTGATGGAGCAAAAATCCGTGGCGTACGATCCGGACGCCCACTCCAAGATCGTCGCGCTGCTCGATGAACAGGCTGCTGCCAATGGCGATAAGCGCGAGCTCTTCTTGGAGTGGCGATATGTGGGTGCCGATGGCACTGCAAAGTCTTGGGATGAGTTCAAGGGCGAGCCAGTCAAGGGCGACATGGACCTGTATCCCGTGACGTATCGCGTGGTTGCCAACGATACGTCTGATCCCGCGAAACCCGTAACCATGACCGCGCAGCTTAAATGGCTGCTCGATCCCGCCGCCGCCAACACCGTCGATGACGGTGCCGACCAGGCGCCGTTTAAGGTCTGCTTTGCCGAGCCGTTTATGGGAACACAACTGACCGTTACGGTAACGCAGGCAAGCTACGGCCCTGGTGCAGAGGGCGTTTCTGCGGCGGAAAAGCCTGTGAACGGCAAGTTTGTCTCGCTCTACAGTCTGGGTTCGGGTGGCGGCTCGTTCGACCTGGCCAACCGTCTGGAGTCCAAGAAGACGGGCGAGGGCGATCAGGGCCCCGGCAAAGCCGTGTTCAACTTTGCCCAGACTCATGCGCTGACGATCGTTAAAAAGACGACCGATGCCAGCGCTATGGGGCAAACGTTCCGCTTTAAGGTAACGCGAAAGATGTCGCAGGATTCTCCTGCCGAGACGCGCATGGTCGAGGTGAAAGTCGATAAGCAGCAGCCGGAAAACGGTGAGACCTGGTATGTCGGCAGCGTGCAGTTCGCCGCTCCGGCGGGCATCTATACCGTCGAGGAAGATACGGCTTGGGCATGGCGCTACCGGGGCGAGCTGAGCACGCCGGGCAAGGCGCCCGGTAAAACTGCCGAGCTGACGATTTCGTCTGCTTCGAGCGCAGGCGACGCCGTGGTGACGTGCGTTAACACGCGCGCGAAGGACAAATGGGTCGATGGTGGCTCGCGTGCCAAGAATGTTTGGGAAAACGGCACGCTAAGGAGGGAGGACTAGGATGGGTAAGCGCAAGCAGATCGTTGCCCTCCTTGCCGGCGTTCTTCTTTTGGCTGGCGTTGCCGGCACCTTTGCGTGGCTTTCGGTTACGGGCGTGCTGGTCAACGAGTTTGGCTTTGGTTCGGTGGCGCCCTCGGTAGACGAGAAGCTCAATGGCAACGTGAAGAGTGACGTCACGATTACAAACAAGGGCTCGGCTCCGGCATACCTGCGTGCTGCGGTGGATATCTACTGGCAGGACCAGGATGGCGCGCGCCTGTGGGATGAGCCGGTCGAGGGTACCGACTACGCCATTGTGTGGGGCAACGTGTCCAATGCCTCAACTACTGGCAGCGCCTCGTCTTGGGTTCGCTCGGCCGACGGGTTCTACTACTGGACGTCTCCTGTTGCGCCGCTCGACAAGACGGGCGTGCTCATCAAGGGCGTGTCCGAGAAGAAGGCAGATGGTAAAAACCTAGTTGTTGACATCTCGACCCAAGCGATTCAGTCTACGCCCGACGATGCGGTCACCGAGGCATGGAACTGTACGGTCAAAGATGGCGTGCTGGTGCCGCCGCACGGAGGTGCGTAAGCATGGCTTTACCGATTTTCAAAGACGTTGCGCGTTCCTTGCGTTGTGTGGTCGCGGCCATTTTCTGCGTGGTCGCGCTCGCCGTTCCTGCCCGTGCGTTCGCCGATACGCCCTCGATTGCCTATGACGGAAATGCACGCCAGCTAACGGTATCGGGAGCGACGGACTCCTCGGGGGAGCCCGATCTGTTTCCAGCCTTTAAAGATCTAATGCCCGGCGATGTACGCGAGCAACAGATTGGGGTTCGTGCCACGGGTGTAAAGTCCCAGGTACGTGTGTTTGTGCGGGCTGTTGTCGATCACGAGACGGCACATCTGCTGTCGCCCATTACCCTAACGGCGTCGGCGGCCGATGCGTCTGCCGGTTGGCTCCAGACGGGAACGCCGGGCAGCGTGTTTGCCTATCCCACGCAGGTCGCAACGTTTACGAGCGATGGCAGCACGGTACTCAATTTGCAACTAAGTGTCCCGACGTCGGTGGGCAACGAGCTTGCCGACGCAAACAAGGCAATTCGCTGGGAAATCACCGCCGAAGACGATGGCGAGAAGATCTCCGTACAACCTGCTGGCAGCAAGAAGCCCGGCTTGCTTGGTCTGGCGGCAACGGGCGACAACACGCTCGCTTTGCTTTTGGTGTTGCTGGCGCTTGCCATCATCGCTTTTATAGCCGCGCTTCTCTTGTCCCGGAGGAACAAGCGCTAGGTCCATCTTCTAAACGCAACGCCCTCCTGGGCGGCGGGCACGAAGTTCCCAGCTCTACAGTCCTGCGCAAGACGAAGGCCACATTAAGTGGTCTTCTTTGCGTGCGGAACTCGCGATGAACTTCGTGCCCGCCGCCCGGGAGGGTGTCTCTTTATTGATAGAAGGCCTAATAAGCTGATGATTTCATGCCTGGATGTATACGGAGTGGGACGGGCTTTCCGGATGGGCGGGGTTTCGGAAAGTGTGTCCCAGAATCGGCGCTCAGAGTGGTCCCCACTTTCCGGTTGATGTCTTGTCCGGAAACTATGTCCCGGAATTAAGGCTTGGAATGGGATGCACTTTCCGGTTGAGAGCCTTAGCGGAAAGTGCGACCCGGAATTTTCTCTTGAAGTGGGATGCGCTTTCCCAACAGGCCCTCAAGCGGAAACTGCGTCCCATTCCGAAGGCAGATTCCGGGACACACTTTCCGAATATAAAGAAGGCCACTTAATGTGGCCTTCAACTTATATATGTTGCGGATGCTTTCATGACAAGCCGCGCTTCAACACCGAGGCGTCTGCCTGGCGACGCGGAATGTAAGGTTCATCGCGAGTTCCGCACGAGCCGGAGAGCACTTAATGTGCTCTCCGTGCGAGCAGGACTGTCCGAGCAGGGAACCTTACATTCCGCGCCGCCAGGCAGACGAACCAGTTAAGACGTGTCGCTACTTGATCTTGGTCGTGCCCGGTGCCAGGTTGGGGTCGGTCTCGTTGGCCTCGGTCTGGAAGTGCTCGGTATACACGTTCTTGCCGTCGCGGAACATCTCGTAGTACTGCATCTTGGCGTAATCCTCGCGCGCCTTGGTGGCGGCTGCTGCGGCGGCGTCGTCACCGGTGACGTTGGAGGAAAGCGCCCAACGCAGGCTGGCGTCCTCGTAGCCCACCGAGTTGATGGCGGGCAGCGACTCGCGCAGCGTCATGTGCGCTTTCTGGTAGTCGGTCAGCGGGGCGCCGATCAGCTGCATCAGCTGGGTGGACAGGTAGTTGGTGGACAGGTCGTCGACCTCGCTCGTCTGGTCGCAGCCGGCGACGTCGTAGTTAGCCCAGATGATGTAGTCGGTCTGCCACAAGCGCTCCTGGTGCGTGGCGTCGTCCTCGCCGGTAAACCACTTATCGTTGAACTTGGACGGGAAGAACGGCTGGTGGTCGCCCCAGAACACCACGACCACCTTGCGGTCGAGCTTGCTCAAGGCGTTAAGGAAGTAGCGAAGCGCCTGGTCGGACTGCTCGATGCACGAGACGTACTCGTCGACATCGGACAGCGTGCCGTCCTCGACGGTCTTGGCGTCCAGATCGGTCGTGTCGATGTTGAGGTGCATCTGCTTATCTGCCGGCAGCAGGCCCGTGTCGTAGCCCGAGTGGTTCTGCATGGTCACATCGAAGATGAACTGCGGGTCGGCGTTCTGGTCGAGAAGCTCCAGAATCTTGTCGTAGGTAGCCTGGTCGGTCACCATGCCGCGCAGGGTATCGGCGCCCTGGAAATCGTTGATGGACAGGAACTGGTCAAAGCCAAAGTCCTTATAGACGTTCTCGCGGTTCCAGTTGGTGGCGTGGTTGGGGTGCATGGCCGTGGTGGAATAGCCGAGCGATTTGAACTGCTCTGCCAGGTTCCCGGTCGTCTCCATGTTGTAGATGGTGTAGGGGTACACGCCCGAACCCAGGTTGGCCATGGAGTTGCCGGTCATAAACTCAAACTCGGTATTGGCCGTGCCGCCGCCGTAGGCGCTCACATAGAGCTTGCCGCGGCTGAGGCAGTTGGACAGGTTCTTAAAGTACTGCGGGCCCTCGTAGCCGGCGCGCATGTTCTGGTAGATGGACAGGTCCGAGAAGGTCTCGTTCATGATGGCGATGACCGTGGGCTTCTCGCTGTCGAATTGCTCCTTTGCGGCGGCGCGCTCGTCGCTCTTGGCCGCGTCGGACTTGTCGTAGGCCTTGGCGTACTTTTTGAGCGTGGCCTTGGCATCGTCGACGGAGTAGTCGGCGGGTTTGGGCGGCTTGATGGACTGCGCCGCACTAATAAAGGCAGGCAGGTAGCCCTCGCGCCAGTAGCTCTCGAGCGGACGCCAGGTGTAGACGGTGATGCCGAGAGTGTTGTAGTAGTCGATGAGCGTGACATGCGCGGTCACACCGCCCAGGCATAGCACTGCCACGAGCAGGTTGGTGAGCAGCATGCGCTTGGCGCTGGCGGCACCCTTCTGACGGTGCGGTGCCACCAGGCCGGCGTACTCGCACAGCAGCATGGCGATGGCGGTAAAGCCCATGGACAGCACGCAGAACAGCGAGATCGAGAAGGTGTAGCCGTTGCCGGCGACCGCGGCGGCGGTGGAGATGGCCGAAAGGTCGCCCGGCTGGATGGGCATGGATTTAAACGTGATAACGAAGAACTCGGCAATGCCCAGGACAAAGAGGGCAAAGGCCAGGACCGCGGGAGCTGCGCCGTGGCGCTGGAATAGGAAGAACAGGCCGGTCATGAGCACGGTGATGATGGCCCACTCGAGCAGGATGCACAGGGGGTAGACCCAGGTAAAGTCGTGGTTGGACGAGACCTCCATGCCCAGCAGCGCAAAGACGCCGGCGAGCAGCAGGCACAGGACGGCGGCGACGAGCGGTTTGCCCACAAAGGCGCCGCGCAGGCGGGCGAGCTTGCCAGTGGGGGCGGGAGCGTCGGCCGAGGCGAACGCAAAGACGCGCGGTGCGATGCGGTCGCGGGCGATGCTGGCCCAAGCGCATCCGGTGAGAATGGCGTTGGTCAGGATGAGAATCACAAAGGCGAGCGGCTCGTTTTGAGCGACGAGGCCAATGGCGCCCCAAATGGTCAAAAAGAGCTGGAACAGGCCGAAGGCGACGCTCCACCCAAGAGCGCTTTTGGCAACGGTGCCCGACTTTGCGCAAATGGCCTTGGCCTCGCGCAAGACAAGGTAGACGGTCGCCGCAAGACCGACGAGCGAGATGGCGGCAGCGAACATGCTGAGACTCCTCACAAACTAAAACCTACGAAAGCGGGGATTTACCCGATTGTTACCAAGATATGCGCAGCAATTGGTGGCTGCGCACACCAACCAGCCATATTAACGCGCGCGTGTGGCGGTGTGGCGCAATGTAGTGGCGACCTGCGCGATAATGGACGGGAATTACACGGAAACGTAAAGGCTTCTTAAAGAAATGGCGAGGGTAGGGCAATGAGCGAGCAGGTTTGCGAGGCGGACATGGGCGGCGACGGAGCTGCGGGCGTGGATACGTACGGCTATCCGGTCGAGACTACGGGCAACGCGGTACTGGACATTTTGGAGCACCGCTCGTCCACGCGCGCTTTTGCGCGCGATGACGACGGCCGTCCCGTGGCGGTGACCGACGAGCAGCGGGCGGCGATCTTGCATGCGGCGAGTCGCGCGCCGTCGGCGGGCGCCATGATGATGTATTCCATCGTGAGCATTCGCGAGCAGGCTACGCTGGACCGTCTGGCCGACCTGTGCGATCACCAGCCCATGATCGCCAAGGCGCCCTGGGCACTTATATTTGTGGTCGATTATGCCAAGTGGATCGATCTGTTTGAGCACGTGGGCTGCTTTGAACCCGAGTTTGTCGGGCGCACGGGCAAGGCGCCCCGCCGCGCGCCGGGTTTGGGCGACTTTGCCATCGCGGCGCAGGATGCCGTGATCGCCGCTCAAAACGCCGTGGTTGCCGCCGAGGCCCTGGGGCTGGGGAGCTGCTACATCGGTGATATCGTCGAGAATGCCGAGGAAGTCGCCGAGCTGCTCGATCTGCCGCCCTATACCATGCCGCTGTCGATGCTCATCATCGGCACGCCCCGTAAGGAGCGCCCGGCAATCGCGCATCCCGTGGTGAACCTGGTGCACGAGGAGCACTACCGCCGCGCCGACGCCGAGACGATGGATGCGCAGGTGGCCGAGATGGACGCGATGTTTCGCCCGCATGCCCGCGAGGCGGGCGAGCGCGTCATCGATATCTACACCCGCAAGCACACGAGCCCCTTTATGGCCGAGATGAGCCGCTCCATGGAGTGGTGGTTCAAAAACTGGTTCGGAAAATGACGGATGTGACAAAGGGAGCAGTCCCTTTGTCACATTCCATATCGCCGCGGTGGCCTAAAGGCCGCATAAATGTTTATCTAGCTGGGAAAACGGTGCCATTAAAATATGGGCTGATTACATATAATCCCGTCGAACGTTAAAGTTGGGAGGAAACCGGCTTATGAATCAAAAGGCCAAGGAGGCAGCTTCGCACGCTGCGATTCCTGTGAGCATCTCGGCGATGCTCGTCACGCTGGGCGTGGTGTATGGCGATATCGGCACCAGCCCCATGTATGTAACCAAGGCGCTCGTTGCCGGCAACGGCGGCATCGGAAGCGTCACGCAGGAGTTCGTGCTCGGCGCGCTCTCCCTTGTCGTGTGGACGGTCACACTGCTGACGACCGTCAAGTACGTGCTGATCTCGCTGCGCGCCGACAACCACGGCGAGGGCGGCATCTTTGCCCTGTACAGCCTGGTCAAGCGCTGCGGCAAGTGGCTCATCATCCCCGCCATGCTGGGCGGCGCGGCGCTCCTCGCCGACGGCATCCTGACGCCTGCCGTTACCGTCACCACGGCCATCGAGGGCCTGCGCACCATCCCGGCGGTCCATGCCGTGCTCGGTGACGACCAGGGTCGTGTCGTCGCCATCACGCTTGCCATCATCATCGCGCTCTTCTTGGTGCAGCGCATCGGCACGGCCAAGATCGGTCACGCCTTCGGCCCCATCATGACGCTGTGGTTTTTGTTCCTGGGCGGCACGGGCCTGTTCTTTGTCTGCCAGTATCCCGCGGTGCTGCTGTGCCTCAACCCGTTGCGTGGCATCGCTTTTCTGCTGAGCCCCAACAACCATGCGGGCATCATGATTCTGGGCAGCTGCTTCCTCGCTACCACCGGTGCCGAGGCGCTCTATTCCGACATGGGCCATGTGGGCCGCGGCAACATCTATGCCACCTGGCCGTTCGTTAAGTGCTGCCTGCTGCTGTCCTACATGGGCCAGGGCGCGTGGCTTATCAACAACGCCGGCAACCCGGAGCTCATGGGTATCGCCGACCTCAACCCCTTCTACCAGATGCTCGCCCCGGGTCTGCGCCCCTTTGCCGTCGGCCTTTCCACCGTCGCGGCCATCATCGCCTCGCAGGCGCTCATCACCGGCGCATTCTCGCTGGTGTCCGAGGCCAGCCGCCTGGACCTCATGCCGCATATGCAGGTCTTCTATCCTGCCGAGACCAAGGGCCAGCTCTACATCCCCATGGTCAACAACGTCATGCTCGTGGGCTGCGTCGTCGTGGTGCTGCTGTTCCAGAACTCGGCGCACATGGAGGCCGCGTACGGCCTGGCCATTACCCTGACCATGATGTGCACGACAATGCTGCTCTTCTTCTATCTGCACGTGGAGCGCAATCTCAAGGTCGCGCCGTGGATCTTTGCTGCCTTCTTCCTTTTGCTCGAGGGTTTCTTCTTTGTGAGCTCGCTCACCAAGTTCTTCCACGGCGGCTACTTCACCATCCTTATGGCTGCACTCATCATGGGCATTATGGTGTGCTGGTACAACGGTACGGCGGTCGAGCAACGTCAGTTTACGCTGCTGCCGCTGCGCAGCTATCTGCCGCAGCTCAAACGCCTGCGCGACGACGATCGCTACGAGCTCATGAGCGACAACATCGTGTACCTGACCAAGGACACCAACACCGACTATATCGACCGCGATATCGTCTACTCGATTTTGGATAAGCACCCCAAGCGCGCTCGCGCCTGGTGGTTCGTGAATGTCGAGACCATGGAGGAGCCGCATACCTTTGCCTACTCGGTCGAGACGTTCGGCACCGACTACGTATTCCGCGTGCATCTGTACCTGGGCTATAAGATCAACCAGCGCGTCAATGCTTACCTGCGCCAGGTTGTTCAGGACCTGGCTGCCAGCGGCGAGCTGCCGGCGCAGACGCATGACTACTCGGTCTACAAGGACCCGGGCAACATCGGTACGTTTAAGTTCGTCATGATCCGCAAGCTGCTGGCGCCCGAAAGCGACGTGGAGCCCAGCGAGCGTACGGCCATCACGCTCAAGTACATCATCCGCCGCGCCGCCGGCACGCCTGCGCGCTGGTACGGCCTGGAGAACTCCAACGTGAGCTTTGAGTACGTGCCGCTGTTCACCAAGTTTAAGGCCGTGAGCAAGATGCAGCGCCTGGCTCCCGACGAGCGTCCGTAGTCGACGTCTGCTGTTTGTCTAGCGACCGCAGGCTGCAAAGGCTATACACTTGAAACCACCACAAGGAGGCCACCACCGCAAAGGTGCCAGTCCCCTTTGTGGTGGTTTTTGTTTTTGAGAGAGGGGCGGGGCGCTGATGGACGTCCGTGCGGACGGCGATATTGCCGAGAACTTTTGGTGGCGGCGTACAACGCTGACGCGTCGCAGCCCTCTGTATGACGCCTGCGTATCGGCGGGGCTGCTAGCCGCGGCGACGATTGTGGGCGCGCTGCTCGACCATCCGGGGCTCGCGCCGAGCATCATGATCGTCTATGTGTTTGCCGTGCAGCTGTGCGCTTTCTTTACCTGGAGCCGCCTGTACTGCCTGCTGAGCTCGGCTGCCGCCGTGGCGCTCTACAACTTCTTGTTTGTCGACCCGCGCTACGCGCTGTCGTTTATCGACCGCGTCTATCCCGGCATGTTCTTTATCATGTTTGCGGTCTCGCTCGTATCGAGCTCGATCGCGCTGGCCCTGCGCCGCGCCTTGGCGCAGGCCGCCGCCAGCGACCGTCGCACGCAGATGGTGCTCGAGACCAACCGCATGCTGCAGCGGTGTGGCGATCAGCAACAGATTGTGCACGCTATGGCAACGCAGCTGGCGCGTCTTTCGGACTGTCCGGTCGTGTGGTATAGCGCCGATGCCGATAACGATGACCTGCTGCCGCGCACGACGTACACGGCCGTGGGCGATGCCGCGCCGGTACACCAGCTGGCGCCGCAGATGCCGCCGCGGCTCTCGGCGTCCGCCTATGTGGGAACGCCGCTCGATGCCACCTATGGCGCCTCGGCGTTCTACGGCATATACCTGACCGTGCGCTCGGGCGACACCATGGTGCGCGCGGGCGATCCCGCCTCGGTGGTGGGGGTGTTCGCCATTGTCGCCGAGCCCGATGCGCTGACGCCCGAGGAGCGGACGCTTGCCGATGCCATCGCGAGCGAAGGCGAGCTGGCGCTCGATCGCGCCCGCGCCATGGAGGCCCGCGAGGAAGCGGCGGTGCTCGCTAAAAACGAGCAGCTGCGTGCCAACTTGCTGCGCTCCATCTCGCACGATCTGCGCACGCCGCTTACCAGCATTTCGGGTAATGCCGACGTGCTGCTCGACCAGGGCTCGACCGGCACGGCCGTGCTTGACGACCAGACGCGCCGCGGCATGCTCCTATCCATTCGCTCGGACGCGCAATGGCTCAACGCCACCGTCGAGAACCTGCTCGCCATCACCAAGCTCGAGGGCGGCGGCATGCATCTGTCGACTACGCTCGAGCTTATGGACGATATCGTCGAGGAGGCGCTGCGCCACGTAAACCCGGCCGTGCGCGAGCACGACCTTAAGGTGGTGGCGTGCGATGAGCCGGCGCTCGTCAACGTCGATGCGCGCCTGATGGTGCAGCTGGTGGTAAACCTGGTGAACAACGCCATTACCTACACGCCCGCGGGCTCGCATATCGTGATTTCGATTAGCGTCGACGGCGGATGCGTGAGGTGTTCGGTCGCCGACGACGGCCCGGGCATTGCGCCCGAGGACCGCGAGCGAATCTTTGAGTCGTTCTACACCGCCAACCATGGCCTGGCCGACAGCTGCCGCAGTGTGGGCTTGGGGCTTTCGCTCTGCCGCTCCATTGCGCTGGCACATGGCGGTAGCATAGAGGTTACCGCGGCGGACCCTCACGGTTCGGTCTTTACGATTGAGCTTCCCGCCGCCGACGTTTCGTTTGATAAGGAGTAGCGCTGTGCCGAACTCTGCCGTGAAACCGCTCATCTTGGTCGTTGAGGACGATCCCGCCGTCCGCAACCTTATCGTCGCCGCGCTCGAGGCGCACGGCTTGCGCCATATGGCTGTGGAGACCGCCCACGCCGCCATCGCCGCCGCTTCGTCGCAGGCGCCGAGCATTGTGCTGCTCGATCTGGGCCTGCCCGATATGGACGGCGTCAAGGTGGTGGAGTCGGTGCGCGCGTGGTCGGGCATGCCGATCATCGTGGTTTCGGCGCGCAGCGAGGACGCGGACAAGATCCGAGCGCTCGATGCCGGCGCCGATGACTACCTGACTAAGCCGTTTTCGGTCGAGGAGCTGCTCGCGCGCATTCGCACCACGCTCAGGCGCCTTTCGTATGCGCAGGCGGGCGGTGTTGTCTCCGAGGGCTCGTTCGATACCGGCGAGTTGCATATCGATTTTGATGCCGGCATCGCCACGATGGATGGCGAGGAGCTGCATCTGACGCCGATCGAGTACAAGCTCTTGTGCCTGCTGGCACACAACGCCGACAAGGTGCTGACGCACCAGTTTATCTTGCACGAGATTTGGGGTACGGCGACCAAGAGCGACCTGGCGAGCCTGCGTGTCTTTATGGGCACGTTGCGCAAGAAGATCGAGTCCGACCCCGCGCACCCGCGCTATATCCAAACGCACGTGGGTATTGGCTATCGCCTGGTCACCCAAGGGTAGGACGGCACCCGCCATCCCACTATGAGCTGCGGTGAAATAGTTCCTGTTTGGGCCTTTACCAGGCATTTTTAGAAACTATTCCACCGCAACTTTGTTTATTTGCCCTTGGGCTTGCTGGCGTAGAACTTCTTCTTTTTGGGCTTGCCTGAGCAGGCGGGCTTGTCGTCGCCGTGCGGTCCTCGGACGCCGGCCTGCGCGTGCGCGGGCGCCGTTGCGCGAGGCTTGCGGGCTCCGGGGTTGCGCAGTTCCTCGACGCGCTCAGCAATTTCCTCGGCGCTAAAGCCGACCTCGGCCATGGCGTCCTCGATGGGCAGGCGGCGCACGATGTAGCAGTGGTGCACCTTCTGGTTGCGCGCGAAATCCTCGGGGATGGTCTGCGCCGTAATGTCCTCCAGCACCACGCCTGCGCGCGCAAGCTTGCGCGTCTCGGGGCGGAAACCGCGCAGGTTGCAGCTAAAGATGGCATGGCCGCCCTGCGCGAGCAGGCGCGATACGCCGGCCAAAAGCTCAACATGGTCGCGCTGAACATCCCAGGTGCGACGGCCCATCTTGGACGAGTTCGAAAACGTGGGCGGGTCGACAAAGATCAGGTCCCAGCGGTTGCGCGTCTGACGCTGGTCGCGAATCCAGGCGAGCACGTCGTCGCGCACAAAGTGATGCTGCGGGCCCACAAAGCCGTTCTGACGCATATTGCGCTCGGCCCAGTCCAGATAGGTGTTCGAGAGGTCAACCGTCACGGTCTCCTCGACGCCGCCGTCTGCCGCATAGCAGGTGGCAGTGCCGGTGTAGGCAAACAGGTTGAGGAAGCGGCGCGCCTGCTTGGCGTGCTCACGCACCAGATTGCGCGTGACGCGGTGGTCCAAGAAGATGCCCACGTCCAGGTAGTCGTCAAAGTTGACGGCAAAGGTGAGGCCGCCTTCCTCGATGAGCGGCAGGCGACGACGCGCGATATTGGCGCGCTCGCCCGAGCCGCCCTTGCCAGCGCCCTGCTTGCCGTACTGCGAGCCGCCGCGCGAACGCATGCGGGCCTTGGCGTGCACGTGCTCGGCTGGAACATCCAGGATGCGCGGCGCGATGGCCAAGATGTCGAGCATGCGGGCCTGGGCCAGCGCGGGGTCGATGGTCTTGGGCGCGGCGTATTCGGCGATGACGAGCCAGCGGCCCGGCGTCTGCGGGCATCCCTCGTACAGGTCGATGGCGGCGGAGTAGTCGGGTAGGTCGGCATCGTAGACGCGGTAGCAGCTCACGCCCTCGTGCTTGGCCCACTTACGACGCAGGCGGGCGTTCTTGCGCAGGCGGTTGGCGAACTGCTCGGACTCGGGGATGAGCACGGGCAGCGGCTTGCCGTCGCCTAGGTCGAGCGTGGCGGCGGGCTCGGGCATGGGGGTGTCGGCGGCTTCGTCTTGGGCATTTGCGGTCTGCTCCTCGGCATCTGCGTTGGTCGCAGCCTCAAATGCCGCGGCGGCGTGGTCGAGCGAAGGCCAGACTTCGACGATCGCCTCCTCGTTGTTGGGCATGACGGCGATGGAGCGCGCGGGCTCGGCATGGAGCGCGCGGGCCAGCAATCCGTCGCGGGTGAGCGCGGCGACCGGCGCGGCGGTAAGCTCGGGCGCGCGGTGCAGCTCGCCGACCAGCGTCATGGCATCGTGCATGAGCGAAAACGGGGTCTCGGTCGTATCCGCGACCACGGCGGCACCGGCGACGGCGCCCGCGTGGTCAAGTACGGTGGCGGACTTGGCGGCGCAAAAATCGACAAAGCGCTTGTAGCCGGCACACGTAACCATGCGCTCAGCGGTCTTGCGTGCGGCGGGGTCAACATCTACGGCAACGATGCGCGCCTGGCGCTCGCGTGCTTCCGTCTCGCGCTCGCGCGCCTCGGCACGCAGCTGCTCCCACAGGTCGGCATCATGCAGCTGCCAGCCCTCAAAGCCCCAGCGCTCGCGGGCGGCGCCCGGGGCGCGGTCGTTCAGAATATTCACGGCTTCCAGCAGCAGGCCGCCGCCGGCGCACGAGGCGTCGATCAACGTGGGTAGAGCCTCGTTCTCGTAGTCGTCGGCCGTCAGCTCGCGCTCGCACAGCGCGGTCCAGCCGACCTGCGCCAACACCAGGGCGGCGTAGTCGGGGCGTAGCACGTGCGTGCCCTCGCCAGCGCGGGTCGCCGCGGGCGGCAGACGCTTGAACAGCGGGTCGCCTGAAAGGTCCAGGCTTATGCTCGCACGACGTTGGCGCAGCGAAAGCAGCAGGTGAACGTCGGGATCGGCGGCATCGACGCCGGCGCGGCGACCCGTGGCCTCGGCCAGGCGGTCGCACAGCGCGTCCTTGGCGCGCAGGGCCGAGAAGCGCGTGTTGCGCAGCTGCTCGGTCACGCCGCGGGCGGTGATGGCGATGGTGGCGCCCGGGCGAACAATGCTCTCCCAGGCGATGTCGTAAACGCCGTCGTACAGCGCATCGGCATCCTGCGCCTCAAAGCGCCCAAGCACCACAAACACGCGGCTGGCCAGGCGCGACCACAGACAGGCGCGGTAGCCTTCTTCGAGCTCGCCCTCAAACGTAGCGCGGCCCTTAAGGCGGCGTACATGCGAAAGCCCGAGCCGTTTAAGCTCGTCGGCGAGTGCGGACTCAAAGCCCTCGGGGCAGCTTGCATAAAATTCCATGGGTGACCTCTCTGATTGCGTCGCTCCATTATATGATGGATGCTTCGTTTGCCATCGCCCCCGAAAGGAACCCATATGATTGATGCGTGCCCCTTGATTCCCATTTTCATTGCAACAGCCTCAGGACTCGGGGCCTCGCACAGGCTCCCGCCGCCTTACAGAACTGAAAGCTGGGCGTAGGGCAAATCCATGGCACGTGACCTGCGATTGCTCGGCCATAGATGGCGTAATCGAGGCTAAGGGAGGGCATCATGCGCAAGGGAAACGAGAGCTGGTTCTGGCACGCGAACGACATGGTGGTGGCGGGCGACATGAACCCCGTGGTCCGCGTCCTGTGGGCCGCGCTCATCGTAGGCATCGGCGTCGCGACGATGGCCACGCTCTGGATCGTCACGAGGTAGCGCGCCACGAACGGATGACGAGGCACGCGGCGCATGCCACGCTGGCGGAACCCTAGCCTCGCTGCTGGACAATCTGTTCGATGAGCTTCGCGACGGAGTCCTCGGCTGCGTTCCCGATCAGGTGATGGGCCGCGGCCTTCGCCTCTGGCATCGCGCCCGCGACTGCGTAGGAGTTCGGCACCTTATCGAGGAGCGTCACGTCGTTTTCCGAGTCTCCGATAAAAGCGACCTCGTCCAGCGTGACCCCAAGGCTGCCGAGAAGCGCGTCGAGTCCGTTTACCTTGCTCCAGCCAGCCGGAACAACATCGAGGAAGAATGGGACGGGCGAGGGGAAATCAAGCTCTGGGCAGGCTTCCTTGCATCGACTCCGAACGACTTCCGTCGGGGCGGAGCTGACGTTGACGAAGATGCCGGCGGTGATGACGTCACGGTTCGTGGGCACGTCTCCGAGCGCCATGTCTCTTCCGGAGTCCTTAACGATTTCCAGGGCGAATTCGTCGCCAGGCTCGACGGCGCAGAGGAACTGCTCGCAGCGTTTGCCTGTCTCATCGACATCGGCGACTAGCCAGAGTGACGTCCCCGCGTAGGGGCGTACGGCGCTATCGAGCTTGACGAGGGCCTCCGTCGAGAGCGTCTTTTTAAACACGAGTTCGCCGCTGGAGAAGACCTTCTTTCCGTTGGCCATGATGCCGGTCGAGAAACAGCGCGCGTCGCCGTCAAAGGCATCGGCCAGGTCGGCGTAGTCGCGGCCGCTTGCGGGGCCGAACGCGATGCCCGCATCAAGCGCCGAAAGAATCGCGCTGTGCGTGCGCTCCGATACGACCCTTGAGCCAAACGGCAGCAGGGTCCCGTCCATGTCTGCGAGGATGAGCTTTATCAAGGGGTCCTCCCGTTTCGGTCTGGGCGTCGGTGCGCCGGTGTGCGTCGTCCTAGCTGTATTGCCTGTCTCCCAAGAGATTCTTCGAGATGATCCTGTTAAACTCTACCGGGTCATCCCAGCAAGAGGTCAGGAAGAGGAACAGCAGCTCGATGACGAAGTTGATCGAGCTGTGCGAGAAGGCGACCTCGGTTCCGGTGATGGCCTGATCTCGCGAGATGGCTCGGATGATATACGTGGCACGCTTCGCGAGCGGCGTATCTGGGTTGTCTGTGATCATGATGATGGGGGTGTTCGAATCCTCGGCAGAGTCGAATATGTTGACGAGGCGCTTCGAGTATCCGGACGTCGAAATGACGAGCAGGATGTCATTCTCCTTGAGGCTGGTTGCGGCGGAGACCATGGCATCGGTGGTACTGGGGCAAAACGCCCTGACTCCAACCTGTGAGAGCTTGAACGCCGCGTTTACGCCCATGCTAATCGAGTTGCCGACGCCCGCAATCAGGACGAGGTTGGCGTTGTGGAGCAGATTGACGACTGCCGAAAAGTCATCGGAGTCAATGAGCGAGGCGGTTTGGGAGAGCTCCTTGACCTTGTGAGACAGGACGTACTTAATGGAGCCCTCGACGTCGTCCAGAGTAACCTTGCCGCCCGTGGCCTTTTCCTCGCCGGAGGCCCTGCTGATGGATATGCCGAGCGCCAGACGCATGTCCGAATAGGTTCGGTAGTCAAGCGTCCTTGCGAACCTCGAAACAGACGCCGGTGACGTACCGGTTCCTGCGGCGAGTTCGCGGACGGTCATCGTTGCGACGTCCGACGGGTGGTCGAGCACATACGTTGCGATTGCCTTCTCCGAGGGGGATAGGCTGTTCATGACCGCGCAGATGTGGCTGAGCACATCCCCTGTCTTATCCATGGTTACTCCTTGGCCCTAGTTTGCTTCGTATCTTAGGTCAAGAGAGGTGAAAATAAAGCAAAATGTTTCATAAGCAGTGAAATAGCGTTTCACCGCTGATTTCCTACCGTTCACGGTAAATCGGTGCTTCCCCGGCGCAATCTCATCTTGAGCTGCTATCTTATGAGCCGTGAAACAACGGCACGAAAACGATGAAACAACAGAACATTGTTCCAACGCCTCACAACTTTGTTTCACGCTAGATGGCGAATCACTTCGAAGCCCAGACAGGCACCCGGCGAGCAAGAAGGGAGAAGCACGATGCACAACGCCAGGACAAACGCAAGCATGATTTCGCTGTTCTTCGCGAACGTCCTCTACTGGGTCTGCGCGGGCGTGTACTCGCCGTTCCTCTCCGCTCACTACACGAGCCTCGGCCTCAGCGCAGCCCAGACCGGCATCCTCCTCGCGGCGACCCCGGTGTGTGCGCTCGCCATCCAGCCGCTCTGGTCGACGATCGCCGACAAGCTCGGGCGCCGCCGCGCGGTCATCGTGATCCTCTGCCTTGCGGCGGCGGTACTCGCTCCGCTGTATTACCTGGCGTCGACGTTCGTCCCGGTCCTTCTTGTAACCTTTGCGTTCTCGGCGTTTTTCTCGGGGCTCCTGCCCCTGAGCGACTCCCTCGTCATCGAGCTCGCGGATCGCTCTGGCCTGGACTTTTCTCGCATTCGCATGGGTGGCACTATCGGCTATGCCATCGTCGTCCTGATCGTCGGTCGGCTGCTCGACATGGCTCCTCAAATCCAGTTCGCGGTGGTCTCTGCCGCGCTGGTGGTCTTCGCGGCTCACATGTGGCGCCTCCCCGAGGCGGGAATTCGCGCCAATGCCGCGGACGATCCCAAGGTCTCCCACGGAAAGGGCCTCCTCTCGCTGTTTACCAGCAATGAGATCGCCTTCGTCTTGGTCTTCGCCTTCATCAGTTCGGCCGCGATTGGCTTCATCGGGGCGTTCTTGGGCCGCTACGCGGTCGAGCTTGGCGAGGGTCAGAACCTCGTGGGCGTCCTGAGTGCGGTCTCCGCTGCGAGCGAGATCCCCATCCTGCTCGTTTCCTCCAAGCTGGTCAGGCGCTTCGGCGAGATGAACCTCCTGATCTTTTCCTGCTTCATGGCGGCGCTCAGGCTCGTGCTCGTGGGCACCGGCATCGTCCCGGTCATGATCTGCGGCCAGCTGCTGCAGAGCGTGAGTTACATGACCGTCTACTACTCCTGCGTTACCTACATTGCCAACCACACTTACGAGGATTGTCGCGCTCGAGGTCAGAGCGCCTTCGCGATGGTTCAGAGCGGTCTGTCCGTCGTGGTTGCGAACCTGTTTGGCGGTTGGGCGTGCGACGCGCTCGGCACGCACGCGGGTTTTCTGGCCTTCGCCCTCGCTTCAACGATTGCTGCGGTCGTTGCTTTTGTGGCGTACGTACTGTGGCGTCGAAGCGCAGCGCCACAGCCTGAGGGCCAGTCGGCCGCATAGGTTCCACCGCGTTTTGCAAGCGCCTGCCTGCTTCGCGCTTCTCTTCGTGTTCAACCAGCTGACGAGCTGAGAACTGTCCAATCCAATGGTTATCCAAGTGAAAGGAAGACAAAGATGTCTCTCATCAAGGTCAACGAGCTTCTTCAACATGCGACCGAGCACCACTATGGCGTGCCCGCGATCAACGTCATCAACACGGAGACCATCCGTTATGCGATCCAGGCCGCCGAGGATGAGCACATGCCTATCATCATCCAGTACTGGCCCGGCTTCGAGGACCACTGTGCCCTCGACATCATCGCCTTCGCCGCCCGCTATTACGCCGAGCGCGCGAGCGTGCCCGTCGCCGTCCACCAGGATCACTCCGCTGGTTACGAGATCGCCGTCAAGGGCGTCAAGGCCGGTTTCCCCTCCGTCATGGTCGACGGCTCCTCGCTTCCCTATGAGGAGAACTTCCAGCTCACGAAGGACGTCGTCCAGGTCGCCAAGATCTTCGACGTTGACATCGAGGCCGAGCTCGGCCACGTCGGCAACGGCTCCGACGCCAACGACTTCGTGAACAGCGACCACTATACCGACCCGAACCTCGCCGAGGAGTTCGTCGAGGGCACCGGCTGTGGTTCGCTCGCCATCGCCGTCGGCAACGCCCACGGCCCCTACGTCAAGGTCCCGAACCTCGACATGGAGCGCATCAAGGCCTGCAGGGAGGCCGTCAGCGTCCCCCTCGTCATGCACGGATGCTCCGACATCCCCGACGAGCAGCTCCAGGAGGCCGTGAACCTCGGCATGAGCAAGTTCAACATCGCCACGGAGTACTTCCGCTCCATGTACCGCGCCTTCGAGAAGGACATCAACTCCGGCAAGAACGACGGCAACGGCGTTGGCCTCCTGATGGACGCCGCTCCCGACATGCGCGCGTTCGTCGCAAGCAAGATCCAGCTTCTGAACCCCAACCACTATTCGCTCTAGGAGAGACTCGATGAAGAAAGTTCTTGTCGCGTCGCACGGTCACCTCGCAAGCGGAATCAGGAGCTCGATCGAGGTCCTGACCGGTATGGCGGACATGGTGGAAGCAGTTGACTGCTACGTGGACGACTCCGATTTCACCCCTCGCATCCAGGCGTTTATTGACTCGGTGGGCCCTGAGGACGAGGCCATCATCTTCACCGACATCTACGGTGGCTCCGTCTTCCAGAAGGTCGTCCTTATGGAGCCGGAGAAGCGCGGGATCGTCCATGTTACCGGTATGAACCTCGGCCTCGTGATCGAGGCGCTCCTCGGCGCTGAGCCGGTCACGGCAGATTCGATCAAGCAGAGCGTCGAGCTGGCGAGGGCGACGATGCAGGTCGTCGAGCCTCCGAGCAAGGCCGCGGACAACGAGGGGTCCGACGGAGACTTCTTCGATTAGAGAGCACTAATAAGTAAGGAGAGGAAACAATGATTGTTCAGGTTCGAGTCGATGACCGTCTGATTCACGGGCAGGTCGCCCTGGTGTGGACCAAGGAGCTCAACACCACCAGGATCATCGTCGCCAACAAGCACGCCGTGGAGAGCGATGCCCTTCGCATGACGCTTTCCATGGGTACGCCGGCGGGCCAGAAGCTCCTCGTCAAGGATGTTCCGGATGCTTGCCGCATCGCGAACGATCCGCGTGCGGACTCCATGCGCATCTTCGCGCTCACCAACTGCGTGCGTGACGTGCTTGAGCTCGTTAAAGGCGCACCGGGCAAGATCGAGGGCGTGAACGTTGCCAATGTCGGCCGCTTCGACAAGTCCGATCCGGATAGCAAGGTCGCCCTCAACTCCACGATCATGCTCAACCCGGATGAGCTCGAGGCCGCGAAGGAGCTTTGCGAGCAGGGTATTCCGGTTTTCCATCAGCTTATCCCGTCCAATCCCAAGACTCCTCTCAAGAGTCTGATCGAGGCGGCGGAGAAATAAGGGGATTTGGCCAGGCGGTCAAATGAAATGAGAGAAAGGAAGTCAAATGATTGGGTTAGCAGTAATGGCCTGGTTGACCGTGCTGATTTGCTACGGCGGCAACTGGGTTCTCGGTCAGTGTATGATCGAGCGTCCTCTCGTGGTCGGCCTCGTTGCGGGCCTTCTGATGGGCGACGTCAAGACCGGTGTCATCATCGGTGCCTCTCTCGAGGCAATCTTCATGGGCGCGGTTAACATCGGTGGCGCCATCTCCGCCGAGCCCGTTACCGCGACCGCCCTCGCCGTCGCCTTCACCGTTGGCGCCGGCATCGACCAAGGCGCCGCCATCACGCTGGCCGTTCCCGTTGGCGTCGTCACCGCGTTCCTCTCGATCTTCATGAACAACGTGTTCCTCGCGTTCTTCGCCGCCACCTTTGACAAGATGGCCGCCGAGGGCAACGAGAAGGGCCTCGCGCTTCAGCACTTCGTTCTCTGGTTCGTTAAGTACGCCGCATTTGGCCTCATCGCCTTCCTCGGCGTTTACCTTGGCGCTGAGCCCGTTGCCGCTATCGTCAACCAGATTCCGGCCAATGTCATGAGCGGCCTCAACGCCGTGGGCGCCCTCCTGCCCGCCGTTGGTATGGCGCTCCTGCTCCAGATGCTGTGGAGCACCGAGCTCAGCATCTACTTCTTCCTGGGCTTCACGCTCTACCAGTACCTCGGCCTCCCGATGATCGCCATCGCGGTTCTCGGCGTCATCATCGCGGTTGCCTCCGCCCTCCGCGACAAGGAGATTTTCGATCTCACCAAGAAGGGCTTGGCCACCCAGGCCGTTTCCAACGACTCTGTAACCAGCGACGAGGAGGATTTCTTCGCATGAGCAACCTGACCAAGAATGTGAGCCCTGAAGACAAGAAGATGCTCAACAGCATTTTCCTGCGCTCTTTCTCCGTGTTCGCCTCCTGCGCCGGCGGTTCCGTCAAGGCTGGCGCCGACGGCTGGCTGTACTCCGTCCAGCCCGCGCTTAACCGCTACTACGCCGATGACCCCGAGGCCCGTGCCGAAGCCATGAAGCGTCACACGACTTGGTACAACATTACCCAGAACGTCGGCACGTTCGCCATGGGCCTCGTCGCCTCCATGGAGAGGGAGAACTCGCAGCACGAAGACTTCGACACCGAGTCCATCGACGGCATCAAGGTTTCCCTGATGGGCCCGATGTCCGGCATCGGTGACGCAATCTTCTGGGGCGTCCTGCGTGTCATCGCTGCCGGCATTGGCATCAACCTCGCCATGAGCGGCTCGCCACTCGGCGCGATCATGTTCCTGCTGATCTACAACATCCCGTCGATCCTCTGCCGATACTTCATGACCTACCTCGGCTTCAGCATGGGCACCAACTTCATCTCCGAGATGTACGAGGGTGGTCTCATGAAGCTCATCACCAAGGCGACCTCCACGGTTGGCCTCGTGATGATCGGTGCCATGACTGCGGCGAACGTCCAATTCAACACGATCCTGTCCATTCCGGTTCAGGACTCTGACCCCGTCATGATCCAGACCTACCTCGACTCGATCTTCAAGGGCATCGTGCCCCTGGGGCTTACGCTCGTCGTCCTCTGGCTCCTGCGCAAGAAGAACGTGAACGTCAACATCATCCTGGTTGGCATCATGATTCTGGCGCTCGTCCTCGGCCTCGTGGGCATCGTGTAGGGCGGCTTCCGGATCATTCGAAGCTTGTTTAAGGCAATTCCCGGCGGCACGCGATCGAGGACATTCGACGCGTGCCGCCCCATTAGAAGGAGAGAACATGCGCTACACGCACCTCAAGAATTCCGATGTCGACGTCTCCCAGCTCGCTGTGGGCACCTGGGCGATCGGCGGCGACTCCTTTGGTGAGAACGATGACGCCGCCAGCATGTCCGCCATCCGCACCATGCTCGATCACGGCGTCAACCTCATCGACACCGCGCCGTGCTATGGCAACGGCACGTCCGAGAAGGTCGTCGGCAACGCGCTCAGGGGCGTCGACAGAGAGAGCTACCTGCTCTCGACCAAGGTTGGCCTGATCACCAGCGCCGCCGGCTATGACCGCGACTCCTCGTTCAAGAACATCATGAGGGAGGTCGAGAGCTCGCTGCGCAACCTCCGCACCGACTACATCGACTTCTACTTCGTGCACTGGCCCGACGCTAAGACTCCGTTCTCCGAGACGATGTGCGCCCTCCAGCTCCTCAAGGAGCAGGGCAAGATTCGCCACATCGGCGTCTCCAACTTCACGACCGAGATGATCGAGGAGTGCGAGAAGGTCGCTCAGATTGACGTCCAGCAGCCGCCCTACTCTATGGTTGACCGCTCCTCCGAGGACCTCATCAAGTGGGGCTACGAGCGTGGCATCGACTCCTTCACCTATGGCTCCCTTGGCGCGGGCATCCTGTCGGGCAAGTTCCGCGAGCTGACGAAGTTCGAGGAAGGCGACGTCCGCGGTGGCTTCTACGACTACTTCCGGGAGCCCAAGTTCTCGCGCGTCCAGGAGCTGCTCAAGGTCATGGACGAGATCGCCGAGGCCCACGACAAACCCGTGGCGCAGGTTGCCGTGAACTGGAGCACCCAGAAGGAGTACGTGGGCACCGCTCTCGTGGGCGTGCGCACGGACGCCCACGCGATTCAGAACTGCGAGACGTTCGAGTGGGAGCTTTCCGCCGACGAGATGGCCAAGCTCGACGCCAGGCTCGACGAGCTGAAGATCGGCTAGCCATGAGCGCCGAGGATAGGAAGTACCCCACTTCCGAGCTTGAGGTGCTTGAGAGTGGCGCGAGGGAGGTTGTCGAGCCTAACGGCCTGAGGCTGATGCTGAAGCCCGTGCCGGGTGACGACCGCGAGCACGTGCTCGATCCGCGCGTCTATGCTCGTGCGCACGCGAAGCTCGCTGCGGCTCCTGCGGCGGGGTCGGCGCCGGCCGGACCGGTGGACGTGATCGCGTGGCGCTCCGCGCCCAACAAGGAGACCCACGTCGTGAGGGGCGCGAACGTTGCCAAGAAGACCGTCGTCATGAACTTCGGCGACAAGGGCATTCCGCTGCACATCTTCACGCCGGAGGGGCACGAGGATGGGTCTGCCGCGCTCGTGTTCATCCATGGCGGCGGGTTCATGGTGGGCAACATCGGCCAGTACGAGAACTGCCTGCGCGACATCGTGGAGCGCACGGGTTGCGTCGCGATCTATCCGGAGTACCGCCTGTCTCCCGAGACGATGTTCCCGGGTGGCGTCGAGGACTGCGTGAAGACGCTCGACTGGCTTGTCGATCACGCTGACGAGCTGGGCGTTGATGCGGCTCGCATTGCCGTGGCTGGTGACTCTGCGGGTGGCAGCCTGTCGAATGCCGTCGTGCTCGAGGGCTCTCACGCGGATAGGATCAAGGCGGTTGTCGAGCTTTATCCGCTCGTTGATGGCGGTCCCGTTCCGGATGAGTGGTCCTATGACCTGTACGAGGTCGTGGATGAGCAGAGGCCCGAGGCGCTGAGCAGGGTTGATCGCATTCGCCTCGCCAACAACGATCTTCCGCCCATGTACGTCAACGGCGATGCGGACAAGATGCTCGACCCGCTGATTTCCGCGCTGTTCGCGGAGGACGTGAGCGCGTTCCCCCGCACGGTCATCATCTCTTCCGAGTATGACTATCTGCGCTATCAGGACGAGCTGTTCGCGAAGAGGCTGCAGGATGCGGGCGTTGACGTCACTGCGATTCGTTATCGCGGCTGCGACCACGGCTTCTTCGAGATGTACGGCGTGATGCCTCAGGCTGAGGACGTCTGCCGCGTCATCTCCGAGGAGCTTGCGAAGATCTAGGGGCTCGTCGCGGCGGCCTCCTGGACGAGTGAAGGTCCGGCGGGATGCTAGGTGCGTCCCGCCGGACCTTTGCGTTGACGGGCGCGTGCCGCTTGCCGGAGGGCGTGTGTGGGGTTCGCTTCGGCGGTGCCGGTTTGATCGGGAGATGCGTTTACCGCCGCTCTTCCAAGCGAGCCCAGCAAACAAATCGCGAGCTGAACCCCAAAGGTATCGACAAGGGCGTGGGCGTGGCGCGGGCACTGGAGTATCTGGGTCGCCCTGGCAACGAACGCACCTTTGGCTTTGGCGATTCGGGCAACGACCTGGGCATGCTCGCCGCCGTCGAGACGGCTGTGGCCATGGGCAACGCCATGCCCGAGGTCAAGGCGGTCGCCAACTACGTGACCGACGACGTCGCACACGACGGTACCGTCACCGCCATGCGCCACTTTGGGTTGATCTAGCGGGAACCGTCCAATTACCGTTCACCCGCGGCGGGCGGCTCAAATCGGCTCGCCCTGCAAAATCGTTTTGCCGCTGGAGGGTGTGCTCAAAAACGCTAAAGCGTTTATGCCGTTCGCCGAGAAGATAAAAAACCGCAGCTCACGCCTTGATAAACGTAGGTAAAGTGTTTAGCAGTTTAACGCCCATGTGCAAGCGAAAGGAATCAGGCAGATGGCAATCAAGGTGTTCGCTGACGGTGCAAACCTCGAGGGCATGCTCGACATGTACGAGAACGGCAACGTTCAGGGCTTCACAACCAACCCGTCCCTTATGAAGAAGGGCGGCGTGACGGATTACCGCGCATTTGCCAAGGAGGTTCTGGCCCACATCACTGATGTGTCCGTTTCGTTTGAGGTCTTTGCCGACGACGTCGAGACCATGGAGATCGAGGCCCGCGAGATCGCTACCTGGGCCGAGAACGTCTATGTCAAGATCCCGTGCGTGACCACCAAGGGCGAGTCCACCGCCGAGCTGGTGCGCAAGCTTTCGGCCGACGGCATCAAGGTCAACGTCACCACTATCTTTACGCCCGCGCAGGTCGACGAGATGGTCGAGGCCGTTGACGCCGAGACGCCGTCCATCATCTCGCTCTTTGCCGGCCGCATCGCCGACACGGGTGTCGACCCCATTCCGTTTATGACGGAGTCGGTCAAGAAGGCCGCCGCCAAGCCAAACTGCGAGGTCCTGTGGGCATCCACGCGCGAGCTCATCAACATTTACCAGGCCGAAGCCTGCGGTTGCCAGATCATCACGGTGCCCAACAGTATCCTGGCCAAGCGCAAGAACATCGGTCGCGATCCGTACGAGGTCTCGCTCGACACCGTGCGCGGCTTTGCCAAGGATATCGCCGCTTTGGGCTTCCATATCTTGCCGTAACGCGAACACTGGCTGCGCCGCGGGTTGTTCGCCCCGGCCTTTCCTTTCCCTATCGCTCACGCGCTTCGCGAGGGTCGCGCTAGGTAAAGGAAAGGCCGGGGCTGCCGACACGAGCTTGCCGGCAAGTTAGCACTCGGCTTCCATATCCTGCCGCGGGCAAAGGTACCCCCGCCTGCGACGTGCAAAATTGAGAGTATTCAGCAAGGTAAAGGCTTTTACCAGCTGGCTGAAGCACGGAACAGCCCCCGTTTTGGCTCTAATTGACGCTAAAACGGGGGCCGTTTTTGCTTTTATGGCTCTCTGAGGCACCGCGGGGCTATCGAGAGATGCTGAATATTCGCGATTTTGCACGTCGCCAAGAGGGGGAAGTCGGGCCCTACTCTGACCACTCGGACGTACTCTTACCCGAACCCGCTGCTTCATGGGACGGCATGTCATGCGTCTGAGCTGCGGTTTTCATGCAGCGGGTAGTCGGATTGCTGCTGAGTTGCTCGAACCTACTCGAACCTACTCTGTTCGAGCGGGGCCCAAATGGTAAGGGGCTATTAGGGGGCTGAAGAGCTATAGGGAGCTCGAAGAGATGACATCGGCTCCCGAGCGCATGACTTCCCCCAGCATCCTGATTCCTCGGTCAAGCTCGATCTGCTTTTCGAAGTAGTCGGCGTGCTCAAGGAAGCGCTCGCGCAGGGTGCGCAGGCCTGCTGCCTTTTCCGACCTCGCGTCCGCATCGCTGACGATTCTATCGAAGCAGAGTACGAGTGCGGTGAAGTCGTGGATGACGGGGAAGCGCTTTGTAAGGGCGACGAGCTCATGGTCGATTCTGAGCTCCTCCCGCGCGGCCGTCGCGATGGAGCCGACGGGCTTCTGTAGGCGCTGCCCGATCGTGTTCAGAACGTTGCCGTTATGAGCGGCCGCGTTGCGCAGGGCCTTCACGGGGAACAGGAGCTGCTTGACGGATTCGGCCTCCTGGCTGCGTTCCCTCCTGAGGTCGTAGAAGTAGAACTTGTAAAGCGCGATGATTCCCCCGAAGGAGACGAGTTCCAGGTAGTTCCAGACGTACATGTCCTCGCGTCTGCCATACTTATTCGCGAGGTTCCGGGTGTAGTTCGAGTCTCCGAGGTACGAGACGCTGCGCTCAAGGTGCTCCGGGTCTATCCCCAAAGTCTGGTCCTCGGCGATGTGGAGCATCTCGAGGAAGAGCGTCGCTCGCTCGCTGCCGCCCACTCCATCTAGCCGGTCGGCGATGGCTTTCATCTTCTCGACGGCTGTTTCTGACCCGCTTGGATCGAACCGCTCCTCCAGCATCCTCTCCTTACGCACCCTCTCGTGGGCGAAGAGGAGGTCGAGGATCTCCTTCCCGTCGGCGCCGTCGTCCATCATCGTCCGGTTTAGATGGACCTTCATGTAGTGCTCGATGTCAAGCGTCATCGAGAGGATGTGCTCGCGGAGGTGGTGGTCGAGTCTGGTGAGCTCGGCGAGGTAGGCGAAGTCTAGGTTGACGTAGCGTCCGTAGCCCTCTGACGCGGAGCTACGATACGTTGAGAAGCACTTCGCAAACGCCTTGACCTTGAAAAAGAAGTTTTTGTCGCGGAGGAACGCAACCGCATCCTCGGGGCTCATTATGTCGAAGCGGACGCCCCGCTCTGCGAGGTGGGCGACCTGTTGTTCTGCCGGGATGAGCGGGCGCTCCTTCATAGTCGAGCCTCCAAAACGAAAAATGCGGCTGTAGGTACAGGTACCCGCAGCCGCTAAAAGCACGAAGGCTTTTCACACTGCGGACAGTATACCCCACTTTGTCGAAGGGGCAAAGAGTGCGGGGAATTCCCGCACTCTTTGCGACACTCGCCGCGAAGAGGGGGACGTTCGCTTTGGCGGTTTACTTCCCCTGCACCATGGTGAGCGAGATCTTCTTGCGGTCGCGATCGACCTTTTCGACCCACACCTTGACCGTGTCACCGACGCGTACCACGTCGCTCGGGTGCTTGACAAAGCGGTTGGCCAGTTTGGAGATGTGCACGAGGCCGTCCTGGTGCACGCCCACGTCGACGAAGGCGCCAAAGTCGACGACGTTGCGCACCGTGCCCTTGAGCTCCATGCCGGGTTCCAGGTCGTTGATGGAAAGTGCCGAGCGGCTAAAGACCACCTCGGGCGCGTCGTCGCGCGGGTCGCGGCCGGGCTTCTTGAGCTCGTTGACAATGTCGATGAGCGTGAGGGTGCCGCAGTCCAGGTCGCTTGCCAGCGCCGAGATGCTGCCCAGACGGCGCTCGATGTCGGGCACGCCGCCGCGGCTGAGCTCGCTTGCCGCAACGCCGGCACGTTCCAAGACGGATGTGGCCACCTCGTAGCTCTCGGGGTGGACGCTTGTCGCGTCGAGCGGGTTCGTGCCACCGCTGATGCGCAGGAAGCCCGCGGCGTTGAGGTATGCCTTGGGTCCCAGCTTGGGGACCTTCTTGAGCTGGCGGCGATCGGTAAAGGCGCCGTTTTCCTCGCGGTACGCCACGATGTTCTTGGCCACGCTCGGCGTGATGCCCGATACGTATCCCAGCAGGCTTGCGCTTGCGGTGTTGACGTCGACGCCCACGCGGTTAACGACGTCCTCCACCACGTGGCCCAGGGTGCGTGAAAGCTCGGCCTGGTCAAGGTCGTGCTGGTACTGGCCAACGCCGATGGACTGGGGCGGAATCTTGACGAGCTCTGCCAGCGGGTCTTGCAGGCGGCGGCCCAGGCTCATGGCGCCACGTACGGTGACGTCCAGGTCGGGATATTCCTGGCTGGCGAGCTCGGAGGCGGAGTACACCGACGCGCCCGCCTCGTTGACGATGGTGTAGCGAAGGCTGGGCGCCTGCTCGGCAATAAACTCCGAGACGACTTCCTCGGTCTCGCGGCTGGCGGTGCCGTTGCCGATGACGATGGTGTTGACGCTGTCCTTCTTGACGAGGCGGGCGAGCTCGCGCTTGGTGCCGGCGACGTCGTGGCGCGGCTTGGTGGGGTAGACCACGCCGTGGTCGAGTAGCTTGCCGGTCTCGTCCATGACGGCGACCTTGCAGCCGGTACGGTAGCCCGGATCGAGCGCGAGCACGCGGGCGCCGCGTACGGGGCGTGCCGAGAGCAGGCCTTCGAGATTCTTGGCAAAGACGTTGATGGCCTCGGTCTGGGCGCGAACGGTGAGTTTGGCGCGGGCCTCGCGCTCCAGCGAGGGGGCCATGAGGCGCTTGTAACCGTCAGCGATGGCGGCATTAAAGACGGGAGCAAACACGCCCTGGCGACGGGGCCAGCGGCTGCCGAGGCGTGCCGTAGCGGCAGCGCCGTCGACGTTCACGCGCACGCGGAGCTTGCCCTCACGCTCACCGCGGTCGATAGCCAGCACACGGTGGTTGGGGATGCGACGCAGCGGCTCATCATAGCTGTAGTACGGCTCGTAGGGGGTCTTCTCGGCGGGGTCGGTGGCCTCGACGACGATGTCGGCGGTGTTTTGCGTAAAGGCGCGCAGGTCGGCGACGTTCTCGGGGTCCTCGGCCACCGTCTCGGCCACGATGTCCGCCGCGCCGGCGAGCGCCTTTTCGGGCGTGTCGAAGCCGGCCTCCTCGTTGACGTATGCCGCGGCGGCGTCGAGCGCGCTGCCCTTGGCCGAGGCCTGCATGATGATCATGTTGGCGAGCGGCTCCAGGCCGGCCTCGCGGGCCTTCTGCGCGCGGGTCATGCGCTTTTTACGGTAGGGCTTGTAGAGGTCTTCGACACGCTGGAGCTGCGTGGCCTCGCGAATCTGCTGCTCGAGTTCGGGCGTGAGTTTGCCCTGGGCGCCGATGAGCAGAATGACGTCCTCTTTGCGCTGCTCAAGATTACGCAGGTAGGACAGGCGCTCGTCGAGCGCGCGCAGGGCGACATCGTCCATGCCGCCCGTGGCTTCCTTGCGGTAGCGCGAGATAAAGGGAATGGTGTTTCCCTCGTCGATGAGCTTGACGGCCGCCTCGACGTTGGCGGCCTTAAGGTTGAGCTCGCGCGCGAGCTGGGCGATAAGATCCATGGGACTCCTTGCGTTTGAGGTGCGTTTGCAGCACAGAGCTACCAAGGATACCACCTGCCACTTCGCTCAAAAAAGACTGTTTTGGCGCGGGACCACGAAAGCGGCCTATCTACTACGTTTGAACCGTGTGGGTCGACCATCCCCCGGTTTTCCGAAAATGCGCAAGCCATTTACCTGCGGTTTTTATTTCGCGAAATTCGGTATGGATGAGGGTGATTGGTTAAACGTAGTAGATAGGCACATTTCGTGGCGAACGAATCAAGCTAAGGTGCAAAAAGTCCCCCGTCCCAGAAAAATCATTGGCAAGGTAGCAAAATGCCCCGCGGGCAGGAGGCTGCTCGCGGGGCAAAGAAGAGGGACTTGTTGATGGCAGACCGAGGGACTCGGCATGGGGTTTCTGCCGCGGCCGCTCTCAAGGCATTACAGCTCGACGAGCTGGCCGGTCTCGGCTGCCTCCTTGATAGCGTTGAGAAGCGTGAGCGTCTTGACGTTGTCGGCGGGGGTCACGACGGGCTCGACCTCGCGGCGGACGACCTTCACAAAGTGCTTGAGCTGCATCTTGTGCGGCAGTGCCGGGTCGACAGCCGGAATCTCCATCTGCAGCGGCTTGTGCCAGTTGGAGGCGCCGTCGTAGGAGAACTGGTGCAGGCGGGGCAGCGACAGGGCGCCCTTGGTGCCGCCGATAAAGTAGGCGTCGGCGTCGAAGGGGCGGTACTGCGGGTCCTCGCGAGCAGTCGCCTCCCAGTTCCAGGGGCTGGCGGTGGCATCGGAGATGGTCATGCTTGCGAGCGCGCCATCGGCAAAACGGACGTTGACCACGGCGGAGTCCTCGGTCTCAAAACCGCGGGCGGCGCTGGACTGCATACCCTGGACGGCAACGGGCTCGCCCAGCAGATAGCGGAGCAGGTCGACGTCGTGAACCAGGTTAACCAGGATCGGGCCGGCACCCTTCTTGCGGCGCCACTCGACATCGAAATACTCGTCATTCTTATAGATCATGTAGTGGAAGCTCGACACGGTGAGCTTGCCCAGCTCGCCAGACTCGATGATCTCCTTGGCCTTGTTCACAAACGGGTTGTGGCGACGGTGCTGACCCACGAGCACGGGCACGCCGGCGGTCTCGGCCTCGGCGGCAAAGGCCTGGGCATCCTCGAGATCGTTGGAGATCGGCTTTTCGACCAGCGGCACGATGTTGCGCTTGATGGCCTCGCGAGCAACGCCCAGGTGCAGGTCGTTGGGGGTGGCGATAATGACGGCCTCGGGTTTGACCTCGTCCATCATCTGGGCGGGATCGGTGTAAAACGGCACGCCAGCGGCCTCGGCCGTGGCGCGGGCACCCTCAAAGGCGTCGGCGATGGCGACGAGCTCGGCCTCGGGCTCCTCGGTGACAAAGCGGATGTGGTTGCGGCCCATGGCGCCGGCGCCGATGACGGCAATGCGGACGGGGTTGAGCTCAGACATTTCGACTCCTTAATGCTGGTGGCTTGGAATGTGACAAAGGGACAGCCCCTTTGTCACATCGGTATAACTAGGCGGACTTCTTCTTGCTGTCGGAGACCATCATGTAGACGGTGAGCACGACGGCGATGGCGGCGATCACGATGGCGCCGTAGAAGGACTGCTGGTAGGCAGCGCTGCCGGCCTCGGCGTGATACAGCACGGCGGTGATGGGCTGGCTGATCCAGGTAGAAGCAGCGTAGCCCAAGAACATGATGCCGTAGTTGACGCCGATGTTGCTGGTGCCAAAGGCGCCACCGGTGAGCGGCGGGTAGATGACGAGCAGGGCGCCAAAGCTAAAGCCGAGCAGGGCGAGCGCCACAAAGAACATGCTCTGCGTAAAGCTCATCGACATGATGACGAGGGCGACGATGGTGACGACAAGGCTGATGAGCAGCGACTTATAGGCGCCGAGCTTGTCGATGATCTGACCAAAGGACAGGCGGCCAACCAGGTTGGCGCAGGTGTTGACGGAGACCACCACACCGCCGAGGGCGACGGCCGCGGCGCTCGTGGGGTCGGCGAAGAGCTGGACAGCGGCGATGGAGGCAACCTTGCCCACGAGCAGGGTGCCCGCGGTGGCGGCGAAGGCGAAGGTGGCGATGAGGACCCAGAAGCGCGGGGTTTTGACCATCTCGCCCGGGGTGAGGTCGCCGAAAGTGCCGGCGTGCGCGCCGCCCTTGGGGACCTCGAAGCCCTCGGGCAGCCAACCGGCCTCGGGGGCCTTCAGGAACAGGGCGGAGGCGGCGATCGTCACAAAGAAGATGACGCCGAGTGCCTTAAGGGCGCCAAAGATGCCAAGGCTCGGGATGAGCAGCGAGGCGAGCACCGGGGACAGCACGGCGGGGCCGGCGGTCGAAGCGGCCAGGGTGATGCCGGAGGCGAGGCCCTTTTTGTCGATGAACCACTTTTGGCCGGTGGTGAGCGCGGGGTTGTAGCCCAGGCCGTTGCCGATGGCGGCGACGAGCGAGAACCACAGGTAGAACTGCCACGGCTCGGTGACGGTGCCGGACATGAACCAGCCCACGCCGTAGCACACGGCGGCAGCGATCACGACGTTGCGCGGGCCGATCTTATCGGAGATGCGGCCGGCGAAGATGCCCGTCACGGCCATGATGGTCTGGAAGACCGGGAAAGCCCAGGTAAGAGCGCTGGACCACTCGGGATAGACGGCGAGTAGGTTCTTGCTCACAACGGAATACAGCGCGATGGAGCTGATAAAGAACATGGTGACGCACGCGGCGGAAAGCACGACGGCGCGACCCTTGTTGGAGTTGGTGGAAGCCATTGGACTCTTTCTAATCGATACGGGGGAGGGGCGGGCGTGTCCGCGGTGCCTCCCTGTCAGGCTGGTTTACTGGTCAGTCGGCTTTGCGACGCCGGACTCATCGGACCAGAGCTCGACGCCCTTGTTCTTGAGGTAGTTGTCGGCAAAGGCGCGGCGGCCGCCGGGCTTGGCGGTGAGGTCGCCCATCATGTTGGAGAAGCCGCCGTCGACCTTGATGGCGTCGCCGGTGGTAAAGTCTGAGCGCGTGGACGCCAGGAACATGACGGCGTTGGCGATATCGCTGACCTCGCCGATGCGACGCGCGGCGATGAGGCGGCTGCGGCTCTTCTCGACCTCGGGATCGGCGTAAAAGCTTGCCGACATGGGTGTCTTGACAAAGCAGGGCTCGACGCAGTTGGAGCGCACGCCGTAGGGACCCCACTCGGCAGCCAGCATCTTGGACATCATGTTGACGCCCGCCTTGGTGGAGCTGTACACGCCCGAGAACGTTTCGGGGGAGTGACTGGCGACGGTGGAGATGTGAACCAGGCGGCCCTGGCCGGCCTTGATCATCTCGCGACCAAAGCGCTGCGAGGTGATGAAGTAGCCGGTGAGGTTGACGTTGATGACCTCGTTCCAGTCGGAGAGCGGCAGGTCCTCCATGGCTGCGAAGCGCAGGATGCCGGCGGTGTTGACGAGGACGTCGACGCGGCCGAAGTTGGCGATGGTGGCGTCGACGGCGGCCTGAACCTCGGCCTCGTCGGTGGCGTTCATCTTGTAGCCCTCGGCGTGGATGCCAAACTCGGCAGCGAGGTCGGCGGCAGCGGCCTTGACCTTCTTCTCGTCCAGGTCGAGCAGGACGACGTTGGCGCCATTGCGGGCGAACTCGCGGCAAATCTCGACGCCCATGCCGCCGAGCGCGCCGGTCACGGCGCAAACATCGCCCTCGAGCTTAAGCCAATTGCTCATAGGAACTTCCCTTCTTGTGCCTCCCGGTGGGTCGCTCCCATTAACCGACCCACGTGGTTTTCGCTGGTTATCGTATGCTTAGCGTTCGCGCAGGTGAATTGCATATTTGTTAGAATGACGTTAACCGTAGGTTTACACTGTACATTGAGGTTTGTTCTCAATTGAGCGCGTGACCTGCGAAAACGACCCCCTGCGGTGCTGTGGGCCCGCGCGTGCGAAAACGGGAGATTGACGTGTACGATCGACGACTTGACGCTATTTCGGCCGCCGCGGAGCTGGGAAGTTTCTCGCGTGCCGCGGCAAAGCTGCGCGTGTCGACGCCGGCACTCGTCAAGCAGGTTTCGGGCTTCGAGGCCGAGTTCGGCATCACGCTGTTCGAGCGCTCGCATTCGGGCGTCAAGGTGACGCCGGCGGGTGCTCTGCTGGTGGACGACGCGCGCTCGATCATGCGCCAGTCCGAGGACGCACTGCGTCGTGCCCGACGCGCGGCGGGCGATGGCGGCGCCGTGCGCCTGGGTGTGTCGATGATGTGCCCGGGGCGCCATACACTCGCGCTATGGCCGCAGCTGCACGACATGGAACCGCGTTTGCGTTTTGAGATTGTGCCGGTGGGGGACCTTTACGATGAGCACGAGACCGTTATGCGCAGTCTGGGACGCGAGGTCGACGTGGTGCAGTCGAGTTTTTCGACCCCGCGCTGGGGAGACGCCTGCCAAAAGCTTCGCATCGTTACCGTGCCGTTTTATATCGACGTGCCGCGCACAAGCCGACTCGCGCGCAAGACGCGCATCACGGTTGCCGACCTGGAGGGTATGCGCCTGCGCGTGCTTCGTCACGGCAACGACGCCATGGACAGCCTGCGTATCGATCTTTTGGCCGACGGCGGCGTGGACGTGATCGACGTGGACAGCTTTGACTTTGCGCTTTTTAACGAGGCGGAGGAAAAGGGCGACGCGGTGCTCACCTGCGGAGCGTGGTCGGGCGTGCACCCGGCCTTTGTGGGCGTACCGTTTTTGTGCGGCCGCGAGGTGCCGGTCTATTTGCACTACCCGCTCGAGCCCACCCTCCAAGTCCAAAAATTCGTCAACGCCATTGCCCAACTCCTCAAGTAGCTCACACAAAACGAGGCCCTGGCCAAACGGCCAGGGCCTCACTAACCTTTATTCCGTTTTAAACGACGGGCTGATCACGCGTAGGAGGGTGCCCCGTGGACGGCGGTGTATTTCCTCCGCGCGCAGTTTCGCAGCGCAGCGAGAATGTTTGAGCACGGAGGAGTTACCCCGCCGCCCCGGGGAACCCTCCGTCAGTAATCGTTCCTACTCCAGCTCAAACGCACCCGTGTAGAGCTGGTAGTAATACCCGCGCTTGGCGATCAGTTCGTCGTGGTTGCCGCGCTCGATGATGCGGCCGTGGTCCAGGCAGATGATTGCGTCGGAGTTGCGCACGGTGGAGAGGCGGTGCGCGATGACAAACGTCGTGCGGCCCTCCATGAGCTTATCCATGCCCGCCTGCACGATAGCCTCGGTGCGGGTGTCGATGGAGCTCGTGGCCTCGTCCAGAATCATCGCCGGCGGATCGGCGACGGCGGCGCGCGCAATCGAAATCAGCTGGCGCTGGCCCTGCGACAGCTGGGCACCGTTACCGGTGAGCATGGTGTCGTAGCCGTCGGGCAGGCGGGTGATAAAGTCGTCCGCGCCCGCGAGCTTGGCCGCCGCGATGCACTCCTCGTCGGTCGCATCCAGGTTGCCGTAGCGGATGTTATCCATCACGGTGCCGGTGAACAGGTTCACGTCCTGCAGCACGACACCCAGCGAGCGGCGCAGATCGGCCTTGCGGATTTTGTTGACGTTGATGCCGTCGTAGCGAATCTTGCCGTCGGCGATGTCATAGAAACGGTTGATGAGGTTGGTGATGGTCGTCTTGCCGGCACCGGTGGCGCCGACAAACGCGACCTTCTGGCCCGGCTTGGCGTATACGGACACGCCGTGCAGCACCTCGTGGTCGGGCGTGTAGCCAAAGTCGACGTTGTCCATGACCAGGTCGCCGCGCAGCGGCACGTACTCGATCTCGCCGGTTGCGCGGTGCGGATGCTTCCATGCCCACATGCCAGTATGGTGGTCGGCCTCCTCGAGCTCCCAGGTCTCGGGGTTTACCTGCGCGTTGACGAGCGTCACGTAGCCTTCGTCGGCCTCGGGCTCCTCATCGATGAGCTCAAAGATGCGGTCGGCGCCGGCGAGGCCCATGACCACGGCGTTGATCTGCTGCGAGATCTGGCCGATCTGTCCGCAGAACTGCTTGGTCATGTTGAGGAACGGCACCACGACGGCGATGGACAGCGCCATGCCCGAGATGCTCAGGTTGGGCACGCCCAGCGCCAGGAAAATGCCGCCCGCCAGTGCGACCAGCACGTAGAGCAGGTTGCCCAGGTTCATAAGGATGGGCATGAGGATGTTGGCGTACATGTTGGCCTTTTGCGAGACCTCGAAGAGCTTCTCGTTGCGCTCGTCAAAATCGGCCTCGGCGGCAGACTCGTGGCAGAACGCCTTGACGACCTTCTGGCCGTTCATGACCTCCTCGATATGGCCCTCGACCACGCCGAGCTCGGTCTGCTGCGCAATGAAGAAACGCGCGGAATTGGAGCCGAGCAGCTTGGTCATAAAGGTCATAAAGGCGACGCCGGCGATGATGACCAGGCACATCCACACGCTGTAGTACAGCATGATAAAGAACACCGTGACGATGATGATGATCGTCATGAGCAGGTTGGGCAGCGACTGACTGATCATCTGGCGCAGCGTATCGATGTCGTTGGTGTAGTGGCTCATGATATCGCCGCGCTGGTGCGTGTCGAAGTAGCGGATCGGCAGGTCCTGCATGCGGTTGAACATCATCTCGCGCAGCTTCTCGAGCGAGCCCTGCGTGACGATAGCCATGGCGCGGTTCCAGAAGAGCGAGGACAGGACACCGACGCCGTAGATGCAGGCGAGGGTGGTCACGAGCTGCAGAATCTTGGGCTGTGCGGCTTCCCAATCGCCCGACTGCCACGATTCGCTAATAATCTGCAGGGCGCTCTGCAGGAAGGTCGCGCCGATGGAGTTGATGATGGCGCAGAGCACCACGCCGGCGACGACAAGGGGCAAAAGCACGGGATAGAAGTCAAAGAGCGTCTTGATGAGGCGCGACATGGTGCCGCCCTTACGGTTGAGCGCGCGCTCGGCGGTCGTTGCCTTACTCATGTGCCTCGCCTCCTTCCTGGGTCTGAGCTTGCGTTGCGGATGCCTCGGTGTCGGCCTCGACGGCCCCTTCGCCCTCGGCAGACATCTTGTTTTGCGAGGTAAAGGTCTCTCGGTAGATCTCGCTCGTCTTGAGCAGCTCTTCGTGGTTGCCGATCTGTGCGATGCGGCCGCCCTCCATGACAATGATGCGGTCTGCGTCCTGCACGGAGCTGATGCGCTGGGCGATGATGAGCTTGGTCGTGTTGGGCAGATAGCTTGCCAGGCCTGCGCGAATCTTGGCGTCAGTCTTGGTGTCGACGGCGCTGGTGGAGTCGTCCAGGATCAAGATCTTGGGGCGACGCAACAGGGCGCGTGCAATGCACAGGCGCTGCTTCTGACCGCCCGAAACATTAGAGCCGCCCTGTTCGATCCAGGTGTCGTAGCCCTTGGGGAAACCGTCGACAAACTCGTCGGCGCAGGCCAGATGCGCTGCCTCGCGGACTTCCTCGTCGGTGGCGTTCGGGTCGCCCCAACGCAGGTTCTCGGCGATGGTGCCGCTAAACAGCACGTTTTTCTGCAGCACCATGGCGACCTGGTGACGCAGCGCGTCCAGGTCGTAGTCGCGCACGTCCACGCCGCCCACGCGCACAGCGCCTTCGGTGGTGTCGTACAGGCGGGCGATGAGGTTAACGAGCGTGGACTTGGCCGAGCCGGTGCCGCCGATGATGCCGATGGTCTCGCCGCTCGTAATGTGCAGGTCGATATCGTCGAGCGCCTGGCGCTTCGCATGCTTGGAATACTTAAAGCTCACGTGGTCAAAGTCGATGGAACCGTCGGCAACCTCGAGCACGGGCTCGGCGGGATCGGCGATCGTGGGCTCGGCGGCCAGCACCTCGGCAATGCGGTGTGCCGATTCGTCGGCCATGGTCACCATGACAAAGATCATCGACAGCTGCATCAGGCTCATGAGAATCTGGAAACCATAGGTAAAGGTCGAGGAGAGCTGGCCCACGTCGAACAGCGTGCCCTGGCTCGTGATGATGAGCTTGGAGCCCAGGTAGATGATGACGACAAACGCGCCGTTGACGCAGATGTTCATCATGGGGTTGTTAAAGGCGAGCAGCTTCTCGGCGCGGGTGAAGTCCATCTGGACGTCGCGCGCGGCGGTCGCGAACTTCTCCTTCTCAAAGTCTTCGCGCACATAGCTCTTGACCACGCGCATACCGGTGACGTTTTCCTCGACGGACTCGTTAAGGGCATCGTACTTGTGGAACACGCGCGAGAAGATGGGGCGCACCTTAAAGATGATAAAGAACAGTCCAAAGCCCAGCAGCGGAATGATGACCAGGTAGACCATGGCGACGCTGCCGCCCATGATAAACGCCATGGTAAAGGCGAAGATCAATACCAGCGGCGCGCGCACGGCGATACGGATGATCATCATAAAGGCCTGCTGCACGTTGTTGATATCGGTGGTCAGGCGCGTGACGAGCGAGGAGCTCGAGAACTCATCGATGTTGGCAAAGCTGAACGTCTGGATCTTGTAGAACAGGTCGTGACGCAGGTTCTTGGCGAACCCGCAGCTCGCATGGCTGCAGGTGACGCCGGCAGCGGCACCAAAAGCAAGCGACGTCAGCGCGATGAGCACCAAAAAGCCTGCGGTGGGAAGCATCTCGGCTACGGTGGCGCCGTCTTTGATGGCGTCGATCAGGTTGGCAGTGATAAATGGAATCAGCATCTCGCAGAGCACCTCGCCAAGCACAAGCAACGGCGTAGCAACGGTGACTTTCATATAGTCGCGGATGCTGCCCATGAGGGTTTTAATCATCCAGTTCCTCCCAGGTTACGCGGATTTTATCGAGCATTTCGGCGAGGTCCTCGCGCTCGTCGTGGGTGAGCGCGCTAAAGGCCTGCTCTCTAAAGCGAATGCGGGCTGCCTGGTCGATGCGGGCGTTTTCCCGGCCGGTTTCGGTCAGGCGAATGGTGAGTTGCCGTCGATCCTTGGGGTTACGGCTGCGCTCGATGAGGCCGTTGAGCTCGAGCTTGGACAGGATCTCGGAAAGCGATCCCGGCTTGAGGTCAAAGTGCATGCCGAGCTCCTGCTGCGACATCTCGCCGCCGGGTTGCTTGGCTAGCAGGCAGATGATGGGCGCCTTGCCGGATACGCCTCCGCCATGAAAGTGCATGTAATGGCCGCAAAAGCCCAGATTATTGAGGATGCGCTTGGCAAGCTTGTCTTCGGCGCTGACCGCTTCGGGTACATCCGCAGGCTGTGACGGGTCGCCGCCGGGCTCATGCGAACAAAGGTTAAGAGGTTCATCGCACATGAATTAGTGTTGCTCCTTTCTTTAGTTAGGTAGTGGAATTGTTTTGTGCCTAACCAATCTAGGAGCATGAGAAATGAATGTCAAGGTACCAAACTTTATAGTTACGGCGTTTTGCCAAACGCCGTAACCGCTCGACTCCGCTCGCAACGTTCCCTGCGCTACACTTAGTCGCACTGTGGCGCTGCGCGTCGCGCCCGAAACAAGGGAGACCTTCATGAAGAATACTCAGCTGCTGCTGATCAACGATATGTGCGGCTACGGCAAGGTCGCGCTTTCCGCCATGCTGCCGGTGCTGTCGCACATGGGCTACCGTATCCATAACTTGCCGACGGCGCTCGTTTCCGACACGCTTAACTACCCCAAGTTCTACATCCACGACACCACGGAGTACGTGCGTCAGAGTCTTGCCATCTGGGAGGAGCTCGGCTTTGAGTTCGACGCCATCTCGACCGGCTTTATCGTGACCGAGGAAGAGACGCGCATCATCTCGGACTTTTGCCACCGCCGCGCGCAAAAGGGCACCAAGGTGTTCGTCGACCCCATCATGGGCGACAACGGCAAGCTCTATGCGGGCGTGCCCGAGTCCACGATTGGCCTTATGCGGCATCTTCTGGAGTGCGCAGACTACGCGGTGCCTAACTATACCGAGGCGTGCCTGCTTGCCGATAGGCCTATTGCCGAGGAAATTACGCCCGATGAGGGCCGCGCCCTTGTGGACGCCGTGCGCGAGCTGGGTGCCAAGTCGGTGGTCATTACGAGCGCCGTGGTCAATGGCACGAACGCGGTTATCGGTTACGACCATGTAGCGGGGGAGTACTTTATGATTCCCTTTGAGCTCATTCCGGTCTATTTCCCGGGCACGGGCGACACGTTCTCGGCGGTGCTCGTCGGCCGCGTTATGGCAGGTTGGAGTCTGCAGCGCGCGACGTCCGATGCCATGCGTGTGGTGGCTGAGCTTATCGAGCGCAATGCCGACCAGGAGGACAAGTCGGCCGGCCTTCCCATCGAAGCCTGCCTGGATGTGATTGACCATGAGTAACGCTGGCGAGGGCGGCGCCAAGCCTGCGGGCGGGGGCAAGCCGCTCGGCGCGCCGCGGGACAAACGTCCGCGTATCCGCGTGAGCTGCGTGGACCAGCTGGGAACGTGCCGCTGCCATCATGGTCACAAGCCGGGCGACGTTTTTGACTTCGACCGAGACCGCGGCAAGATGTGCGCCATGGCCTGCCATGTGGGCTTTCCCTATATCGATATCCTGCGCTATGGCGGAACCGTGCCTGGCAACGAGCCCGGCACGGCAAAGTTCTGCTGTCCCGAGGTCGACACGTTGAACGTCTGGCTTGCCGAGATCGTCGACGAATAGCCGGATGTGACAAAGGGGCGGGCCCTTTGTCGCATCCGCCGATGGTGCCCCTTCTTTTTTGCCTATAATCCTAAATCTCTGCATTTCATCCGATATTAGGTTCTAAAAACTCTGCATTTCATCGATAATCAAGCATATAAACCTTGCATTTCATTTGATGACACTGAGGGGAGAGCCTATGCTGCGTAGGAAAATAGCGGCAGAGCTGGAGCGTTGGCTGAAGTCTGCCGAGCAAAAGGCCTTATTCATTACGGGTTCTCGCCAGATCGGCAAAAGTTATTCGATTCGCGCATTTGGCAAAGCCAGCCATGCAACCTACATCGAACTCAACCTCATGGAAAATCGCCAGGCAAAAGATGCTCTTCTCGAGGCACGGGATGCCGACGATTTCATCAGCAGGGTGACGCTTCTCTCGGGAAAGCCGATAGCACCGGGCAAAACGCTCGTGTTTATCGATGAGGTCCAAGAGGCCCCCGACATCATGACGATGGCAAAGTTCCTTGTTGAGGACGGGAGGTGCCGCTGGGCGTTTTCGGGGTCAATGCTCGGGACCCAGTTCAAGGTCGTTAGGTCCTATCCCGTGGGATATGTTCACGAGCTTAGGATGTTCCCGCTCGATTTCGAGGAGTTTTGCTGGGCGATCGGGGTGAGCGAGGGAGCTCGCCAAACGATACGCGACGCGTGTATCAGCGAGAAGCCCATTCCTGATTACATTCACGACGCGATGATGGCAAACTTCAGGACCTATACCGTTGTCGGTGGAATGCCAGAGGTCGTGCAGCGTTTCCTTGACACGCGGGGCGACCTTGCCTCTGTTCGTCAGCTACAGTCAGAGCTCAACGAACAGTACCGGCGGGATATCTCCAAGTATGCAAGCGGGCGAGCCCTTCAGGTGCAGAGCATTTACGATCAGCTCCCTATTATGCTCGAGGGCGAAAACAAACGCTTCGTGCTCAATTCCATTGACCTCAAGGCGCATTACGACAAGTACCAGCGAGATTTTGTCTGGCTTGTCGATGCCGGCGTTGCTCTCAAGGCGGATATCGTAACCGAGCCAAAGTCGCCCCTGCTCAAGACGGCACGGCCATCGCAGTTCAAGCTATACCAATCGGATACGGGCATGTTGATGGCGCGCTACCCCGTTGGCGTCGCCCAGGCGGCGTATCTTGATAGCAAGGAACCCAATCTGGGCGGCATTTACGAAAACGTGGTGGCCCAGCAGCTGGCTGCCCAGAATCGCCAGCTTTACTACTATCAGACGAAAAAGCGCGGCGAAGTGGACTTTGTGGTCGACGGACCGGATGGGACGGCTGTCCCGATCGAGGTTAAATCGGGCTCCTATTACCACGCGCACGCTGCGCTCGGTCATGTGCTTGATACGGCCGAATATGGCGTAAGGCTCGGGATTGTTTTCTCGAGAGGCAACGTTGAGCGCAACGGAGCTGTTCTTTATTTGCCGCTATATGCGACCTGGGTCCTTTCGGATGTTTTGGGCGACTCCCGTGCCGAGGGGATAAAGCTGGAGGTCAAGCCGGTCTAGGGCCAGTCCCGAATGTGACAAAGGGGCAGTCCCTTGGTCGTATCGAGTTCCACTGCCCGAGAAAATGAGCGTGGATTTTCTCCCGTTTAGAGCGCACTTGAACGCTCAAAGTGGGAGATTTTCCACGCTCGATCTGTATACGAGAGAAAATCCACGCTCGATGTATACCGATGACGCGGTTCGCGCGGTTTGTGCGCCCGCAAACCTACATCTGCTCGAGCATGGCAGTGCAACCGTCGAGCACGTCGCGGTAGGTGGCATCGAAGTTGCCGGTGTACCAGGGATCGGCCACGTCGCCGGGGCGCTCGGTCCAATCGAGCAAGCGCGTAATCTTGCCGTCGGGGTCGTCGCCAAAGATGCGGTGCAGGCCGCGGGCGTTCTCATCGTCCATATAGACAATGTGATCCCAGTCGCCATACTCCGCGCGACGCACCTGGCGCGCGCGATGTGCGACGACGGGAATCCCGACCTCGCGCAGCTTGGCAACAGTGCCACGATGCGGTGGGTTGCCAATCTCCTCAGTCGAGGTCGCGGCGGAATCGATGACAAACTCGTCCGCGCGTCCGGCGCGGTGCACCAGCTCGGTAAACACCGACTCAGCCATCGTCGAGCGGCAGATATTTCCATGACAGATAAACAGTACACGTTGCATGTGCGGTTTCCTTTCGATCGCCATCATCGAGCTCGAGTATCGCATCTACGCCTATGCCCTCGCCCGCCTGCGCTCCCAGCGAGCCAACTTGATCGTCACCAGCGTGAGCATCCAGGCCACAAGCGAGAACGCGGCGCCCACTGCGCCCACGTACGCAATGCCAATGCTGCTTACCACGGCGCCGCCCACTGCGGTGCCAAACGAGATACCGACGTTAAACGCCATGGGCTCAACCGAACTTGCGAGTACCATCGATTTGGGATGGCGGCTGCGTGCCACGTCCATAAAGTGTGTGATGCACGAGACTGAGAACAGGTACATGAGCAGCGCCAAGCTAAAGACAAAGACCAGTGCGAGCGGCATGGTGCCGCCCACGGCAAACAGCCCGAGTAACGCCGCGGCCTGCAGCACAAACGTCACAAGCAGTGCCTTCATGCCAAAACGCGCGTCGATCCATCCGCCCAGGATGTTCGAGATCAGGCAGAACACGCCGTAGGCCATAAGCGTGGTACTGGCTTCGACCGTGCCCATGCCCAGCACCTGCTCAAGATAAGGCGTCACGTAGCCGTAGAATACGTAGACCGAGCCCACGCCAAACAAAAAGATGAGCATGCCGGTGATGATGCTCGGCTCGCGTAGCAGACCCGCCTGCTCGCGGAAGGTGGCGGGCTCATCGGTCTGCCCAGCGCGCGGCATAAACGCCACGAGCGCTCCGCAGATTAGAACGGCAAAGGTCAGCGTGCCGTACATGGCCATGTGCCAATCGAGCGTGTCGGCCACAAACTTGCCGATCGAAGTGACAAAGACCATCGCCACGGAAAACGCACCGTACACCACCGAGATGGCAAGCGAAGTTTGCTGCGGGGACAGCAGCTCGGGGATGTACGTCACGCCCACGGCGAGCAGTGCGCCCGAGACAGAGCCCAGGACAATGCGCGAGATAAACAGTACCTGGAAGTTGGGCGCCAACGCCATGACCAGGTTGCCGAGCACAAAGACGATGCTGTAGCACACGAGCAGCCGGTAGCGGCGGAAGCGTCCCGTGCTGAGCGCAAGCACCGGCGTAGCGATGGCGTAGACGAGTGCGAACACGCTGATGAGCTGGCCCGCTGTGGCAAGCGAGATGCCGAGCTCCGTCGCCAGGTCGCTTTCGATGCCGATGACCACGAACTCGGAGCAGCCGAGCGAGAATCCCAACAGCACGAGCAGCGCCAGGCAGAGCTTGGTGCGCGCGGGGGAGAGCGCGGCGGCGGTTGACTTACTTTTAGGCGTGGTTGCGGCGGTCAAGGTTGTAACTCCAATGTCGCATGAATAAGCGGGATTCAATCCCTGCAACTCTAACAGAATGTGTCAGGTGCCTGCCTCCTTTGTCGCAGGCTGCGCTTGCCTGTATAGTCGCAATACAGGCGAAGATGGTCTCAGGTACATTGCGGGCGACAGGAGATCCCATGGGTATGCACACGACAAAGGTTGTAGTGGGCGAGGGCAAGTTTGCGCTCGAGGCCCAGTTGACGGTGACGCCGCGAGGCATGGCGGTGTACGCCTGCTCGCCGGAGTTTGCGCACCTGGGCGCCACGGCGCAGGCCATTCCTCGCCCCGAGCCCGGCCGTACGGCGACGGTGAGCATCCTGGCCGTTCCGTGCCATCGAGACGAGATCCCGGCGCACGATATTGCGGCGGCGCTGGCCACGCGCTTTGGCGTGCCGGTAGTTGCAAGCACGGGTTTTCATGTGGAGAACGCGACCGCGGACGACTTGCGGCGCATGCTCGATACCACCAAGGAACTCATCGCCGCGCTCGAGGAGGCCGCAGCCCGCATTCTGCGCGCCGGCTGGGATAAGGGCGGCGCAGGCGCCGAGGTCGTGGCGGTCGATGTCGCGACCGGCGAGGCGCTTGGCCCCGTCGACCGCATCGAGGCCCATACCGGCGAGGGAATCCTGCATCAGGCATTTCTGACGCTTCTGGTCGAGGGCCAGGGCGAAGACGCGCGCCTGCTGCTCTGTCGTCGCAGTCCGCTCAAACGCCTGTGGGGCGGGGTGCTGGCCGATAGCTGTGCCGGCCATCCGCTCCCCGGGGAAGACGTCGCGGCCGCCACGGCACGTCGCATCAACGAAGAGCTTGGCATCACGCGCGAGCCCGATCAGCTCAAGCACCTCGGACACGTGGTGTACCGCGAGGACCACGGCGACGGCCGCTGCGAGTGCGAATGGTGCGAGGTCTACCTTGCCCATGTTGAGCCGGGCGAGCTGCATATCAACCAAGAGGAGATCTCGGAGGTGCGTCGCGTGGCTCCGTCCGAGCTCAAAGGCTATCTGCAGGGTCACCCCGAGCAGCTGGCCCCCTGGCTTCGCGAGGCCCTCAGCGACCCATCCATCCGTACGGCCCTCGCTATGTAACAAAGGTACAGTCCCTTTGCCATATCCAAACCGTCACAACATTCGATGAAAATCTCGAAAACGAGGAAAAGCGTCGAATGTTGTGATGGTTTTTGTCCAGGGGACCGCTTCTCATCCAAAAATCCCGCTTGACTGTATTGCAACAACACAGCGCAACGTAAGGAGTGTCCAATAACGGGCACTCCCTTTTGCTGTAGCGGCACACGCCGCGGCGCCGGGTGCCCCCAACAAGAAAGGTGGGGAGATGGAAGCGGAAAAGAAGGCGTTTAAGATCACCAAGCGCGAAATTGGCTTTGTGTTGGGTATCGTTGTCTTTTTGCTGGTGAAGTTTCTTCCTTTGGCGGAGCTGAGCTCGACGGTCGAGCTTACGGTCGGCGGTCAGACCTGTCTGGCGTTGACGCTCGCCACGGTGGTGTTCTGGGCGTGTGGCGTGGCACAGCCGGGCTTTGTGGGCCTGCTCTACTGCGCGCTGCTCGTTCTGTTCAAGGTGTGCGTGGACGACACGGGCGCCGCGAGCATCTCGGCGACGGTCGCCTCCACGTTTAGCTCGTGGACCAAAGCCACCATGTGGCTCGTCATTGGCGCCTACCTCATCGCCAGCGCGGTCAAGGAGTCGGGCCTGGGCGAGCGCATCGCCTATGCGTTTATGCTCAAGTTCGTGCGCGATGCCAAGTCGCTCATCATCTCGATCTTCGCGCTCACCTTTGTGCTGTCGCTGCTGATCCCGCACCCGTTTCCCCGCGCCTTCCTCATCCTCGCCGTCGTCTCGGTCATCGCCGAGTCCGCCGGCTACGGGGACGACGACAAGGGTAAGCTCGGCTTCCTCGTGTTTGCCGCTGCCGCCCCGGGCTCCATGTTCTTCCTGACGGGCGACTCCACGCTCAACCCGCTCGTTGCACAGTACAGCGCCGAGGCCGGCGGCATGAGCCCGTCCTTTATCGACTGGTTCCTGTACATGAGCGTGCCCATGCTGGTTGCGCTGCTGTGCACCCTGTTCCTGGGCCTGTTCCTCTTTAAGCCCAGCAAGGAGCTCGTCTACGATCGCGAGCAGATCGTGGCCAAGCAGGCCGCGCTCGGCAAGCTCTCCGTCAAGGAGATCCGCACCATCGTGTGGCTTGTCATCGCCATCGCGCTGTGGCTTACCGTTTCGGGCGATTACATCGGCTGGGTGACACTTGCCATCGGCGTTTCTCTCGCCATGCCCATCATCGGCGAGGTCCTCACCCCCGCCAGCTGGAACGCTGTCGACATCAAGTCCCTCATGTTCCTGACGGCTGCCATGGCCGTGGGCTCCGTGGGCGGTGCCACCGGCATGAACGCCTGGATCGCCGATGTCGTGCTTCCCAGCTCCGTGCCCGAGAACATCTTCCTGTTCGCCCTGCTTGTCGCCGCGCTCTCCATGGTTATCCATATGTTCATGGGCTCGGTCATGGCCGTGCTCGGTGTGTGCGTGCCGGCGTTCATCAGCTTCGCGGCCGGCTCCAGCGTAAGCCCGCTCGCCGTGGCGCTCATCGTCTTCACGTCCATCAACATCCACTACATCCTGCCGTTCCATAACCTGCCGATCCTTATCGGCGAGGGCAAGGACGCCGGCGGCTACACCTCCAAAGAGGCCATGCGCATGGGCATTCCCCTCACTGCGGTTGTCTTTATCGTCGTGCTGGTCGAGGCTGCCTGGTTCCACCTCTTTGGCCTGATGTAAACGGTCGAGCGCCTCATCTATGAGCGCCGCGGCCCCACTACGTTACCCAGCCCGGCGGCATCCCCGCCGCCGGGCACTCTCCCGAAAGGAGCATGCTATGTCCACTACCGATGCTTCCCAGATCCACGACCTGCGCTCCGCACTCGACTTTTTGCGCGAGATGCCGGGCCAGCTGCTCGAGACCGACACCCAGGTCGATCCGGACGCCGAGGTCTCGGGTGTCTATCGCCACGTCGGCGCCGGCGGCACCGTTATGCGTCCGACCAAAGAGGGTCCGGCGATGGTCTTCAACAACGTCAAGGGCTTTGACGATGCCAAGGTCTGCATCGGCATGCTTGCCAGCCGCAAGCGCGTTGCCGCCCTGCTCGATCTGGACGAGGAACACCTGGGCCTCGAGTTCGGCAAGCGCTTCGAGAACCTGATCGCGCCCGAGCAGATCGCCGAGGGTGCGCACGTCGACTGCCAGGAGGTCGTGTACAAGGCGACCGACGAGGGCTTTGACCTGCGCAAGATCGTTCCCGCTCCTACCAACACGCCCGTCGACGGCGGCCCCTACATCACCATGGGCCTCGCCTACGGCACGAGCCCCGACGGCTCCCAGTCCGACGTGACCATCCACCGCTTCTCCTGCGTCGACAAGGACAAGCTCGCCATGTGGATTACCCCGGGCAGCCGTCACCTGGGCGCGTTCTTTGACGAGTACTGCCAGCGTGGCGAGGACATGCCCATCTCCATCTCCATCGGCCTGGACCCCGCCGTGTACATGTGCTGCGGCTTCGAGGCTCCTACCACGCCGCTCGGCTTCAACGAGCTGCAGATCGCCGGCGCCCTGCGCGGCCACGCCGTCGAGCTCGCCGACTGTGTCACCGTTCCGCAGAAGTGCATTGCCAATGCCGAGTACGTGCTCGAGGGCTACCTCATGCACGACGAAACCATCAACGAGGACGTCAACGGCCACGGCTACGCCATGCCCGAGTTCCCCGGCTACACCGGTGGCGCCAAGGTATGCCCGGTGATCAAGATCACCGCCGTCACCACGCGCGTCAACCCCATTATGGAGAGCTGCATCGGCCCTTCGCACGAGCACGTTTCCATGGCCGGTATCCCCACCGAGGCTTCCATCTACAAGATGGTCGAGACCGCTATCCCGGGCCGCCTGCTCAACGTCCACGCTGCCCCCTGCGGCGGCGGCAAGTTCGTTGCCATCATGCAGTTCAAGAAGTCGAGCAAAAATGACGAGGGCCGTCAGCGCAACGCCGCCATGCTCGCCTTCTCGGCGTTCTCCGAGCTCAAGCACGTCATCCTCGTTGACGAGGATGTCGACATCTTCGATATGAGCGACGTGATGTGGGCCATGACCACGCGCTTCCAGGCCGACGTCGACCTCATCACCATCCCCGGCTGCCACTGCCACGTGCTCGACCCGTCCAACGACCCCGCGTTCGATCCTTCGATCCGCGAGCACGGCATCGCCTGCAAGGCCATCTTCGACTGCACGGTTCCGTTCGACCTCAAGAAGAATTTCATCCGCTCGCAGTTCATGGAGATCGACACAGATAAGTGGGCAGCAGAGCTCGCTTTCTAGTGCGTAGCCCTATCAAGTAGTCAAGGAGTTGTCATGCCTGAGTCTTCTGTCCGTCCCCGTCGCATTGTCGTTGGCGTGTCTGGCGCCAGCGGCGCTGCGCTGGGTCTCGAGTGTCTCAAGTGCCTGCGTCAGGCCGGTGCCGAGTCGGCGCTTGTCGTCACGCGTGGGGGAGAGATCACCATCGAGCAGGAGCTCGGCATGACGCTCGACGAGTTTGCCGCGCATGCCGATGTGGTCTACGACAACAAGAACATCGGCGCCGCCATCGCAAGCGGCACCTATCCGGTCGACGGCATGATCGTGGCCCCGTGCTCCATGAAGACGCTCGCCGGCATCGCAAGCGGCTACAGCGAAAACCTGCTGCTGCGTGCGGCCGACGTGCAGATGAAAGAGCAGCGCCGCCTGGTGCTCATGGTGCGCGAGACGCCCTTCAGCGCCATTCACGTCGATAACATGGCGCGCCTGGCGCGCGTGCCCGGCATCATGCTCATGCCGCCTATGCTCACGTTTTACAACGGCCCCGCCACGCTCGATGACGCGGTGCATCACATCGCCGCCAAGGCGCTCGAGGCCGTCGGCGTGTCATGTGCAAACTATAAGCGCTGGTCATAGGCGTCTTTAGGGTAGGATACGAGTAGTGTTTGAGCCCGCTGCCCCTGTGGGCGGCGGGCTTTGGTGTGTCGGGAGGACCTATGCAGACGGGCATGTATGCGATTGGCGAGATGGCGAGCCTGTTTAACGTTTCGCGCCAAACGCTCATCTACTACGACAAGATCGGCCTGTTTAAGCCCGCCGTGGTTAACGAAAAAGGCTACCGTTTCTATTCGCCCACGCAGATCCCGCTCATGCGTCTGATCTGCATGCTGCGCGACCTAGGGCTCGAACTCGACGAGATTGACCGCCTGACCTCGACGTTCGACATCGGAGAGATGACCGATCACCTGCGCTCGCGGGTGCAGGCGCTCGATGAGCAGATTGCCGGGCTCAAAGCCGAGCGTTCGAGCGTGCAGGAGCGTCTGAGCTTTTACGACGAGGCGGTTTACTGGCGCGAGCGCGAGGGTAGGCCGGAGCTCAAGCAATTCGAGCGCCGCTACGTGGTCTTTGAGGAGTTTCCGGGCGATATCGAGCGCGGCCGCTCGATGCTCCATCCCACGCTCATGCGGGCCATCCTGCGCATGCGTGCGTTGACGGGCACGCGCCCTATGCGCGGCTGGGGTGCCATGCTGCGTCGCGAGGCGCTGCATTCCGACGACCCTATTGCCGGCGCCGGCTCCTTTGCCGTGCTGCCGCGCGGTGCCGAGGAGCTGCTGCCGAGCGATCCCGCCGAGCTGGCAGAGATTGGCATCGAGGTGCTGCCCGAGGGCACATATCTGTGCATGAGCCGCTGGGGCATGCCATACGAGCCCGAGGGCATCCGCGCCATCGTTGCCTGCATGGACGAGCACGCGCTCCAGCCTATCGGCAACGCCTTCGACTTTTGCTACCTCGATACCACGAGCTACGACGAGTCCCACCAAGAGGACTTCTGCTGCATCCAAATCCCCGTTACCCTCCAGATGTGACAAAGGGACAGTCCCTTTGTCACATTCGCGGCATGGCTGCCGCCCAAACCATCACAACATTCGATGAAAATCTCGAAAACGAGGAAAAGCGTCGAATGTTGTGACGCTTTTCCTGTCTGTGCCGGCGAGCTCCCGTGTCATCTGGGGGTATAAGGCTAGCAAGTGTTTATTTGCGAGGCTTAAGGGGCGCCCCGTATGGATATCGATAACTTTGAATGGTGGTATAGCGAGGGCGAGGCTCCGGACGAAGAGTGGGACGAGCCCGCGCCGTGTGACGTGTCGAGCGACGAGGACGAGACCGGCAACGATGCCGGTGTCGAGCCTGAAGCCGCCTCCGATGCCGCCGAACCCCTAACCTTTGAACAGGCTTGGGCCCAGGCCGAGGCCGACGAGGCGAAGGCCGATGCCACGGCCACGCTCGGCGAGCCGGCTGATATGTCGATCTCGCCGGCAAAGACCCCACAGCCGCGCCATACCATCGACCCCGGCAGCACGGCATCCTTCAGCATACTCGACGTGCCCGTGCAGGGTGCCCAGGCGCCCGCCCCCACCCATCGCCCCAACCTGGCTCGCGAGGAAGACGCGGGCCGTCGCTCTCCGCTCGGCCCCATTCTCATCGCCTTTATGGCCGGCGTCATCGCTTGCTCGGCGATCGGCAGCATCTGGGGTCATGTCGAGCAGCAGCGCCAAGACGCCGCCAAGGTCGAGATGTCCGTCGAACAATCGCTCAGCCGCACGCGCTCGGTGCATGTATCGGTCGAGGTCAAGGACGGCGCGACGTGGGACACCGCGCGCGGCGACAGCCAGATGCTCGTCCATATCGTGGGTCGCACGCTCAAGGGGCAAGCGATCGACGAGTACCAATACGTCAATTCCGAAGGTGACGGCATCGAGCTCAAGCCCGGCGACTACGAGCTCACGGTCGATGAGCCGCCCGTCGCCACCGACGGCACGCGTTACCGTGCCTCAAAGCGCATGGTTCCGGTGAGTTTTAATTCACAGGCGCCCGATACGGTCGATAGCACGCCGCAGGGCGGGTTTGACCTTTACGCTATTGCTCAATAACTGCACCTGTCGCTCAACCCCGCCGCCAAGAGTGGGACAATAGCCCTCGACACCGTTGTTTACTATTGGAGGAAGTAGCATGTCCACCGTCACTACCATCAAGCGCGGCGGCCTCACCGCGGCCATCGATTCCATGGGCGCCCAGCTCACGAGCCTTGCCCTCAACGGCAACGAGTATCTGTGGCAGGGCGACCCGGCCTTTTGGGGCAAGCATGCGCCTATCCTGTTCCCCATCGTGGGATCGCTGCGCAACAACATGGCGACATCTGCGGCCGGCACCTGCGAGATGCCGCGCCATGGACTCGCTCGCATCGTCGAGCACAAGTTGGTCGAGGTTTCGGAGGATGGCTCCTCGGTAACGTACGAGATCACTGACACGCCCGAGTTGCTCAAGGCGTTCCCGTTCCACTTTAAGCTCAACATGACCTATGCCCTGACCGGCGACGCCACGCTCACGCAGACCTTTGCCGTCACCAACACCGGCGACGTGGCCCTGCCGTTCTCGGTGGGCGGTCATCCTGCATTCAACGTGCCCGCCCCCGGTGCCGAAGACGAGGCGTTCGAGGATTACGAGCTGGCGTTTACCGAGGCTTGGACTAACGAGGCCCCCATCATCACGCCCGACGGTCTTATGACGTTCGAGGGCAGCTACAAGGCTCCCGATAACTCGGACGTGCTGCCCATCACGCACCGCAGCTTCGATAACGATGCCATCATGTTCACCGATGTCCCGGGTTCCACGCTCACGCTGCGCGGCCGCAAGTCGGGCCACGGCGTCAAGATCGACTTTGAGGGCTTTAAGTACATCGGCGTGTGGTCTGCCGCCAACGACGCCCCGTTTGTGGCGCTCGAGCCCTGGACCGGCCACACCACCATGGACACCGAGGACGACGTCTTTGAGCACAAGGTCAACACCATTACCTTGGCACCGGGTGAGACGGACGTTCGCAGCTTTAGCGTTACCCTGCTCTAGAGGTTCCGCCGTTCTAACGAACGACGGACCGGTCGACGCTGCGCGCCACCCAGAGCGACAATTTGTCATTCAAAAGGCAAGGCATGACCAGAAGGTCTATGCCTTGCCTTTTTCATGCTAACTTGTTCGCTCTGGGTGGCGCCCGCTGGCATTGCCAAAACATCGACGCTCCCAATGACTACCGTGTGTCTATTAATTTTTCGAGCTTGTGCTGCGCTGCTGGTCGCTGGCGTATATCCTGTTAAGTCGTCAGCATACGATTCAACAGGGAAGGCAGATTATGCATTCTCCCCATCAACGCGACGCGCATCCACAGCCGGTATGCAGCCGTCGCATCTTTTTGGGTAGCGCTCTCGCTGCGAGCGCTTCTGTCGTCGCCGGCGCACTTGCCGGCTGCCAGCGTCCCTCCACGCTGGAAGTAGTTCAGTCCACGACGGGCGGCGGTCGCGACGACCTGTCCGATTCTGTGATCGGCAAGGATAAGATCCGCATCGGCATGGAGGCGGCCTACGCCCCGTACAACTGGCAGGTTTCCGAGGCCAGCGAGTTCACGATCCCCATCGACAACGTGCAGGGCGCCTATGCCGATGGCTACGACGTGCAGATCGCCAAGATCGTCTGCAAGGCTCTCGGCGGCGAGCCCGTTGCCGTCAAGCAGAGCTTCTCGGGCCTTATCGACTCGCTCAACAACGGCCAGATTGACCTCATCATCGCCGGCATGAGCGCCACGCCCGAGCGCGAGGAGTCCGTCGGCTTTTCCGACCCGTACTTCATTGGCTACTTTGGCCTGTTCGTAAAAGAGGGCTCGCCCTACCAAAACGCCACCAAGCTCAGCGACTTCAGCGGTGCCACGGTGCTCGGCCAAAAGGACACCATGCTCGATACCGTCATCGACGAGATTCCGGGCGTTGTGCACAAGAACCCGGTCGATTCGGTCCCCACGGTGTTCTCGAATCTGCTGCAGGGCACGTGCGACGCCGTGACCTACAACACTGAGAACGAAAAGGGCTATATGGCCCAAAATCCCGGTATCGTCCCCATCCACTTTGCCGAGGGCGAGGGCTTTAAGCAGGAGGTCACGGCAAATGTCGGTTGCCGCAAGGGCTCGGACAAACTGCTTAAGCTCATCGACAAGACACTCAAGGGCATTAGCCAAGAGGAGCGCGACCAAATGTGGGACGCGTGCCTCGACCGTCAGCCGGCATAGGGAGGCAGCATGAAAGCCATCAACCGTCTGGCCTCCTTTATCAAGGCCGACCACCGTTATGTATACCTGGGCACGAGCGTCATCGCGGCGCTCGGCCTGGCGTTTAGCCAGCGCAACCCCACACCGCTGAGCTTCTTAGCCCCCACCGGTATCTTCCAGGATTGCCTTTGGGCGATTCTTTGGGCCTGGATTGTCGTGTCGGCAGCGGCGCTTGTCACCAAGCTTATGCACTGGAGTGACTATCGCGAAAAGTCGCCGTTCGCATCCGAGCGTTTCCGCCGCGGCGCGCGCCTGGGTAGCTATGTTGTGGTCGCTATCGCGGCGATCTTCTTTATCGACCGCTGCGTCATGTCGTTTATCGACCTGGTGCAGGTGAGCATTGTCTCGGATTCCAACCCCAGCGACTTTTTGTCGAGCCTGGTCTACATGACCTACAAGAGTGGCGATTTCTTTATCCGCGGTATCGAGATCACCATCGCGCTTGCGACCTTCGGTACCGTCATCGCATTCTTCCTGGCGCTGCTCTTTGTGTTCCTGCGTATTCAGACCTTTGACCGCGTGGACAACGACCTGGTGCGCTTCTTTAAGAGTATCGGCCGCGGCTTTGCGACCATCTACTCCACCATCGTGCGCGGCACGCCCATGATGGTCCAGGGCCTGCTCATCTATTACGCGGGCTTTACCGTTTTGCGCGGCATGGGCTTCGAGACCGCTCAGGCCAACCAGATCTGGAGTACCTTCACCGCCGGCCTCGTCACCATCTCGCTCAACTCCACCGCCTACATGATGGAGGTCCTGCGCGGCGGCATCGAGTCCATCGATCCCGGCCAGGCCGAGGCAGCGCGCTCGCTGGGCCTGTCGCAGTGGCAGGCCATGCGCAAAGTCGTGTTCCCCCAAGGCATTAAAAACGCGATTCCGGCGCTCACCAACGAGCTCATCATCAACATTAAGGACTCGTCGGTGCTCTCGGTCATCGGCGTGTTCGACCTTATGTACGCTACTACCACGGTCGCCGGCGTGTACTACCGCCAGATGGAGGTCTACTGCGTGGCGCTCGTGGTCTACCTGATCCTGACACTCGTGGCGAGCCGCCTGCTCGAAGCCTTTGGCAAAAAGCTGGGCGCCGAGGCCCCTGCCACGCTGCCCAGCTCCAACTAGGCGCAAGACGAGGAGAATCATCATGGCAGATACCGCCACTACCGGCACTGCGGCAGCCGTGCAAAACCAAGAGCCGCTTATCCGCGTCGAGGGCCTGCGCAAGAGCTTTGGCTCATTCGAGGTACTCAAGGGCATCGACCTGTCCGTCAATTCCGGTGAGGTTGTCACCATCATCGGCGCCTCGGGCTCGGGCAAATCGACCTTCCTGCGCTGCCTCAACCTGCTCGAGACCCCGGACGCGGGCCACATCTGGTTCCACGGCCAGGACCTCACGGCCGAGCGCTGCAACATCAACAAATTGCGCGAGGACATCGGCATGGTGTTCCAGGGCTTTAACCTGTTCAACAACATGGATGTGCTCGACAACTGCACGCTCGCGCCCGTCACGCTCAAAAAGATGAGCAAGGCCGAGGCCGAGAAGGTCGCGATGGAGCATCTGACGAGCGTGGGACTCGAAAAGTTCGCGCACGCCGCCGTTGGCCGCCTGTCCGGTGGTCAAAAACAGCGCGTGGCCATCGCTCGTGCCCTATGTATGAATCCGCAGATCATGCTGTTCGACGAGCCGACCTCCGCGCTCGACCCCGAGATCGTGGGCGAGGTGCTCGAGGTCATGCGCAAGCTCGCCGCCGACGGCATGACCATGGTCGTCGTCACGCACGAGATGGCCTTTGCCCGCACGGTGTCCGACCGCGTGGTCTTTATGGACAAGGGCGTGGTGCTCGAGGATGCCGCGCCGGCCGAGCTCTTCGGCAACCCCAAACACCAGCGCACTCGTGAGTTCCTCTCTCGCTATCTCGAGGACAAATAACCGACCGCAAACGCTTACGTTGCAGGGCCGCTCCCGTGGGGCGGCCTTTGTCGTCACAATCGAAAGGATGTCATGGCCGAGGTTTGGCGCTTCTTTGCGCATGAGGACGATTTTGCCGATATAGACGAAGTCAGCGCGTGCGAGCGCTTGGGCCGCGTGCTGTCGTTTCCGACCATTTCGAGCATGGATGCCGAGGCGGTGGACTGGCAGCCCTTCGACGACCTGCGCGCCTATATGCAGCAGGCCTGGCCGCGCGTGTTTGCGGCGGGCGAGGTCGAGCTTATCGACCACTCGCTGTTGGTGACGCTTGTCGGCTCCGACCCTGCTCTCAATCCCGTTATGCTCATGGGCCACATGGACGTGGTCCCCGTGGTGCCGGGTACCGAGGCCGACTGGACGCACGCCCCCTTTAGCGGGCACGTGGACGACACCTACATTTGGGGCCGCGGCGCTATCGACATGAAGGATCAGGTCGCAGGCATTCTCGAGGCGGTTGAGTATGCATTGGCGCACGGTTGGGAGCACAAGCGTTCGCTGTTGCTCGCCTTTGGCCAGGACGAGGAAACCACGCAGTACGGCGCTGGAGCTATCGGCCGCGTGCTCGAGGAGCGCGGTGTTGAGCTCGAGTTCCTGATCGACGAGGGCGACTACCGCATCGTTCCGGCTGCCGAGTACGGCGCGGGCGAGGGCTGGCTTATGCATGCCGACCTGGCCGAAAAGGGCTATGCCGATATCGTGCTCAAGACGAAGAGCGCGGGCGGGCATTCGTCTAACCCCTACGGCGGCACGTCGCTCGAGGTGCTCAGCCGTGCCATCGCCGCAATCTGCGATATCGAGTGGCCGACGCGCGTGACCGATCTGCTTGCCGCGCAGCTTGTCGAGCTGGGGCTCTACACGGCGGATGAGATTGCCGCCAACGGGGGCGCCATTGTCCGCGATTGCCTCGCCAGCAAGAAGCTCTATCCGCTGGTGACGACCACCTGCGCGCCCACGCAGATCGAGGGAGGCAGCGCCGGCGCCAACGTGATGCCGCAGGATATGTGGGCCAACATTAACTTCCGCATGCTCGAGGGCACGAGCGTGGCCGACGTTGTGGCGCGCTGCCGTGAGGCGGTTGCCGGGGCGGACCTTGCCGGTCGTGTCGAAGTGGAGCTGGGCCCCGGCAGCTCCGAGCCCTCGCCGTCCCCGCGCATCGGTGGTCCCGGCCTCGAGGCGGTTCGCTCCATCGCCGCCCGCTATTTCTGCGATCCAAAGGGGACGGAGGAAAACGGATCATCCGAGCCGTTGGCGATTGTCCCCTCGACCGTGATCGGCGCGACCGACGCTGCCAACTACCAGCACATTTGCTCCGAATGCATTCGTTTTTCGGCGTTTGTGGTCGACGATGACGAGTGCGACCGCGGCGTCCACGGCACCAACGAGCGCATCACCCGCCGCGCCTACCTCCAGGGTGTTCGCTTCCTCATCGCCCTGCTCCATACGCTCTAGAATCCGACAAAGGGACTCTCCCTTTGTCGGATTCCGTGCGGGTTGTATGCAGGTTTGCCTGCGCACGCTATCATGTATGGGTTAGACCGCAACTATGTACCCCCATACGCGAAGGGATGCGCATGTATCTGAAGATCGACATGTTCTAGCCGGGCTTTACCCCCGCAGCGGCGCCCCGCGCCCCATCAATTCTGCCGATTTTCACCTTCACGCATATAAAAGGAGTCCGTCATGCGCGACAAGCTCGAAAAGATCATCAAGGCCTACGAGGAGCTCGAGAAGAAGCTTTCCGACCCAGCCGTCGCCTCCGATATCAAGGAGTTCACGCGTCTCAACAAGGAGTACGCGCACCAGTCCGACCTCATCGCTGCCTCGCGCGAGTACATCGGCGCGCTCGATGACATCGAGGCTGCCAAGGAAATGCTCCACGATACTACCGATGCCGATGAGAAGGAGATGCTCCAGATGGACATCTCCGAAAACGAGGCCAAGCTTCCCCAGCTCGAGGAAGACATCAAGTACATGCTCATCCCGAGCGACCCCAACGACGACAAGAACACCATCGTCGAGATTCGCTCCGCCGCCGGTGGCGACGAGGCGGCCATCTTCGCCGGCGACCTGTACAAGATGTATCAGCGCTTCTGCGAGTCGCGCGGCTGGAAGACCACCGTGCTCGACTCCAGCCCCAGCGAGGCCGGCGGCTTTAAGTCCATCGAGTTCAAGGTCGAGGGCGACCGCGTCTACTCCGTCATGAAGTTCGAGTCCGGCGTGCACCGCGTCCAGCGCGTTCCCAAGACCGAGTCCCAGGGTCGCATCCAGACCTCCACGGCAACCGTCGCCGTGCTTCCCGAGGCCGAGGAGATCGACGTTCAGATCAACCAGTCCGACCTGCGCATCGATACCTACTGTGCCTCCGGCCCTGGCGGTCAGTGCGTTAACACCACCTACTCCGCCGTGCGCATCACCCACCTGCCCACCAACACCGTGGTGCAGTCGCAGGAACAGCGCTCCCAGATCCAGAACCGCGAAGTCTGCATGCAGATGCTGCGCGCCCGTCTGTACGAGATGGAGCTCGAGAAGCAGCAGGCAGAGCTCGGTGCCGAGCGCCAGAGCCAGATCGGCCACGGCAACCGTTCCGAGAAGATCCGTACCTACAACCAGCCCCAGGACCGCGTGACCGATCACCGCATCGGTTTCAACTCCACCTACAATGGCGTCCTCCTGGGCGACCAGCTCGGCACCGTCATCGAGGCGCTCGCCGCCGCCGAGCGTGCCGAGAAGCTGGCACAGGCAGTCTAAGTTCCGCCGTTCTACCGAACGGCGGACCAGCCGACGCTGCGCGCCGTCCAGAGCGACAATTTGTCATTCAAAAGGCAAGGCATGACCAGAAGGTCTATGCCTTGCCTTTTTCATGCCAACTTGTTCGCTCTGGACGTCGCTCGCTGGCATTGCCAAAACATCGGCGTTTCCTTGGTTGTCAAATGATCCGTAGGGAGTCATTGGGGACATTGCTTTGAGATGTTATTCAGTCGGCTGTTATGGCATTTGAGCTGCTTACCTGCTTAAGGTAATTGACGGCATATATCTGCTATCGAAAATATTGCTCGAAAAATTGTCCAAGAAGTCGCGGGGCGATTTTTGATGGGTCGCGCGTCAAGTGATTTGGCAAGTTCTTGGTTAGATATTGGTCAGTTTTGGGGCAACCTTGCCAAAAGCTTGACGGATGCAGATTTAGACGTCGACGAATGAACACTCTAGGCAGGCTCCAAGCAAAATTCTGGGCTGATTCTCGATAATCGCCTTCAATCGTCCCTTGCCAAGCGCTGGCCTCGCTTACAATCTGCTCCGACATTCGCGCGCCGCCCGGCGCTTAAGAGGGGAGGGCCCCATGGCAAACGAGATCTGGACCATCAAGCGTTGTCTCGAGTGGACCAAGGAGTACCTGGCCGAGCGCGGTGAGGAGCATCCCCGTCTTTCCGCCGAGTGGCTGCTGTGCGCCGCCACGGGCCTGGCGCGCATTGACCTATATATGCGTATGGACGAGACGCTTAACGCGGCCCAGCTCGAGACCATGCATGCGGCCGTCGTTCGTCGCGCCAAAGGCGAGCCGCTGCAGTACATCACCGGCAGCACGCAGTTTCGCATGATTGACGTCGCGTGCGCTCCCGGTGTGCTCATTCCGCGCCCCGAAACCGAGATGCTCGTCGAGGAAGTCCTCAATTATCTGGATGCCGAGGTGCTGAGCCCCGAGGCTGCTGCCCGTCAGCGTGTTGAGCTGCCTTGGAACGATGAGGTCGAGGAGGCACGCAAGGCCGAGGCCGCGCTGGCAGACGAACGGGCGACTGCCGAGCGCCGTGCCGCTAATCTGACGGCTGCCGATGAGGCGGCGCTAGGCGGCGACGTACTGGGCAGCCGTGCCTATGCCGAGGAACTGGCCGATCGCGAGGCCGAGGAAGCCGCCGCGCAGGCAGCAGAAGCCGAAGCCGCGGAAGCCGCCGAGTCCGAGCTCGACGAATACGGCGTCGCCATCGAGGGTGCCGACCAGGAGACGGTTTCAGCTCAGGATGCCGCTGCGCCTGCCCCAGCCGAGCCCCGCACTGCCCGCGTTCTCGAGGTCGGCTGCGGCACGGGCTGCATTTCGCTCTCCCTTGCCTGGGAGCGCCGCGGCCACGTTACCTGCACCGCCACCGATATCGAGTCGCGCGCCATCGATCTGGCCACCAAAAACCGCGACACCCTCGGCCTCACGGCAGATGAGGTTGCCTTTAGCCTCACCAACCTGGTGAGTTCCATTCCCCGCGAAGAGTGGGGCACCTTTGATGTGCTCGTCTCCAACCCACCTTACATCCCGACCGACGTCATGCGCTCGCTGCCGCACGAGGTCAAGGACTTTGAGCCCGACCTGGCGCTCGAGGGCGGCGCCGACGGCCTCGATATCTTCCGCCGCCTGCTCAACGCGGCGCCTTACATGCTGCGCGCCGGCGGCCTGTTTGCCTGCGAGCTCTACGAGGGTACCCTCGATGCCGCGGCCGAGCTCTGTCGCCAGGCAGGCCTTTCGGACGTGCGTATCGTCCATGACCTTACCGATCGCCCCCGCATCGTCCGAGCCATCGTCACCGAGCCCAAGCAGCGCCAGTAATATTTATTAACTGGTTAGCAAAAATTATAAATTAGTTTATAATTAGGACGGCTGAAAGAGGTCGGCCCATGCAACCTCCTACCTTTCGGGAAATCATTGCCCTACTCAAGCACGATGGATTCGTGAAGGTCGCGCAAGTCGGTAGTCATGCTAAGTATGTTTCTGGTGACCGTGTTGTCACCGTGAACGGCTCTGGTGGTGATCGACCAAAGAAGGGCACGTGGGCAAGTATTCGTCGCCAAGCTGGATGGTAGTTGGAGGCAAAATGAGGCAGCGATTTACCTATGACTGCGTTCTCATAAAAGAAGACGACGGTTACTGCGCTAGCTTCCCGCAGATTCCCGGCGCCTTTGCCGATGGCGATACGCGCGAAGAAGCGATTGCCCATGCTACCGAGGCACTGATGGCGTTTTTGGCCGACGACCTCAACAACGGTTTGACTCCGGCAGGGTACGAACGCTCGGCCGAGGTCGTGGCCCTTTCAGTCGAAATCGACCACGAGGACGCTCGGGAAGCGGCGTGCCGAACATTTAAAGACGCAGCGCTGGACCTCAAAGTCTCCGCTCCGCGGATTACCGCGCTGGTCAAAGCCGGAAAGCTCGATGTTGAACTCGTCGACGGCCGTCGGATGATAACGATAGACAGCATCGAGCGCTACGCCGCCCAAGAACGCCACGCCGGCAGGCCAAAGAAGTTCGTAGCCGTCCAATAACCCCCTCACTTTCACCGACTACTAGAGCCGCTCACCAAACCAACATGCGCTCTGGGCAAATAGGTTGAACGTTTCGTGCGAGAATGCCCCACAGTAAACAAACTTGCACCAGAGCGTAAGGGGCTGGCATACACATGCAGACGGTCTATCGGGTATACGAGGGAACGCGCGAGCCGCATCGGCTTGCCGTCGAGCGCACGGCCGAGGTGCTCGGCCGCGGCGGCCTGGCTTTGATCCCGACCGAGACCGTCTACGGTGTCGCCGTGGCAGTCAACGCCTTCTCGGACGCCGTGCCCCAAGATACAAGCGAATTCCCATCGTGGCCGCGCGATCCGCAGGCTGCCGTCAATGGCGCCGCAGTTCCTGCGCTCGGCACCGGCTATCGCCGTATCTTCACTCTCAAGCAACGTGAACTCACGCAAACCGTCGCTTGGCTGGTCGATGGCGTCGAAGCACTCGACCGCTATGGCGTGGATATCCCGGAAGATGCCCGCATACTCGCGCGACGATGCTGGCCGGGAGCCCTGACTATCGTGGTCAAGGCAGCCCCCTGCGTGCCGACCTTTATGCGCGCTGCCGACGACACGGTGGCACTTCGCGCTTCGGCCTCGCCCGTGGTGCAGGCGCTCATTCGCGCCTGTGGCAGCCCCCTTGCCTGCACCAGCGCCAACACGCATGGCGCGCCCGCGCCGGCAAGTTTTATCACGGTGGAGGGTCGCATCCTGGAGGGGGTCGATGTTGCCGTCGACGCCGGTGAGACCCCGTGTCGCGACGCCTCGACCATCGTGTCGTTTCAGCACGGCGAGCTCCAGCTCCTGCGCCAAGGCGCACTTCCCGCATCAGAGATCGAACGGGTCCTGTCCGACCCGATGCAATAGAAAGGGTTAAGCGATGTCGTTGAATCTGGGCAGCCTGGGCATGGAAGATGCCTCGTTTGACTTTGGCGGTTCCTACATCATGGCGCTCGACTGCGGCACCACCTCGGTACTTGCGACCATCGTCGACGAGTACGGATGCATCGTCGCGCAGGCACGTCGCAGCGTCAAAACCAGCTTCCCGCGTCCCGGCTGGGTGGAGCAAGACCCCATGGCGGTCCTTGCTAGCCAGATCGCCGTCATGATGGAAGTCCAGTTTAAGAGCGGTATCCACTCCGACCGCATTGCTGCCATCGGCATCTCCAACCAGCGCGAGACCACGGTGGTCTGGGATCGCGTGAGCGGTCAGCCGATCTATAACGCTATCGTATGGCAGTGCCGCCGTACCGCACCTCTGATCGACGAGCTTGTCGAGCAGGGCGCAGAAGGGCTGGTGCGCTCCCGCACGGGACTCACGCTCGACCCGTATTTCTCGGCCTCCAAGGTGCAGTGGATTCTCGACAACGTCGACGGCGCACGCGAAAGCGCGGCGGCGGGCGACCTCATGTTTGGCACCATCGACACCTGGCTCATCTACAACCTCACCGGCGGCCAGGTCTTTGCCACCGACTACACCAATGCCAGCCGCACGGCACTCTTTAATATCCATACGCTCGATTGGGACGACGACCTGCTGGCACTCTTTGACGTTCCACGTTCCATGATGCCCGAGGTTCGCTGGAGCTCGGGCGACTACGGCCGCGTCGCGAGCGACATCATGACCAACATGCCGCCCATCATGGGCGTGGCGGGTGACCAACAGGCGTCGCTGTTCGGCCACTGCTGTTTCCGTCCCGGCCAGACCAAAAACACCTATGGCACGGGTTGCTTTATGCTCATGAACACCGGCGACGAGATCGTCGAATCCAAGAATGGCCTGGTCTCCACCATCGGTATCGCTGCGGACGGCAAAGTCAGCTATGCGCTCGAGGGCTCTATTTTTGCCGCCGGCTCAACGATGAACTGGCTTCGCAACAACATGGGCATCATCTCGAGCGTGAGCGAGTCGGCACAACTCGCCGCTTCGATTAGCGACAACGAGGGCTGCTACTTCGTTCCGGCCTTTGCGGGTTTGGGTGCTCCCTGGTGGGACCCGCATGCTCGCGGTATCGTGTGCGGTCTGACCGGCGCCTCGAGCCGTGCGACCATCGTACGTGCCGCCTGCGAATCCATGGCATATCAGAGCTACGACGTGCTGCGCGCCATGGAGCAGGACGTGGGGCTTTCGATTGAGCGCCTGTCTGTCGATGGCGGTGCCTCGCGCAACGAGTTCATCATGCAATTCCAGGCCGACCTGCTGGATATCCCCGTGCTGCAATGCGAGACGGTGGAGACCACGGCAATCGGTGCCGCGTACTTGGCGGGTCTTGCCGTCGGCTATTGGGAAGACCTGGAAGAGCTGGAGCAAAATGCCCAGATCGTTAGGACCTTCCTTCCCCACATGTCCGCCGAGCGCCGCGAGCAAAACCTTGCGGGCTGGCGTGATGCAGTCAGGCGCTCGCTCAACACCTCACAGTAGGGCTGCGATGGGCTGCTCGATACAACAAACCGCTAAACTAATGCATGGCGTGCGGCGGCAACATTGCTGCACACCTTGTCAGCAAGGCCGTTTTGCGGCCGCAACGAAAGGGGCAATCAATCCATGACCGTCACCTACGATGCGTCCCGTGTGACGCTTGTCGATCACCCGCTCGTCCAGCACAAGCTGTCGATCCTGCGCGACAAAAACACCGGCACCAACCAGTTCCGTCAGCTCGTGCGCGAACTCGCGCTTTTTGACGGCTACGAGGCCATGCGCGACCTGCCTATGGAAGACGTCGAGGTCGAGACCCCCATCACTACCGCCACGTTCAAACAGCTTGCCGGCAAGAAACTCGCCATCGTGCCCATCCTGCGTGCGGGCCTTGGCATGGTCGACGGCATCCTCGACCTGGTGCCCTCCGCTCGCGTGGGCCACATCGGCATGGAACGCGACGAGGTCACCCACGAGCCGCACGAGTATTACTGCAAGATGCCCAAGGATATCGACCAGCGCATCTGCCTGGTCGTCGACCCCATGCTTGCCACGGGCGGTTCGGCCGAGATGGCCATCAGCTACCTGCGCGAGCGCGGTGTCAAGGACATCCGCATGCTGTGCATCGTCGCGGCCCCCGAGGGCCTCAAGTCGCTGACCGAGAAGGATCCCGATGTGCATATCTATACCTGCGCCATCGACGACCATCTCAACGAGGCTGCCTACATCGTTCCCGGCCTGGGCGACGCCGGCGACCGCATCTACGGCACGCTCTAGTCGTCGGGCTAAGACGGCCGCGGCTGCAAATACGAAGAAACGGTGCGCGCGGACGAACAAAAGGCGACCGCGCGCACTCCCGTTAACGGACGTTTTGCCCTGCAGGGTTCGAGAAAAACGTATTACCTACCTGCGGCATAAAGAAGGTCTTAAGAAAACGAACAGGTGCGTATTAACCGATGCTTTTTCGGTTGTACTTTAGCGATTGGCTCGTACAATAGTCACCAATGTTTGGCGGGAACTGTTCTGGGAAGCGTTAAAGAGGGAAAGTGAGGACGCCAGTGTTTCAGATAGCCGATCTGCTCGCTATCGTTGCAGGCGTCATCGCGGGCGCGGTCGCCTTTCTTCCCTTTGTTTTTACACTCAAGCCGGTTCTTGACGATAAGCAGAATGCGGACATGCTCAAGGGCATGGTGAGTCTGGCGGTCTCGGCAATCGCCCTACTCGTCTTTACCTTGGTTGTGTTCGTGTTGTTCGGAGAGGCATTTCGCATGTTCCTCCTGGGCGAGGCGATCGGCTTCGTGGCCTTTATGGCTGCCTGCACGGTTCGTGTCGTCAAGGCGCTGCGAGATCCTCATGAGGTCGAAAGGTAAGTCGTGGAAATTTTTGAAAAGCTGCCTGATGAGATTAATCATCTGGTCAGCGAGTTCAGCTCCACCCCTGTCGTGGGCGATCTGAGCTGCGGCATCACGCAGTACTCGTTTTGGCTGATCGTCTCCACGATCGTGCTCCTGATCGTCCTGGCCGTGTTCAAGAAGAAGCAGACCCTGGTTCCCAAGGGCTTCTTCGTCAACGGTTTCGAGTACATCATCGAGTACGTCGAGAACGATATCGGCAAGGGCGTCGTGGGTGAGAACTGGAAGAAGCACTTCCCGTTCCTGTGCTCGCTTTTCCTGTTCATCCTGATCAATAACATGATCGGCCTGATCCCGGGAATGAAGCCCGGCACCGGTGCAATCGGCTCCACCGCCGCACTCGCCATTTTCGCCTTCGTGTACTTCATCTACTACGGATGCAAGGCTCACGGCGTGATCGGCTACATCAAGAGCCTCGCCCCGCAGGGCGTGAGCTTCCCGATGAACGTGCTCGTGTGGGTCGTCGAGCTTTTCTCGACCTTCCTGCGCCTCATCACGCTTGCCGTCCGTCTGTTCTGCAACATGTTCGCAGGACACGTGGTCATGGGCTCGTTCGCCATCATGGCGAGCATGTTCATGCAGCCGCTGCTTCAGCAGGTTTCCGCGGCCCACGCCGTCGGCGCCCTGCCTTCGCTAGCCTGGCTTGCCATCCTCATCCTGATCTATGCGATCGAGCTTGTGGTCGGCGCTATCCAGGCTTACGTCTTCACGGTCCTTACCGCCGTGTATGTCTCCGAGGCGGAGGAGGTCGCAGAGGAGGAGTAGTCTTCCGTTCGCGCCTTAAAGGTAAGGCAATTCGTTAAACCGCCGGTGCCCGTACCCATGGAGCCCGGCAGTTATAAAAAGGTTATCCTGCGTGAAATAAGACACGCACGACAAAGGAGGAATCGTGGGAGTTATCGGTTACGGTCTCGGTGTTATCGGCGCTGGTCTTGCTATCGGCCTGTCTGCTCTGGGTGCTACGGGTGCTATGGCCCGTCAGCCTGAGGTCCAGGGCCGCGTGTTCACCGTCTTCATCATGGGCTCCGCCTTCGGCGAGGCTCTGGCTCTGATCGGCTTCGTTGTCGCGCTGATCGTTAAATAGCACGGAGCGTCAAGTATGAATCTTTCATCCCAGAAGAGCGCGATCGCACTCTCCGCGTCCGCGGCCGCGCTGCTCATGCCGGTTTCCGCGTTCGCCGAGGACGGCGCTGCCGGTGCGGACATCCTCATCCCTAAGATGGCGGAGTTCATCCCGGCGCTTATCGCCTTCCTGATTATCTGGATCGTGCTGGCCAAGGTCGCCCTGCCGGGCATCATGAAAACCATGGAGGAGCGCGGCAAGAAGATCGAGGAGAGCCTCGACGAGGCCGAGAAGACCAAGCAGGAGGCTATCGCCAAGCGCGCTGAGTCCGACTCGATCGTCACCGACGCCCGTCGTCAGGCTGCCGACATCGTTCTCGAGGCCCGTAAGGACGCCGAGTCCGAGCGCGCCCGTATCATCGAGGCTGCTCACAAGGAGGCCGAGGAGATCATCGCCAAGGCCCATACGACCGTCGAGGACGAGCGCAAGTCCATTTACGCCGGTGCCGCGAGCTCCATCGCCGACCTGTCCGTTGCCGTCGCCACCAAGATCGTGGGCGAGGCACTCGAGGACGAGACCGAGCAGAAGAAGCTCATCGAGCGCTACATCCAGGAAGCAGGTAGCCTGAATGCCGACTAGCCGCTATCAGGACAAGGTGCTCGAGACCTACGCGCGCTCCCTTCTGGAAGCCGCTAAGGCCGAGAACCATGTGTTCGAGGACCTCGAGATGATCGAGCGCTTGGCTTCTGCCAGCCCCGAGATCATCGCCGTGCTCGACACCATGTCCAAGCGCGACCAGCTCGACCTTCTTCCCAAGGTGGCAGCTGCCTTTAAGTATGTTGCCGAGGAAGACGAGGATGTAGTGGGCGTGACCGTCACCACGGCGATCCCGCTCGACGACGAGCTGCGTCAAACCATCACTAAGAAATGCGAGCAGGACTTCGGCCGCAAGGTATTCCTTATCGAGCAGGTCGACCCGTCTATCGTGGGCGGCCTGGTGCTCGAGGCCCGCGGCGAGCGTCGTGATATTTCCGTCAAGACGCAGCTGCGCATCGCGCAGGAGACCCTCGCAAACTCTGCTAATTCGTACGGAGGTGAAGCCTAATGTCCGAAACCCTCAATGCCCAGGATATCGCCAAGAAACTGCAGGAGCAGCTCACGAGCCTCTCCGCGACGGTCGATACGCATGAGGTTTCAACGGTCGACGAGGTAGGCGACGGCATCGCGCGCGTCTCCGGCCTCAAGAGCGCCATGGCAGGCGAGCTTCTGGAGTTCAAGAGCTCCGATACCGGTGAGACCGTCTTCGGCCTTGCCCAGAACCTTGACCGTGACGAGGTCGGCGCCGTTCTGTTTGGTGCCGTCGACTCCATCAAGGAAGGCGACGAGTGCCGCACCACTGGCCGCATTATGGATATCCCCGTGAGCCGTGCCATGCTCGGCCGCGTCGTCAATCCGCTCGGCCAGCCCATCGACGGCCTGGGCGACATCGTCGCCACGCACCGTCGCCCCATCGAGTTCAAGGCTCCCGGCGTCATCGATCGTACCCCGGTGTGCGAGCCGGTTCAGACCGGTCTGCTCGCTATCGACTCCATGGTGCCTATTGGCCGCGGTCAGCGTGAGCTCATTATCGGCGACCGTAAGACCGGTAAGACCGCCATCGCCATCGACGCTATCCTCAACCAGCGCGGCAAGGGCATGGTCTGCATCTATGTCGCCATCGGCCAGAAGGCCTCCACGGTTGCCAACATCCGCGAGACCCTCGCTCAGCACGGTGCGCTCGACTACACCATCATCGTTTCGGCCACCGCTGCCGATTCCGCCCCTATGCAGTACATCGCGCCTATGGCCGGTGCCGCTATCGGCGAGTTCTTCATGTACAACGGCGAGGACGGCAAGCCCGCCAGCGAGACCAACCCCGGCGGCCACGTGCTCGTCATCTACGACGACCTGTCCAAGCAGGCTGTGGCCTACCGTCAGATGTCGCTGACGCTGCATCGTCCGCCCGGACGCGAGGCCTATCCTGGCGACATCTTCTACCTGCACTCTCGTCTGCTCGAGCGTGCCGTCAAGATGTCCAAGAAGAACGGTTACGGCTCCATGACGGCACTGCCGATCATCGAGACCCAGGACGGCGACGTCTCGGCCTACATTCCGACCAACGTCATTTCCATTACCGATGGTCAGATCTACCTACAGTCCGAGCTCTTCTTCCAGGGTCAGCGCCCGGCAGTCGACGTGGGCATCTCCGTGTCCCGCGTCGGTGGCGATGCGCAGACCAAGGCCATGAAGCAGGTCGCCGGCAACCTCCGTCTGGACCTCGCTTCGTACCAGGAGCTCGCCGGCTTTACGCAGTTCGGCTCCGACCTCGACGAGGCTACTCAGAAGCAGCTTACCCATGGCGCTCGCATGACCGAGCTCCTGAAGCAGCCGCGCTACAAGCCGTTTGAGGTTGGCGAGCAGATCGTTACGCTGTTCGCTGGCAACGAGGGCTTCCTGGATGACCTGGAGATCGCCGACGTGCTGCCTTTCCGTGCCGAGCTCATCGAGTACATGGACAATGGCTTTGGCTCGCTGCTCGACAAGGTTCGCGCCAAGAAGATCGATGATGACACCAAGGCTGAGCTCTTGCGCGTCATCGGCGACTTCAAGCAGCAGTTCATGGCCAAGCACCATTCGGATGTTTCTGGATCAGAGGAGAACTAAGCCCCATGGCCAACCTTCGCGACATTAAGAAGCGAATCTCCTCGGTTACCACGACCAAGCAGATCACGCGCACGATGGAGATGGTCTCTACGGCCAAGATCCGTCGTGCCCTCGATCGCTCCAAGCAGGCCGAGCCCTATAAGGAGGCGCTGACCGACGTCATGTTGACGGTCGCCGGCGACGCCTCCTGTTCGGGCACCGATCCCATGCTGCAGAAGCATGAGAGCGTCAAGCATGGCCTGATTGTCGTTATTGCCTCGGACCGCGGCCTTGCCGGCGGTTTCAATACGACGGTGGAGCGCACGGCCGAAAAGCTCGCCGCTTCTTGGGCGAACGACGGCATCGAGTGCGAGATCATCGCGTGTGGGCGTAAGCCGGCCACGTATTTCCGTGACCGCGCAAACGTCGTCATGCACTTTGAGGGCAACTCCTCTGAGCCCGATTTCAATCAGGCCCGCATGATTTCCTCTCATATCTGCGATGCGTATCGTGCCGGTGAGCTTGACCGTGTCGAGCTTGTCTACCACCACGCCAAGAACCGCGTGGATCAGGAGCTTCGCGTCGAGCATCTGTTGCCGCTCGACCCCGAGATGATCGCTATGGCCCACGGTCCGCGTAAGAACGAGACCGACGCCCCTAAGCGCATCTCGTCCACGTTCGAGTTCGTGCCCTCTCCCGAGCATGTTCTCGGCAAGCTTGTGCCGTCTTATATCCTGACGGTCATCTACCAGGCCCTGATCGATTCGGCGGCTGCCGAGCAGGGTGCACGCCGCAAGGCCATGCACTCCGCGACGGAAAACGCCACCGCGATCATCTCGACCCTTACCCGCACGTATAGTCGCGTGCGCCAGGCTTCGATCACGACCGAGATTAACGAGATCGTCGGCGGAGCCTCAGCATTGGAGGAACAGTAATGGCTAATAACACCGTAAAGCTTGCGGTCGAGGAAGCCACCAAGAAGACGACTGCCGGTGATGGTCGCATCGTGCGAATCATCGGCCCTGTCGTCGACGTCAAGTTTGACGGCGCGGTGCCCCCGATCTACAACGCGCTCACGGTCGAGGCCGAGACCCCGATCGGTCATCTGAGCACGATCCTCGAGGTCGAGAGCCAGCTTCCGGGCGGCGTCGTCCGCACGGTCGCCATGTCCTCGACCGACGGCCTGCAGCGCGGCCTCATCGCTACCGATACCGGTGAGCCCATGAAGATGCCCGTTGGTCCCAAGACGCTCGGTCGCATTTGGAACGTCATGGGCAAGCCCGTCGACGGCAAGCCCATGCCCGAGGTGGAGGAGTTCTACCCCATCCACCATGCAGCGCCCCGCTTTGACGAGCTCACCACCAAGACCGAGATCTTCGAGACCGGCATCAAGGCCGTCGACCTGCTCGAGCCCTACATCCGTGGCGGCAAGACCGGCCTGTTCGGCGGCGCCGGCGTTGGCAAGACCGTTCTGATTCAGGAGCTCATCAACAACCTCGCCCAGGAGCACGGCGGCACCTCGGTGTTCACCGGCGTCGGCGAGCGTACCCGCGAGGGCACCGACCTTTATCTCGAGATGAGCGAGTCTGGCGTTATCGACAAGACCTGCTTGGTCTATGGTCAGATGAACGAGCCGCCCGGAGCGCGTCTGCGCATCGGTCTGGCCGGCCTTACCACCGCTGAGTACTTCCGCGATCGCGGCCAGGACGTTCTGCTGTTCATCGACAACATCTTCCGCTTCTCCCAGGCGGGTTCCGAGGTTTCCGCACTGCTGGGCCGTATGCCGTCCGCCGTTGGTTACCAGCCCACGCTGGCAACCGAGATGGGCGACCTCCAGGAGCGCATTACCTCGACCAAGACGGGCTCCATTACCTCCGTCCAGGCTGTCTACGTCCCCGCAGACGACCTGACCGACCCGGCGCCTGCCACGACGTTTACTCACCTCGATGCCACCACGGTTCTTTCGCGTAGCATTTCGTCGCTCGGCCTGTTCCCGGCTATCGACCCGCTTGCGTCTTCCTCCGACGCTCTCGATCCCTCGATCGTTGGCGAGGAGCACTACCGTGTCGCCGTCAAGGTCCAGGAGCTCCTGCAGGAGTACTCCGACCTTCAGGACATCATCGCCATTCTGGGTATGGACGAGCTGTCCGAGGAGCAGCGCCTTACGGTCAACCGTGCCCGTAAGATTCAGCAGTTCCTCTCGCAGTCCTTCCACGTCGCCGAGAAGTTCACCGGCAACCCCGGTGTCTACGTCCGCGTCGAGGATACCGTCCGCTCTTTTGCCGAGATTGTCGACGGCAAGGCCGATGACCTGCCCGAGCAGGCTTTCCGCTATGCTTCCACGATTGAGGACGTGCGCGAGCGCGCCCGCAAGATGGGGGAGAAGTAGGTTATGCGTATCCGCATCGTGTGCCCCGTGAGCTGCGCCTATGAGGGCGACGCTGCGTTTGTGTCGATTCCGTCCACGGATGGCGAGTTTGGCGTCCTGCCTGCTCACTCCAGCGAGATTTGCACGATCGACCGCGGTTACGTTCGCGTTTCCGATAAGGCCATGGGCACTGTCGACCACACGTTTGCCGTGGCCGGCGGCTATGCCCAGGTTGCGGACGATGTCGTGACCGTTCTCGCCGAGCGCGCTTGCGATTTGGCGACCGTCGATGCCGACAAGCTTAAAGCTGATATTCAAGGTTTTGAAGAGAAGCTGGGTAATTTGTCGGAGGATGATGCACGCCGCGCCTACCTCTATAATGAAATCGCATGGTGTAAGCTCAAGCTTGCCCAATAGTCAAACGATTTAGCGTTCGACCATTTGCGAACACATCATGCCCGGGATGGCCCAGCCACCCCGGGCATGCTTTTTGAAAGGGTAGACCTTGGATATTATCCGCGTTGAGGGTGGCCACGCCATCGGAGGCTCCGTGCCCGTCTCGGGCGCCAAGAACTCCGCGCTCAAACTCATGGCGGCAACGCTTCTGGCGCCGGGCAAGACGACGCTGCAGAACGTGCCCGATATTTCCGATGTCCACGTGATGGGCAAGGTGCTCAAGGGCATGGGCGCTACGATCGATGTTCTCGACGAGCACACGCTCGAGATTGATACCTCTCAGGTCGATTCATGGGAGGCCCCCTACGAGCTCGTTGCCAAGATGCGCGCTTCCACCGCCGTCATGGGACCCCTGCTGGGCCGCTTCCATCGCGCCAAAATTGCCATGCCGGGCGGCTGCAACCTGGGTGCTCGCAAGATCGATATGCACATTCTTGGTCTTGAGGCCCTGGGCGTTGAGTTCGATACCGCCCACGGTTACATCAACGCTAATGCGCCCCAAGGTCTGCGCGGTACCACCGTCACGCTCGAGTTTGCCAGCGTCGGTGCGACCGAGAACCTCATCATGGCCTCTGTGCGCGCACAGGGCACCACGGTTATCGACAATGCCGCCCGCGAGCCCGAGATCGTCGATCTCGCTAACATGCTCAACGAGATGGGCGCCAAGATTGTTGGCGCCGGTACGCCCGTCGTGACTATCGAAGGCGTGGAAGAGCTCCATCCCGTTACCCATCGCGTGGTGGGCGACCGCATCGAGGCCGGTACCTTTATCGTTGCCGGTGCGTTGATGGCCGACGATCGCGGTGTCGATGTCACGGGCTTTTGCCCCATTCACTTGGGCATGGTGCTCAAGAAGATGGAGCTCATGGGTATCGACTGCGAGCGCGTCGAGGATGGCGTCCATGTGAACCGTGCCGAGCGTATCAAGCCGGTCGACATCCAGACGCTTCCGTTCCCCGGTTTCCCGACCGACATGCAGGCGCAGATTATGGTGCTCTCCGCCCTTGCCGACGGCAGTTCTGTTATTACCGAAAACATCTTCGAGAATCGCTTTATGTTTGCCTCTGAGCTGGTGCGCATGGGTGCCGACATTCGTATCGAGAGCCATCATGCCATGATTCATGGCGTCAAGGGCTTCTCGGGTGCACAGGTTACCTCGCCCGATCTGCGCGGCGGAGCGGCCCTCGTCGTAGCGGGCTTGATCGCCGACGGGACGACCGAGGTTTCGGCTATCCATCACATCAAGCGCGGCTACGAGCAGTTTGTCGAAAAGCTGCAGGCGCTCGGCGCGCATGTCGAGCATGCTACCGTCCCCGATCCCGTCATCTACTAATACAGGTTGCCTATGTTTAATAAAAAGCCCCTCGCAGATACCACCACCCGAAGACCCTCAACTGGTGCGCAGGCCAAGATCTACAGTCGCGATAACGTGGCTCGCTATTCCGAGCGCGCTCGCCAACGTCGTCGTAGCCACACGATTCGTCACGTCGCGCTCATTGTCGTGCTTGGCGTGCTGTTGAGTGCCACTACCGCTGCCGGCCTGTGGTTTGCCACCATTATGGGCAAGCTCGGCGATTCTAATGTCATTACTGACAATCTGCGTCGGGTTCTGGTTGACACCGATGAGGCAAAGGATCCGTTCTACGTGCTGCTTCTTGGCACCGACGGCCGTCCGGGCGAGGATACGTATCGTGCCGACTCGATTATCCTGGCACGCATCGACCCCACGCAAAAGCAGGCGACGCTCATTTCCGTTCCGCGCGACACCAAGGTCGAGTACAAGGGCGAGACCATGAAGATCAACGCCTGCCATACCGTTGGCGGCGCCGAGGCCATGGTCGAGGCGGTCAACGAGCTGTGCGGTGTTCAGATTTCCCACTATGCCGAGGTCAGCTTCGACGGTATGCAGGCGCTGATTGATTCGGTTGGCGGTATCGACATTAACGCAACCGATGATGTTGACGACCCCGAGCACCTGGATATTAAGATTACCGCTGGCCAGCAGCATATGGACGGTGCCACCGCCCTTACCTATGCCCGCTGCCGCTACACCTATGCCGACGGCGATTACACGCGCATGCGCCACCAGCGTCAGGTGCTTGGCGCCCTTGCCAACCAGATTCTCAATAACTTCGATGCCACGAAGATCTTTGGCCTGGTTAATTCGCTGTCCGATATGCTCGTAACCGATATGAGCGTTCAGGATATCGTGGCTACGGTCAATGCCATGCGCGGTATGGATGTCGACGGTATCTACTCGGCCAACCTGCCCTCGTACGCCGACGACAGCACCATGATCGACGGTGTGAGCTACGTCTTTGTCTACGAGGACGAACTCAAGGAAATGATGGAGCGCGTCGATGCCGGCAAGGATCCCAAGGGTCCCAACACCATGGGTCTTTCCGACGGTTCCAGCTCTACGATCGGCGACCTCAGCAACAACACGTCTGACGACTACGCAAACGGTACCGCAACCTCATCGGTCAGCTCTGACGATTCCGATGATTCAAGCGATTCGAGCGATTCGGACTACTACGAAGAGCCCACCGGCGACGGCAACGGCTACGAAGCCAATTATTAGGGTTACGCGGGCTTACCAGCCCGCGTAACCAGTTGACGCTGCAAACCCGCCAGAGCGGCAATCTGCCTTTCAACTTCGGCGGCATGATCAAAAGATCAATGCCGCCTCGTTTCAAGGCACCTTGCTCGCTCTGGCGGGTTTTCGCTGTCGTTGCCAAAACATCGGCGTTGCCTTGGTCCGGACTAGTCGTTGGGTAGTCATTGGGGAC
>NZ_QRKJ01000005.1:145605-148641 GCF_003471905.1 Collinsella sp. AM16-21
CCGGACTAGTCGTTGGGTAGTCATTGGGGACGTTCTTAAACGACTAGTCAAACAAGAACGTCCCCAATGACTACCCACAAAGCGAGAGTGGATCTCGTCATTTTGCGGCACTTGGGGACGTTCCTTTTCTGCCGGCAGTTAGGGACACTCCCTGTACAAAAACCGCCCCGTCCTCTGTAGAGGACGGGGCGGTTTGTCTTTTAGGCTTGAGCGGCCAGGCTTATGCAAAGCGGGCGACGAGCTCCTGGAGCACGTCGGTCATCTTGACGAGCGAACTGACCGGGACGAACTCGTTGACGCCGTGGTAGCAATAGCCGCCGGTGGAAAGGTTGGGGCAGGGCAGACCGCGGAACGACAGCTGCGCGCCGTCGGTGCCGCCGCGAATCGGCAGCACTTGGGGCTCAACGCCGCAGGCAAGGTAGGCTTGCTTGGCAACATCACTAAGCTCGGGATAGTCACGAACGATTTCGGCCATATTTCGATACTGCTGCTTAATCTCGACCGTTACGCGCTCCTCACCCAGACGCTGGTTGAGCATCGAGGCGGCGGCATCAATAAGGTCGAGTTTCTGCTGGAACTTGGCGGCGTCATGGTCGCGGACGATGTAGCGCGCCGTGGCGTGATCGACGGTTGCAGATACGCCCTCAAGGTGATAAAAGCCCTCGTAGCCTTCCGTATACTCCGGGCGCTGCACGTAGGGGAGCAACGCGTTGAAGTCGCAGAACAGATTGCCTGCGTTGACCATACGGCCCTTGGCGTCGCCCGGGTGGATGGACTGGCCCTCAAAGCGGATGGTCGCCTCGGCGGCGTTAAAGCACTCCCACTCCAGCTCGCCGATGGGGCCGCCGTCGACCGTGTAGGCGTACTTGCAGCCAAAGGTATCGATATCCAACAGCTCGGCTCCGTGACCGATCTCCTCGTCAGGGCAGAAGCAAATGCCGAGTGCGGGATGGGGCAGAGAAGGGTCCTGAGCGATACGCGCGACAAGCGACATGATCTCGGCGACGCCTGCCTTGTCGTCCGCGCCCAGCAGCGTGGTGCCATCGCTGCAGACCAAGTCCTCACCCGCGAGGTCGTTCAGGGCGGGAAGCTTGGCGGTACTCATGGCAACGGGCTTACCGTCAACCGTGCCGCAGACCAGGTCGCCGCCTTCGTAGTGTACGATGTGCGGCTTCACGCCGGCGCCCGGTGCAACTTCGGTGGTGTCGAGATGGGCGATCAGGCCCAGGGCGGGCTTGTCCTCAGCGCCCGCACTTGCGGGGATATGCGCGCAGACATAGGCATGCTCGGTCACGTGGGCATCTTCCGCCCCAAGCTCGCGCAGCTCTTCAGCCAGCACGTTGGCAAGGTCAAACTGAACGGCGCTCGAAGGCACCTGGTCGCAGTTTGCATCCTCGGACTGCGTGTTGATCTGGACGTAGCGCAAAAAGCGCTCGAGGACATCGGGGTTCGTGGTGGTGTTTTCCATAAAGACCGCTCCAATCTTGGTCGTCGTGTGCAACAAGAACTCTAGCACGGTATGCCACGGCATACCGCGACGCTTGGATGGGGTAGAATCAGCCATTGAATGCAGAAGGGACGGAAGATCATGGATACGACAAATAGCTCGCGCGAACTACATCTGACGGTGGCGAACGAAGACTACTTGGAGTGCATGGTTCGCATTGAAAGCGAAGAGGGGGAAACCAACGGCGTGCGATCGGTCGACATCGCGCAGCGCCTTGGCGTCTCCAAGGCATCGGTCAATAAAGCGGTTTCGGCGCTCAAGGCATCCGAGCTTGTCGAGCAATCGCACTATGGCAAGGTAATCCTGACCGATCGCGGCCGCGAGGTTGGCACGGCTATCTGGTACCGTCATCGCCTCATCCGCACGTTTTTGGTTCAGGAGCTCGGTGTCGAATTTGAGCGAGCCGATTCCGAGGCCTGCATGATGGAGCATGCGCTATCCGAGGACACGATGAGCCGCTGGCTCGCCTATCTCGAAAAGCAGGGAATCAGCGTCGAGGAATAGCGGGATATATATGGATACGAGTTATTACAACCGCTTTGGTGCCGAGGAACTTACGCGCCGCTTGTCGAGCGAGACCTTGTTGGCGCAGGGCCCCATGGGCAGTGTTCTGTTGAGTGAGTACGACGCCGCCGATATTCCACCGGCGTTTTGGAATCTGGCGGAGCCGCAGACCGTTTCTCGTATCCATCGCTTGTATGTCGCCGCCGGTGCGCAGGTGCTCATTACCAATACCTTTCAGGCATCAAGCTATGCCCTCAAGCACGACCAGATTGCGCCGTCCGTGGCGGAGGTCAATCGCGGGGCCGTCGACGATGCCCGCCAGGCGCACCCTCAGCTGCTGCTGGGCTCGATGGGTCCGATCGGTATTGAGTGGTTTGCCGAGGACTCTGCCGAGTTTCGTGAGATCCGAGGCATTGCGCGCGAACAGGCGCACGCCTTGCTCAATGCTGGTGTTGATGGTCTGCTGATCGAGACGGTGACGTCTATCCGTAATTTGCAGCCCATGCTTGCCGGCGCTCGAGATGCCGCTGACGGCATGCCTGTCCTGGTGAGTTTTGTCGTTGATGACAAGGGCGACCTGTTGGGCGATGGCCTCAACATCGAGGCAGCCGTTTTGTACGCCGAAAAACACGGCGCAAACTCGGTTGGTGTTAATTGCTGTTCGCTTGCGGCCGCGAACGCGGCGGTGCCCAGGATGGTTGCATCGGCGACTACTCCCGTCACGGTGCGCCCCAACGTGGGCGATCCGGTCCAGACTCAGGATGGCCCCGTATGGCACGAGAACCCCGAAGCTTTCGCGCGCGCATGCATCGAATGGAGACATGCCGGTGCCGCAATGGTGGGCAGTTGCTGTGGAACCACGGCAATCACTACGGCAGCGATGGCCGAGGCGCTCGATATATAAAGGGCAAAACCGCTCCATACGGGGCGGTTTTTTATTCAAGACTTTAGTCTGCTGGCCGCGCAGCGGCCAGCTTTAGGCTTATAGGACAAAATGTGTGTCCACTTTAGGGGCATCGGCGCAG
>NZ_QRKJ01000006.1:0-339 GCF_003471905.1 Collinsella sp. AM16-21
CTAATCGCCCGAGCTCTTCCGGAACCGCACCTCGCGGCCCGCGGGACTTTGCGCTCATGCGCGGTCCGGGCACGAGGATGCCCCCGAGTCAGTTTCTTTCCTATGCGCCATGCGGCCCCCAGGGCACGTAGATGAGACCCAGGACACCGTAACGGTGGGCGCCGCCCACCGGTCAGCGGCCAGAGCATGGGGGGCACGCCCGGTCCCGTTCCGAACCCGGAAGCTAAGCCCCATCGCGCCGAGAGTACTGCGGGGCCAGCCCGTGGGAGGCCAGGGCGCCGCTGACCGGTGGACGGCACCGAGCCGTCTGATGACTTGAAGAAGGGGGAGGCCTCGCGG
>NZ_QRKJ01000006.1:349-146244 GCF_003471905.1 Collinsella sp. AM16-21
GTCGCAAGACTTGAAGAAGGGGGAGGCCTCGCGGCCTCCCCCTTTTTTGCGTTTAAAGCCTGATCTAACAAACTCGCCTTCGTTTAGCTTGTCTTACTGTTTGGCTGTATTTTGAGTTCTTCTTTTGTATTTGCGCGATAATAACTCCCATTGGCGTTAGGGAGGGCTTGATGTTTACCGTATTTGTCTTGGGCAATATAGCTTCGGGTAAGTCTACTGCCTGCCGCTATCTCGAATCTCATGGCGCCATGCTTATCGATCTGGACGAGCTTGCCAAATCGCTGTATGTGCCAGGCTCCGATATCGTCAATGCCCTCGCGGAAGAATTCGGTTGGGACATTCTAGACGGGGAGGGCGGCATTCGCCGCGATGTACTCGCTGCTCGAGCTTTCGCCTCTCCTGATACAGTTGCGCGGCTCAACGGCATCGTTCATCCGGTTCTCATCGAACAGCTGTCACTGAGGATTCTTGATCCGGTTTGCTGCACGGTTTCGTCCCCCCGTTATCCCTTTGCTGTTGTCGAGGTTTCTGCCCCGACTGGGTTTGAGGATGCTTTTGGCCTGGCTGATGAAATTCTGGTTATCAGTGCTCCTTTGGCAGTTCGTCGCGAGCGTGCCATTCATCGTGGTATGGAGTCCTCTGATTTTGATGCGCGCTCTGCATGCCAACCTGATGAGGCTTCGCTTTGCCATCTCGCTACGACGGTAATCGATAATGCGGCAGGCGATAATTCGCTCTTTGAACAACTTGACGCATGGCTTGCGCGCCATGGCTTCGGGGATGTAACGGATAAGGAGGAGACCGATGCCTAAGACACGTTTCTTTACGTGGTATCGCGTGGCGCCACTTGCCGTTGTGTTCGTCTTCGGCCTTATTTCGCTCGTCTACTCGTATGCTCCTGCCGCCTTCTTTAAGCCTTTGTATCCAATTGACTACGAGGCGTATGTAAAGCAATCGAGCATTTCGCACAATCTTGATCCTTTTCTGGTGTGTGCTGTCATAAAGTCGGAATCGAATTGGGATCCCGAGGCTGAGTCGAATCAAGGCGCTCGGGGATTGATGCAGCTGATGCCCGAGACTGCCCAAGATATGATTGCCAAGGGTCTTGTCGATGGCAGCGAGTATTCAGCCGACGATCTTAACGATCCCGCTACGAATATCGAGTTTGGCTGTGCGTATTTTTCGTATCTTCTAACGTATTTTAACGGGTCGACTGACAGCGCCATTGCCGCCTATAACGCCGGCATGGGCAATGTCGACGGATGGGCGCAGCAGAGCACGTCGCTTCATAATGCAATCACCTTTCCCGAGACGCAGGCGTATCTGATTCGTGTCAATAATGCCTGGGTTCGTTACAAGACCCTCTATCCCGATCGGTTCGTATAGGACTATGCCTGCCGCCTGCGTATACTGCAGATATATGAGTTAGGAGTATCCATGGCGGAATTTGAAGTTGAGCGTGTTGGAGGAGAGCTCAAACGTTTTGGCGTTGAGGGCTCTGAGGTGCCGTTTGAGGTCGTGTCTCCATACGAGCCCGCTGGTTCCCAGCCTAAGGCCATTGAGTCGCTTGTGAAGGGCGTGAGGGACGGAGATCGCTATCAGGTTTTGCTGGGCGTGACTGGTTCGGGCAAGACCTTTACCATGGCCAAGACCATCGAAGCTCTCGGTAAGCCGACGCTGGTCATGGCTCCCAATAAAACCCTCGCCGCCCAGCTCGCGAGCGAGCTCAAGGAATTCTTTCCCAACAACGCCGTGGTCTACTTCGTCTCGTACTACGACTATTATCAGCCCGAGGCGTATGTACCGCAGAGTGATACGTATATCGAGAAGGATTCCTCGATTAACGAAGAGGTCGAGATGCTGCGACATCAGGCGACCGCATCGCTGCTTTCTCGACGCGACGTGATCGTCGTCGCATCGGTCTCGTGTATCTATGGCATCGGTTCTCCCGAGGACTATGCGGGCTTGGCGCCGAACGTCGACAAGAAGGTGCCGCTCGAGCGCGATGACTTTATCCATGCGCTTATCGATATCCAGTACGATCGCAATGACTATGATTTGGCACGTGGTACCTTCCGCGTGCGCGGCGATGTCGTCGACGTGTATCCGCCCTATGCCGAGCATCCGTTGCGGTTTGAGTTCTTTGGCGACGAGGTCGAGCTGATTGCCGAGATCGACGAGGTCACCGGCGAGATGCTGCGTGAGTACGAGGCCATTCCCGTGTGGCCGGCCTCGCACTACGTGACTGAGAAGCCTAAGGTCAAAGCGGCTCTGAAATCAATCAGCGAAGAGTGCGAGAAGCGTGTGGCCGAGCTCAAGGCGACTGATAAGCTGCTCGAGGCACAGCGTCTGCAGCAGCGCACCGACTATGATCTCGAGATGCTCGAGACCATGGGTTTTTGTAACGGTATCGAGAACTACTCGCGTCATCTGGACGGTCGAAAACCGGGCGAGCCGCCGTTTACCCTGATCGATTACTTTCCTAAGGACATGCTCTGCATCATCGACGAGAGCCATGTAACGGTGCCGCAGATCCGCGGCATGCACGAAGGCGACCGCTCGCGTAAGGTGACGCTGGTGGAGCATGGTTTTCGTCTGCCTTCGGCACTCGATAACCGCCCGCTTCGTTTCGATGAGTTTGAGGCGAGGATTCCCCAGTTCATCTACGTTTCGGCCACGCCGGGCGACTATGAGCTGCGGGTTAGCCAGAACGACGTTGAGCAGATCATTCGTCCGACCGGACTGCTCGACCCCAAGATCGATGTGCGTCCGGTTCGTGGGCAGATTGACGATCTTGAGGACGAGATTCGCGAGCGCGTTGCCCGCAAGGAGCGCGTGCTGGTGACCACGTTGACCAAGCGCATGGCCGAGGACCTGACCGACCATCTGCTTGATGCGGGCATTAAGGTCAATTACATGCACTCTGATACAGCGACAATGGATCGTGTCGAGATCCTGCGAACGCTGCGCGAGGGCAAGATCGATGTTCTCGTTGGCATCAACCTGCTCCGCGAGGGCCTAGACCTTCCCGAGGTCTCACTGGTGGCAATTCTCGATGCCGATAAGGAAGGCTTCTTGCGCAACCGCCGTTCGCTGATTCAGACGATTGGACGCGCGGCCCGTAACGCCGATGGCGAAGTCATCATGTATGCGGACGTTGTGACCGATTCGATGAAAGAGGCCATCGAGGAGACGCAGCGCCGTCGCGAGATTCAGATGGCATATAACGAAGAACATGGCATTGTGCCCAAGACGGTCCGCAAGGCTATCAACGACATTTCGAGCTTTATTGCCGAGGCCGAAAAGACTGTGGGCTCGAAGGGACGCTCGAAGGGCGACTCTCTGGGTCACGGCGCATTCTATACACCCGACGAAAACGGTGAGGGCGCCGTGCCGGAGACGGTGGCACCCGAGCAGACGCTTGCCGAGCAGCTGGAAGGGCTACCGCATGACGAGCTCGTGCGGATTGTCGAGACCATGGAGGAAGACATGCGTAACGCTTCCGCCGCCATGGACTTTGAGGAGGCGGCACGTCTGCGCGATGCCGTCGTTCAGATTCGAGCGATGCTTGAGGGCGCATCTGAGGACGAAACGATCGAGCGTTTGCGTTCGCAGGCTCGCAAGGGCTCTACCTTTGCTTCGGGCAGAAAACGCCAGGGTGCACGATTCAGGAAGTAGCAAACAGGCCCCGAGTTCCCTGTGGAGCTCGGGGCCTGCATCGTTCGGACGCGGGAGTTCGTGCACTAGAGGTCTGCTATCAGCGCCTCAGCGCAACGGATGCCGTCGGTGGCGGCACTCATGATGCCGCCGGCATATCCGGCACCCTCGCCGCAAGGGTAAAGGCCCGGAGTCGACACGGCGTGGCATGTTCGATCGCGGGTAACGGTGACCGGGGAGCTCGAACGCGTCTCCACGCCAGTGAGGACCGCATCGGGGCGGTCGTAGCCACGCAGTTTCTTACCGAGCAAGGGAATTCCCAAACGAAGCGATTCGACGATATGCTGCGGGAGGGCATCGTCGATCGCCGTCCAGGTCACGCCAAGTGGATAGGTTGGTTTTACCTTTCCGGGTGCCGTGCTGGCGCGTCTAGCAAGGAAATCTCCGACGAGCTGAGCCGGCGCGTTCCAGTTGGAGCCGCCCAGGCGATAGGCGGCTCGCTCGCAGGCGCGCTGGAGTTCAATGCCTGCGAGCGGGTCATCGCCGGGAAGGTCGTCAGGTGTGACGTTAACGAGTAGGGCGGCATTCGCGTTGTGCCCGTCGCGGGCATTGAGGCTGGCGCCGTTGACGCACAGATGGCCCTGCTCGGAAGAAGCCGCGACAACCTGTCCGCCGGGGCACATGCAAAACGAGAACACGCTGCGGCCGTTGGGGAGATGGGCGACAAGCTTGTAGGGGGCTGCTCCGAGTGCCGGGTGCCCCGCCGAAGGGCCATATTGGGCACGGTCGATGTCGCGCTGTGGATGCTCGATGCGCACACCCATGGCAAAGGTCTTTTGCGCGAGGGCAACGTTATGCTCCTTGAGAAGCTCGAATACGTCGCGGGCGGAATGGCCGCAGGCGAGAATGAGGCGCTTTGTGGCGATTGTCTCGCTTGCGGTTTCTTGGGGCGGTTGGACATCTACGCCGGTGATGGCGCCAGATCCATCGGTTCGAATATTGACGAGCTTTGTTCGATAACGGACGACACCTCCGAGCTGCTCGATGCGCTGGGATATAGCGGTGACAACCGTGGGAAGGATGTCGGAGCCAATGTGCGGCTTGGCATCCCACAGGATGTCGCGAGGTGAGCCCGCTTCGACGAAGGTCTCAAGAATCAGTCGATGGGCGGGATTCTTGGTTCCCGTGTTGAGCTTGCCGTCCGAGAAGGTCCCTGCGCCGCCCAGGCCAAATTGAATATTGCATTCGGGGTCGAGGGTGCGCTCCTTAAGAAAGAGGTCAATCGCTTCCGAGCGGCGAAGTGCGGGGTCGCCGCGCTCGATGAGCAAGGGCTTCAGACCCGCTTCGGCAAGGGTGAGTGCGGCGAAAAGGCCAGCGCATCCGGCGCCGACGACAACAGGGCGCTCTTTGGGTGCGCCGGAAACGGGGGAGGGGAATGAAGGCTCACTGTCGTCTATCGTGCGCACGCGTGAGCGGTCGCGCTCGGCCACGCTGCCGAGCACTGTCTGCTCGATGTCTGGGCTCGTCAGCTCAACACGAAAGCTCAGGATGAAATGAACGTCTCGTTTTTTGCGGGCATCGATGGACTTGCGGTGGAGCTCGATGGACTTGATCTCGGAGTCTTTGCAACGTAGGACGCGTTTGACGACTCGCTTGCCAACGATGAGGCAAGCTTTTTCATCGCCGGCCTCATCGAGCGACGCAGTGACTTGGGTGATTTCGATCATCGAGGTCTCCTTAGATGCAAGAAAGAGGCCGCCCGGTGTCCCAGACGGCCCGAATGCGTTTTGATTATAGACTGCGCGGCTATAGGCTGCTTGCAGCGCGAATGCCCGAGATCCAAGCCCACGCAAGGTTGAAACCGCCACAATCGGCATCGATGTCAAGCGCCTCGCCACAGATGTAAAGTGGGGCGCCTGCCGCGTTGCTCACGCAGAGGTCGGGAGCTGAGACGCTTTCGATGGGCACGCCGCCGCGCGTGACCTGGGCTGAACGCTCCTCTGTCGTTCCCTCGACGAGCAGCTTAAAGTGCTTGAGGATTGAGACCAGATGGATGACGTCGTACGACCCGGGGTGGCACTGTTCGAATGCGGCGCAGACAACGTGAGAGAGCTGCGGGGCGAGCATGCCGTCGAGCCAGTGGGGGTCGCGGGGCGAAAAGCCGCCGAGCAACTCAACTCGCTGGTTGAGCATATCGAGTAACTCGTCTTTGGAGAGGTCGGGGAAAACGTCGAGCAGGATCGTGTCGCCGCGCTGGACGCGACGGGAGAGGTTAAAGGCGGCAACGCCCGAGATGCCAAAGGTTCGGAAGAGCACTTCGCCGTCTTCGTGCCAGAGCTCCTCGTGATTGCGGGTGAGCGTCAAACGGGCGCGAACGCGCAGGCCATCCAGCGTCTTGAGCGCAGTCTGGTCGCCGAAGACCGATGCCGACACAGGGCAGAGGACGGGGTGTTGCGGGGTGAGGGGAAGATTGAACGTCTTCGCGATGTCGGCAGGGCTGCCGCCCGTAGCGATAATTACGGCCTTTGCCTGCAGCGTCTCGTTCGTGCGAGGGGTGTCGGCGAGTGCCTTCCGAAGCGAGCGGAGTTCCGATTTTCGGTCGTCGTGCTTTTTTGCCTTGAGTGCTCGCGCGGGACGGTCTATTTGGAGCGCCCAGCCCTCGGGGGCTTTAAATGCCGAGACAACGTTTGCTCCACAGATCAAAGTGATACCCAGACGATTGCAAGCGTTGAGAAGCGCATCGCGCACCGATTCGGCACGAAGGGAGCGCGGATACAGCCGGCCCTCCTCGGAGGTCGTCATGATGCCCAGCGAGGAGAAGAAACTGCCGAGCTCTTGCTCAGGCTGGGGACCCATGACGGATTCGACGAATGCGGGGTGGTTGTACCGCTGGAAATCAATTGATTCGTTGGAAAGGTTGCAGCGGCCGTTGCCGGTCGCAAGAAGTTTAAGGCCGCAGGCAACATCGCGCTCAACGATGCAGGCGCTTTTGCCTGCGCGTGCGGCCGTAACGGCGGCGGCGAGACCCGAGGCCCCGCCGCCGATTACCAGGACGTCATAGAAGGCGCTCGCGTTCACTTAGGCCTCGGCGGTCTCGTGCGGGGCAATGGCCTCGACGGCAGAGACGGCCTGGGGCAGCATGTGTGCGGGCAGTGCGGTCTCAACCTCGCCCTTATCGCAAGCCTCGGCGAGTGCCGGATTGATGGGAAGCTGCCCTAGGATCTCGAGGTTGTAACGCTCGGCGACCTCGGGGAGCTTGCTCTTGCCAAAGACTTCGATCTTCTTGTCGCAATCGGGGCACTCGATATAGCTCATGTTTTCGACGATTCCCAGAATGGGGACGTTCATCTTCTCGGCCATGTTGACCGCCTTGGCGACGATCATCGAGACCAGATCCTGCGGGCTCGTGACGATGACGATGCCATCGACGGGCAGCGACTGGAAGACGGTGAGGGCGACGTCGCCCGTTCCCGGAGGCATGTCGACCAGCAGGTAGTCAATGGGGCCCCATGAGGTTTCGCTCCAGAACTGCCTGATGGCACCCGCGATAACCGGACCGCGCCAAAGGACGGGGTCGGTTTCGTTTTGGAGTAGCAGGTTAGAGCTCATAACCTTAACGCCGTGCTCGGAGATTTCGGGAAGCATAAGGTTGCCGAGGGCATGGACGTGACGTCCGCTCATGCCGAACATCTTAGGGATAGAGGGGCCGGTAATATCGGCATCGAGGACGCCGACCTTGTGACTGTGGCGGGAAAGCTCCGTGGCGATGGCGCCGGTGACGAATGACTTGCCGACGCCGCCCTTGCCGGAAAGCACGGCGATAACGCGCTTGACCTCGGACAGCGTATTCTCCTCAAATTGCGACGGCGACGTTTGCCCGCCGGCGGCCTGTGCGTGTTCGCAACCCATGTATGACTCCTTTGTATATGCTGGGGCCGGGGCCCCGCGATGTGACACGAGCGTCATTGTACCCTCGTTTGCGAGCGGGAGTCATTTGCGATGCGTTTGGGCCGAGCGTGCTTGCAATACGATGGGCCCAAGCGAATGGGCGGGCTTACTGAACTTTGCTGGCGAACTCGAGGTATTGCATGCGCTGCAGCTTGTCGATCGTCGAGGCGTAGGGGCTGTCTTTCGATTCCAAGTCGTAGCGCAGCCCGTCGGCACCGAGATAGCCGGCGACATTGATGGTGGGCACATCTGACCTTGTCGCAAGCAGGGCCTTTTGGTAATTGGTGAGCGGGGCGCCGATCTTATTAAGGGTAATGGCTGCAATCTCGTTTGCCCCGACGGTGTCGTAGACGTTGAGCTCGGTATTGCCGGCGATCTCATAGTTAGCCCAGACGAGATATGTCGACTGATAGATACGGAAAGCGTGGCTTGCCGTATCTTCCTGAGGGTACAGCTCGTCGTTGAGAGTCGTTGCGGCGCTCGGCTGATGGTCGCCAAAAAAGACAAGAACAACCGGTCTGCCGATATTGCGGAGCTCGTTGATAAAGTACTCGAGGTCCCGGTCGGATGCGTTGATGCAGGTGAGATAGGTGTTGAGCGCGCTGTTGGCACCCTCACTGGCTCCCTCGACCCAATAGTTTGTCAGCTCTTCGGCGGGAACGGTGCCATAGTCGTAGCCGCCGTGATTTTGCATCGTGACGTCAAAGATGAACTGCGGGGCTTCGTTAGTTCTAAGCAGGTCGAGTATCTTGTCGTAGGTGGCGTAGTCGCATACGCCGGCATGGTAATAGGGCGCACCTTCGAAATCGCCGATTGAAAGAAAGTCTCCAAAGCCCAGCTGCTGATAGATTTTATCTCGATGGTAGTTGACGGGGTTTTGCGGGTGCATAGCGGTAGCGGTATACCCAAGCTCTTTAAGGTCCTTTGCCAGGCTGTTGACGCCATTCATCTGATACAGCTGATAGGGGATTTTGCCTAATCCGACAAAGGCCGTTGTCGCTCCGGTCAAAAATTCGAATTCGGAGTTCGCCGTTCCGCCACCGGCGACCGAAGCGAGCATGGTGCCGCGAACAAGTGTGTCGGGAAGCGAGTTGTAGAATGCGGGGCCGGTGTACCCGTCCGTCTGGAGCTGCTCAAAGCACGAAAGGTCGCTAAAACTCTCGTTCATGACGGCAACAATCGTCGGCTTGATTTCATTGAACTGGGCAACGGCCGCCGCGCGCTGTTCGCTCGAGCCATATGTGCTGTCGTAGACGGCGGCGAGCTCCTGCTCGATGCTCTGCGCCTCATCGGGCGTATAGTCTTTGGGCTTCTCAATGGGCAACTCGTTGACCATTTCGGTGAACGAAGTGATAAAACCCTGAGACGCATACGTGGTGATGGGCTGCCAACGGTCAAATCCAAAATCCAGCGCCTGCTCCAAGTCGATGTTGGAAAAGCCTGAGAGCCCCACAACGGTCACTAGCAGAAAAGCACAGAGGTTAGAGGCGATAGCGGGGAAGACATGGGTGGGCGTACGGAGCTTTCGCGGTCGGATGAGCGAAAGAAGCCCCAGGGAAATCTCCAGCAGGGCGAGAGAGGTTACGATTCCGGCGGTAAAGGTAAACTCGTATCCCTCGCTCACTTCCATTGCGGTGCCAAGGGCCAAGATATCGCTTGGCAGGATGGCTTCGCCTTTAAACGTTATGACGAAGTGCTCGGCAATGCCAAGGATGCAGCAGACGACGGGCACGAGGGCCATGACGCCTCCATGACGCTGTCCCAGCAAATAAAGGGAGAGCAGAACCGTCGCGAGCAGCCCGACGGAAAACCCGAATGAGTTGGCGGGAATGCGATAGAACGTTTCGTTGCAGGCAATTTCGAGTGAAACGAACGAGAGCGCTGAAACAGCGGCGATGACAAGGATGTCACGGCAAATACAGGCAACCGTTCCCGTCGCAAGGTCGGTTTGGTCGATAAGTCCCGAAACCAAGGGCTCGACAAGAAGCATGACGGCGGCAGCACCGAGCGCCGAATAAGAAAGGACCCATAGAGAGCTGCCCTCATTTACGAGCAATTGATTCGTAACCCATGCAGCTGCCACGCCGAGCGGGATGAGGAGCGTCGCGCACCAAAAGACGCGGGCAATGGGTGGCTTTTCGTTGCGTTTGATTGAAAAATACACGCGCACGACGACGGCGGCCACGATAAGGACGGCGATGAATATGGGCAGATTGGCCATGTCGCTCGAAGTGATTTCAAGGGGGATATCTTCGGTCATGGACGTTCCTCTGGTACAGCAAATTAAGTTCAGTATTAGACTACTGTAACCTTTCCACGGCATTTCGAGAAACAAAGCGCCCGATACGCAAAGCTAAAGGTCTGCGAATCTTGTATTACGAACATCTGTGCGCGTCGAGTGCGCTAAACTCATCGGCAGTATGATTCGATGCAATAGGAGGCAAGGAGCTTCCATGTCTGATTCTTCTATCGTTATTCGCGGCGCCCGTGAGCACAACCTCCGTGATATCGATGTTTCCATTCCGCGTGACCAACTCGTGGTCATTACCGGTCTTTCTGGCTCGGGCAAGAGTTCGCTGGCATTTGACACTATCTATGCCGAGGGCCAGCGTCGATACGTCGAGAGTCTTTCGAGCTATGCGCGCCAGTTCTTGGGACAGATGGACAAACCCGACTTGGATTCAATCGACGGCCTTTCGCCGGCGGTGTCGATCGACCAAAAGACGACGTCTAAAAACCCTCGCTCGACGGTTGGCACCGTAACCGAGATTTATGACTATCTGCGCCTGCTGTTCGCCCGTGTGGGCACCCCGCACTGTCCCGAATGCGGCCGTGTCATTGAGCGCCAGACGACCGACCAGGTTGCCGACAAGGTCTTGACGGCGGGGGAGGGCCGCCGCGCGTTTGTGCTGGCACCGGTGGTGCGCGGGCGAAAAGGCGAGTACACCAAACTGTTTGAGGATCTTCGCGCCGAGGGCTTTAGCCGCGTGCGTGTCGACGGTGAAGTGCGCTCGCTCGACGATCCGATCGATCTGGACAAGAAGTTCAAGCACGATATCGAGGTCGTGGTCGACCGCATCGTGATCCGTGAGAACTCTCTGGGCCGTATCGCCGAGTCTGTTGAGCAGGCGACCGCGCTGGCGCACGGCAATGTGAACGTATACTTGCTGCCCGACCGCGACGCTCCCGAGGGGACCGAAGGCGAGTTGCTGGAGTATTCGCTGGCGTTAGCGTGCCCGGAGCATGGGCACTCCATCGATGACCTGCAGCCGCGTGATTTCTCGTTCAACGCGCCCTATGGCGCGTGCCCAGAGTGCGATGGCCTGGGCTTTAAGAAGACGGTCGATGCCGAGGCCCTAATCGAAGACCCCTCGAAGTCGATCGCCGACGGGGTCTTTGGCAGCCTGTTTGGCAACTCTAACTACTATCCGCAGATTTTCGCTGCGGTCTGCAAACACTTTAAGGTGAGCGTCGATACGCCGTGGAAGGATCTGCCTCCGCGGGTGCGTCGCGCGTTTTTAGACGGCATGGGCGACCAGAAGATTTCGGTCGACTATCAAAAGCTCGATGGGCGCCGCAGCCAGTGGGACACCAAGTTCTCGGGCGTGCGCAATATCCTGTACGAGCGCTATACCGAGACGACGAATGAGAACACCAAGGCGCGCTTGGAGAAGTACATCCGCGAGGAGCCGTGCTCGAGCTGCCACGGCGCTCGTTTGCGCCCCGAGATGCTCGCTGTTACCGTAGGCGGTAAGTCCATTTACGAGGTCTGTTGCCTATCGTGCCGCGAGTCGCTCGAGTTTTTTGAGGGCTTGGAGCTTACCGAGCGCCAACAATTTATCGGCGGGCGCATCGTTAAGGAAATCCTGGAGCGCCTGCGCTTTCTGGTCGATGTCGGACTCGACTATCTGACCCTCGACCGTGCCTCGGCGACGCTTTCCGGAGGCGAGGCCCAGCGCATTCGCCTGGCAACGCAGATCGGCGCCGGCCTCATGGGTGTGCTGTACATTTTGGACGAGCCGTCGATCGGCCTCCATCAGCGCGATAACGAGCGCCTGATCAAGACGCTTGAGCGCCTACGCGATATCGGCAATACCGTCATCGTCGTCGAGCATGATGAGGATACGATTCGTGCTGCCGACTATGTGATCGACATGGGCCCCGGTGCGGGCGTGAACGGCGGACACGTGGTCGCCGCGGGAACGCCTGCCGATATCATGGCGTGCCCCGATTCGATGACGGGTGCCTACCTGACCGGCAAGCGAATGATTCGGGTTCCCGATGAACGCCGCAAGCCCGGTCGCGGCTGCCTTAAGATCACGGGCGCCCGCGCCAACAACCTCAAAAACGTTACCGCCAAGATCGAGTTTGGTACGCTTACGGTCGTTACCGGCGTGTCGGGATCGGGTAAGAGCTCCCTGGTTACCGACACCATCGCACCTGCCCTTACGAATGCCATTCACCGTTCGACGCGCCCTGTGGGTCCGTATAAGAAAATCGAGGGCATCGAGTGTATCGATAAGGTGATCGATATCGACCAGTCGCCGATTGGTCGCACGCCGCGTTCCAACCCTGCTACGTACATTGGCCTGTGGGATGATCTTCGCGCGCTGTTTGCGAGTACGCCGGAGTCGAAGGCGCGTGGCTACTCGCCGGGACGTTTCTCCTTTAACGTGAGCGGCGGTCGCTGCGAAGCATGCAAGGGCGACGGACAAATTAAGATCGAGATGCACTTCCTTCCCGATATCTATGTCCCCTGTGAGGTCTGCGGCGGCAAACGCTATAACCGCGAGACGCTTGAGGTCACCTACCGTGGTAAGACCATCTCGGACGTGCTCGACATGAGCGTCACCGAGGCACTGGCCTTCTTTGGGAATATCCCGCAGATTAAGCGCAAGCTCCAGACGCTGTACGATGTAGGCTTGGGCTACGTGAGCCTGGGCCAGCCCGCTACGACGCTCTCGGGCGGCGAGGCGCAGCGTGTGAAGCTCGCCAAGGAGCTTCATCGACGCCAGACGGGCAAGACGTTCTATATTTTGGATGAGCCGACGACCGGCCTTCATTTTGAGGACGTCCGCCAGCTGCTCGATGTGCTGCAGCGCTTGGTCGATGCGGGCAACACGGTGCTGGTGATTGAACACAACCTTGATGTCATCAAGGTTGCCGACCGCCTGATCGATATGGGCCCCGAGGGCGGTAACGGCGGCGGAACCGTCGTGGTTTCGGGCACACCGGAGCAGGTTGCGGACTGTCCGCAGAGTTATACGGGCAAGTTTTTAGCGCCGTTGCTCAGGCGTGACCGGGAGCGTCAGGCTCAACTTGATGCTCAATAAATAGGCGATTCAGTTTATGGGCGCCATCGACTCCTTGTGATTCGATGGCGCTTGCTGTGTCGAAGTGACGTATGCAGCCGAATTGGACATATACTTAATCTTTGCGTCCGAATGCGAGGGAAAGGATATGCCATGGCAAAGGCTGTAAAGACGCCAAAAACCAATGCGATGCGCGAGCTGGAAAGCGCCGGCATTTCCTATGTTCTACATACGTACGAAGACGATGGTGATGAGTCGGCGGGCCTGGGGGTCGCGATTTCGGAGCAGCTTGGCGAGGAGCCCGGACAAGGATTTAAGACCTTGGTCTGCGTGACGCCGTCCAACGACCATGTCGTGTGCTGCATCCCTGTTGCCGACGAGCTCGATCTAAAGTCCGCCGCGCGTGCCGCGGGGGAGAAGTCCTTGGCCATGATGCATGTGAAGGATTTGCTTGCGGCGACTGGCTACGTTCGCGGCGGCTGCAGTCCGGTCGGTATGAAAAAACGCTACCGGACGCTCATTGATGAGACATGTGTCCTTTGGGATACCATTTTTATTTCGGGAGGCAAGCGTGGTTATCAGCTTGAGCTTGCACCTGATGATTTAATTGCATTTTGCGGGGCGACGGTCGCTCCGATTACGAGAGAGGACTGAGCGATGCCGCAGGAAGAATTGAAGTGCGGAGCTCATTTTGCAAAAGAATCTGCGCCTCAGACACCCTCATCCGAAGCTTCTTCGTCGCGAGACGACACTGACGACATGGGCTCGTCGGACTACTCCACGGTTGGTCGTTCCGCCGGGCTTATGACCATCCTGACCATCGTGTCTCGCGTCACCGGTTTTATCCGCACGTGGGCAATGGCGGCCGCTATCGGCATGTCGCTGCTCTCGTCTTCCTATCAGGTCGCCAACAATCTGCCCAATATGCTCTACGAACTCGTGATGGGCGGCATGCTCGTGACGGCGTTTTTGCCCGTGTACATGGGCGTGAGGCGTGAGCAGGGTCGCGAGGCCTCTAACGAGTACGTGGGCAACCTGCTCGGTATTCTGCTATTGGTGCTGGGTGGCATTTCGTTGCTGGGGACCGTGTTCGCCCCGGGCTTTATCTGGACGCAATCGTTCCTTTCGGGTGACGGCGGCAGCATGGATACCGCTGCGTTCATGTTCCGTTTCTTTGCCATCCAGATTCTGTTTTATGGTTTGGGCTCGGTGTTTTCGGGCGTCCTCAACGCACACCGCGACTACTTCTGGTCGACGTTTGCCCCGGTCCTCAACAATGTGATCGTCATTGCGAGCTTTATGGGCTTTGCGCCCGTGTCCGCACAGTTTGGCGAACGTGCCGGCATCATCTTGATTGCGGCCGGTACGACCCTCGGTGTCTTTGTTCAGATGGCATGTCAGATCCCCGCGCTTGGCAAGCACGGCGTGCATCCCCATATCCATATCGACTTTAAGGACCCCGCACTGCGCCAGACGATTGCGCTCGGTATCCCGACGCTGCTCGCCACGGTGTGCATGTTTGTCTCGACTTCTATCACCAACGCTGCTGCGCTGGTGGTCCAGCCCGAGACTGGTCCTTCCGTCATCGCCTATGCGCGCCTGTGGTACACGCTGCCCTACGCGCTGATTGCCGCCTCGCTTTCGACGGCGCTCTATACCGAGCTCTCTCACGACGCACAGGAGAAGGATTACGACAGCGTCCGCACGGGCATTTCGCGTGGCGTCGCCCAGATGCTGTTCTTCCTGATTCCATTCGCGCTGTACCTGATTGTCTTCGCGCGTCCGCTCAACATGATCTACTGCGCTGGCAAGTTCGATGAGTCCGGTGTGGCGCTGGTGTCGGAGTTCCTTATCTACCTGGCACTTTCCCTGCCGCTCTACGGCGTGGTCGTGCTGATGCAGAAGAGCTTCTCTGCCTTGCTCGACATGAAGCCCTATAGCCGCTATTGTCTGTATTCCGCCATCGGCCAGGCCGGCTCGGTTCTGCTGTTTGGCGTTGTGCTGGGCTTCGGTATGCCGGCAATCGCGCTTTCGTATGTCGTCGACTACGTGATCTTGGTCGGTTGCTCGCTGTGGTGGCTGCGTCGTCGTCTGCGTGGTCTTCAGGTTAAATCTATCCTGCATGGCGGTTTCTTTGGCCTTTTGCTCGGTGGCCTGGGTGCTGCCGCAGGCGCCGGCGTCATGTGGGCGCTTGAGCACTTTGTCGGGGCACTTGGCGGCTCGATTCTGATTACTCTTGGCTACGTTTGCGTTGCGGGTGTCGTCTCGCTTGCTGTTACCTTTGGCCTTGCCGTCGTCCTTAAGATGCCCGAGGTCTCGGCGCTGATTCGTCGCAAGTAGGTGCGCGTGGCCGGTCACGACAACATTCCAACGCTTGCCGAGCAGGTTTCGCGCGTTCCCACGCAGCCCGGCTGCTACCTTTGGAAAGACGCCAAGGGCGATGTCATCTACGTGGGCAAGGCGAAAAACCTGCGCGCCCGTATGCGTCAGTACGTGACGCTGCAGGACGAGCGCCAGAAGATCCCGCTGATGATGCAGCTGGTGGCGAGCTTTGACTATATCGTGGTGGAGACCGAGCACGAGGCGTTGGTGCTCGAGCGCAATTTGATTGGTCAGTACCATCCGTACTTTAACGTCGACCTCAAGGATGACAAGAGCTACCCCTTTATCGCCATTACAAAGGGCGACCTGTATCCCGCTATCAAATACACGCGTGAGCGTCATAAGCCGGGAACGCGCTATTTTGGACCTTATACCGATAGCCGCGCGGCACGTGAGACGATAGATACGCTGCGCAAGGTTATCCCCATCTGCTCCGCATCCTGTGCGGAGTGGCGTCGTTGTCGCCGTATCGTCGAGTCCCACAAGGGCGAGGAAGACATCGTCAATATGATTTGCGCGCAAAACGGGCGCCCCTGCTTTGACTACCATGTCGGGCGCGGCCCGGGTGCGTGTGTCGGCGCGATTTCCCCGGCAGACTATGCCAAGAACGTCAAGCGTGTCGAGCGCTTTTTGTCGGGCCATCGCAAGGATGTCGTCGATGAGCTGACCTCCGAGATGACGGATGCCGCTGAGGCGCTCGACTTTGAGCGCGCGGCACGCGTCAAACGTCGTTTGGAGGTCATCAGGGGTCTGGACGATCGTCAGCAAGTCGTTTTTCCCTCCAGTGTCGATATAGATGTCATCGGTTTCTATCGCGAGGAGACCATCTCCGCCGCTTGCGTCTTCGTCGTTCGCGAGGGCCGAACAGTTCGCACCTGCGAGTTCATTCTCGACAAGGGTCTTGATGTTGACGAGGAAGAGCTCCAGTCGGGCTTTCTTAAGCGCTATTACGACGAGACGGCTGATATTCCAGCTGAGGTCAACCTTTCCGTCGAGCTTGAGGATGCGGAGGCGCTGGGGGAGTGGCTTGCGGGCAAGCGTGAGCGTTCCTGCCATCTCCATAGGCCGCAGCGTGGCGAAAAGCACCGTCTGCTCGATATGGCATCCAAAAATGCGCGCCATGCTCTCATGCGCTACATGATGCGAACGGGGTACGCTGACGACCGCACCAATCAAGCGCTCCTGGAGCTCGAAAGTGCGTTGGCGCTGCCATCGCCGCCGTTGCGTATCGAGTGCTTCGATATCTCTACACTGCATGGCACCTTCACGGTCGCCTCGATGGTGGTGTTTACCAACGGGCGCGCCGACAAGAGTCAGTATCGTCGTTTTAAAATTCAGGCCGAATTGGACGAGGCAAACGACTTCGTGTCGATGTCCGAGGTTTTGGGACGACGTTATGCTCCAGAGCGTATGGCCGACGAGCGCTTTGGCTCGCGCCCCGATTTGCTCGTTGTCGATGGCGGTAAGCCGCAATTGACCGCTGCGATCAAGCAACTTGAGTCTCTTGGGCTCGATATACCAGTTTGTGGCTTGGCAAAGGCCGATGAGGAGGTTTTCGTACCTTGGGACGAGACTCCAGTCGTGCTGCCGACCGGGTCCGCGTCGCTCTATCTAATTAAACAGGTGCGCGATGAATCGCACCGTTTTGCCATCACGTTCCATCGCGAATTGCGCGATAAAGCCATGACGGTTTCGGTACTCGATGACGTTCCAGGCGTGGGACCCACCAGAAAACGTGCCCTTATGCGCCATTTTGGCTCGATGAAGCGTTTGCGCGCGGCGAGCGAGCAAGAGATCGCGGAAGTTCGAGGCATTCCTGCCGATGTCGCCAAAGCGGTTCACGAGGCGCTCGTTGCATGGAATGCCGAGCGCGCCGAGGCGGCGGCAAAGCAATCCGAAAACTAAACACGCCTCTAAACCACTGATATACATGATTGCGTGATTTTCAATCATGTATTTCACGGCGATTACCAGCCGATTTCGGGTTTTATTAACGCTAAAACGTTTGACTAGCCATGGTGAACAACCCTGCTATTCTGCGGGTTGACGAAGACTGATATCTCACCTCGTCGATACATACTGTCTGGCGAATCGTTTGTCAATGAATTCGGTGAACGGTAGTAAATACCGTTCAAGCGTATGTATGTATCGGTCGCCGAGCGCGGCACCTCAGTTGGGCTCGTCGGTAGGTAAGGTATATATCGTCCGCAAGTTGCGCGGGGGCGCGTCTAGGTGCTCCCGGGTAAGATTCTCTATTGATAGGAGAAGACATGGCCATCATCAACAAGGGTATATCCAGGCGTTCGTTCCTCGGCCTCACCGGCAGCGTCGCTGCTGTCGCAGGGCTTGGTCTCACCGGCTGCGGTGGCAGCTCTAGCGACGAGGGTTCCGCTTCCGGTTCCACCGATTCCGCCAACCGTGGCGGCGGCGTGATCACCGCTGGTTCCGCTTACGCTCCGTCCAGCTTCGATCCCGCCAGCACCGGCTCCGCTGTGGGCCTGGGTGCTAACTGGCACGTCGTCGAGGGCCTCTACGGCATCGATTACCACGACTACAGCACCTTCAACGAGCTCGCCACCGACGATCCCAAGTCTGTGGACGACACCACTTTCGAGGTCACCATCCGCAAGGGCGCCAAGTTCTCCGATGGCACCGAGGTCACCGCTGATGATGTCGTTGCCTCCTACACCGCTTGCGCCGCTTCCGCTACCTATGCTCCGTTCTTCCAGCCCTTCGAGTCCATCGAGGCCAAGGACGCCAGCACCGTGACGGTCAAGACCAAGGTCCCCAACTTCTCCCTGCTCAAGGATCGTCTGGCCATCGTCCGCGTTACCCCGGCCACCCAGACCGAGGAGGATCGCGCCAAGCAGCCGATCGGCTCCGGCCCCTGGATGTACGACTCTATCTCCGATACCGAGATCACCCTGGTTCCCAACCCCGAGTACAACGGTGAGTATGCTGCTGAGGATAAGAAGATCCAGTACAGCATCCTGACCGACCCCACCGCTCGCGTTACCGCTCAGCAGGAGGGCTCCACGCTCGTTATGGAGCTCGTTACCGCTGACGCCGTCGACCAGCTCGAGAGCGCCGGCTGCAAGATCGATAACGTTCAGGGTTTCGGCACCCGCTTCATCATGTTCAACGTCGCCAAGGAGCCTTGGAACAACGTCAAGGTCCGTCAGGCTGTCATGTATGCGCTCGACACCGAGAAGATGGTCAGCAACACCTTCGCCGGCCTTGCCACCGCTGCCAGCTGCTACCTGCCCAAGAGCTTCACCAACTATCATGAGGCTTCCACGGTGTACAAGACCGACGCCAAGAAGGCTAAGAAGCTCATCGAGGAGTCTGGCATCACCCCGGGTGCCATCACCCTGCGCACCACCGACAACGAGCAGATTAAGGGCATGGCCGCCCAGGTCAAGAACGACCTCGACGCTCTCGGCTTCGATGTGACCATCCAGACCGATACCTCGCCGGCCACCTACGCTGCCATCGACGGCGGCGAGGCCTACGATATCCTCCTTGCCCCTGGCGATCCTTCCTGCTTCGGCGCCGACCCCGACCTGCTGCTCAACTGGTGGTACGGCGACAACGTCTGGATGCAGACCCGTTGCCCGTGGAAGGAGTCCGCTGAGTGGCAGAAGCTCCACAGTCTCATGGACGAGGCTCTTGCCGCCGAGGGCGACGAGCAGCAGAAGAAGTGGAACGAGTGCTTCGACATCATTGCCGACAACGCCGTTCTGTACCCCGTTGTCCACGTCAAGACCGTCTCCGCTTCCTGGGACGATCCGTCCACTGCGCCCAACGGCGAGGCCCTCGATGGCTTCAAGGGCATCGGCACGACGAGCATGTCCTTCAGGGGCGTTGCGACCGTCAAGGCGTAAGACTCGCTTGAGTCTGTATGCAGGATGTCGGTCGTTGGGACCGTATCCTCATAGTTGAAACAAAGACCCGGGCGACCTCGATGTCGCTCGGGTCTTGTAATGAGTATCCGTACTCATATACCAGTTGGTCCTACCGACAAAAGAAAGGGGAGAGAACGTGAACAACTTGCTACGTTTGATTGGAAGGCGTCTTGTGGCGCTGCCGATCATGGCATTGGGCGTCACCGTCCTGGTGTTCTTCCTTATGTCGTTCTCCAAGACCGACCCCGCCTACACGGCGTTGGGTGACGGTGCCTCGCCCGAGGCGGTTGCCGAGTACCATGAGAAGTATGGTCTGGACGACCCCTGGCCCGTGCGCTACGTGCGCTATATGGGCGATTTGATCCATGGCGACATGGGCACCTATGGTGCTGCTCGCAACTCCGTTGCCAAGCGCATCTCCACGGCCCTGCCCGTCACGATGCAGCTGACCTTCATCGGCCTTGCCATCGGTGCGGTCGTTTCGTTTTTGCTCGGCGTCATCGCGGCACTGTATCGCGACAAATGGCCGGACCAAGTGATCCGCGTCTTTTCCATCGCCGGCTTGGCAACCCCGTCGTTCTGGCTTGCCGTTCTGTTGATCCTGCTGTTCTCTTCCTACCTTAAGGTGCTCCCGGCATCGGGTGCTCTGCCTCACTTCACCACGAATCCGGCTGGTTATCTGGGCCGCATGATTATGCCCGCCATCGCCTTGGCATTTCCGCTGACGGGCCAGATGACTCGTATCGTGCGTACCGCCATGGTCGAGGAGCTCGACAAGGACTATGTCCGTATGGCTCGCGGTGCCGGCGTTCCCGAGAAGGTCGTCGTCGGTATCAACGTTCTTCGCAATGCGCTGATCACCCCGGTCACCACCCTCGGTCTTAAGATCGGTTACCTCATGGGCGGCGCCGTCGTCATCGAGGTTATCTTCAACCTCCCCGGCATGGGCACCGCGATTCTGCAGGGCGTTCAGGGCAACGAGGCGAACCTGGTTCAGGGCGTCGTTATCGTCGTTGCTCTTGCCTTCATCATCATCAACATCGTGGTTGACATGCTCTACCTGCTCATCAACCCGCGCATCAGGACGGTGTAGATTATGGTAAAGATTCGAGAGAAGCAAACCGAGCAGCTCGAGAAGGCTGCCTCCAAGGGGCTCAAGCTCGGTGGCTGGAAGAAGATGACGCTGTCTTCTAAGATTGCCGCCGTCGTGCTGGTGCTGGTCGCCCTGACTGCGATTCTGGCGCCCCTTCTTGCCCCCTATAGCCCGGTCGAGATCTTTACGGCTCGCCAGGCTCCCGGCAACGGATTTATCTTCGGTACCGACGATAAGGGTCGCGATATTCTGTCGCGTATGCTCTACGGTGGTCGTTACTCGCTGATTATCGGCTTTGGCGCCACTGCCATGGCTCTGGTCTGCGGCTCGGTCGTGGGCGCCCTTGCAGCGGTTTCGCGCAAGGCCGTCTCCGAGACGATCATGCGTATCTTGGACATCATCATGTCCATCCCGGGCATCGCCCTCGCGGCCGTCTTCGTCTCCATCCTGGGCAACTCCGTGCCGTCGATCATCTTCGCCATCGGCTTTATGTACACTCCGCAGATTGCCCGTATCGTGCGCGCCAACATCGTGTCCGAGTACGGCGAGGACTATGTCCGCGCGGTCATCGTTTCCGGCGCCAAGGCTCCGTGGATTTTAATCAAGCATGTTCTGCGTAACTGCATCGCCCCGATCATGGTCTTCACCGTTACCCTAGTCGCCGACGCCATCATCTTCGAGGCTTCGCTGACCTTCATCGGCGCTGGTATCCAGGAGCCCACCGCTACCTGGGGCAACATCCTCGCCGACGCCCGCGGCGGCGTGCTCGCCGGCCGTTGGTGGCAGGCGTTGTTCCCGGGCCTGGCCATCATGATCACCTGCCTGGCGCTCAACATCCTCTCCGAGGGCATTACCGACGCCATGGCCGCTGCTCCCTCCGCCGCCCTGGATCCGACCGATTCCTCCAAGCGCCGCGAGGCCGACCTGCTGGTCTCCGACCCCGTTCGCGCCTACAAGGAGCAGGCCCAGTCCCTCTCCGCTCGCCTTGGCGCCCTGCGCGATGTCGAGCTCAAGCGTGACGATCGCCATGTGCCCGACGAGTCTGTCGAACCGATTCTCTCGGTCCGTGACTTCTGCATTCAGTTTGAGCATCACGGTGATATCAACGTCGTCGACCATGTCAACTTTGACGTCCGTCCTGGTCAGACCATGGGCCTGGTGGGCGAGTCCGGTTGCGGTAAGTCCATCACCACGCTGGCCATCATGGGCCTGACCGACGACGATGAGCACCTTTCCGGCGAGGTCCTCTGGGAGGGCCGCGACCTGCTCAAGATGAGTAAGAAGGAGTGGTTCGGCCTGCGCGGTACCGATATCGCTATGGTCTATCAGGACGCCCTGTCCTCGCTCAATCCCTCCATGCTCATCTCTGCCCAGATGAAGCAGCTCACCAAGCGTGGCGGCACCCGTAGCGCCGAGGAGCTCCTGGAGCTCGTGGGCCTCGACCCCAAGCGTACGCTCGAGAGCTATCCGCACGAGCTTTCCGGTGGTCAGCGTCAGCGCGTTCTGATTGCTATGGCCCTTACCCGCGACCCCAAGCTGGTCATCTGCGACGAGCCCACGACCGCCCTGGACGTTACCGTCCAGAAGCAGGTCATCAAGCTGCTCAACGACCTTCAGGCCAAGCTCGGCTTTGCCATGATCTTCGTCTCGCATGACCTGGCGCTGGTCGCCGAGGTCGCCCATAACATCACGGTGATGTACGCCGGTCAGGTTATCGAGCAGGCGCCCACCAAGGAGCTGCTCACCAACCCGATCCACGAGTACACCCGCGGTCTTCTGGGTTCCGTCCTGTCCATCGAGAGCGGTTCGGGCCGCCTGCACCAGGTGCCCGGCGCCGTTCCGAGCCCGCGCGATTTCCCCAAGGGCGATCGCTTCGCGCCCCGCTCGAGCCATCCGCGTATTGGCCTGGACACCCGTCCGGTCTTCAAGCGCGTGCCCGGCACCGAGCATTTCTATTCCGAGCTCCCCGACGAGGTGCTCAAGGCAAATGGTTTGACCCCTCACGCGGAGGTGATGTAGATGAGCGAGACCGCAGTCAACGGCGTCGAGCCGATCATCTTCCTTGATGACGTCCACGTCACCTTTAGGACCCGTACCGGCTCGATTCTGCACCCTAACCTGGTTCACGCCGTCCAGGGTGTAACGATTAGGCTCATGCCCGGTCAGACGATCGGCATCGTCGGCGAGTCCGGTTGCGGTAAGTCCACCACCGCCAACGTCATGTGCGGCCTGCAGGCCCCCACGAGCGGCAAGGTCTACTTTAAGGGCAAGGACGTTACCAAACGTACCGCCGAGGACCGTCGCCACATGGGTCGCGTCATCTCGGTCGTGTTCCAGAACCCGGCCACGGCACTCAACCCCCGCATGGTCGTTCGCGAGCAACTGCTCGACCCCATGCGCGTCCACAACCTGGGTACCGAGGCCGAGCAGGAGAAGCGCGTCAAGGAGCTCTTGGAGCTCACCGGTCTGCCCAGCTCCGCCGCCGAGGTTCTTCCCGGCCAGCTTTCGGGCGGCCAGCGCCAGCGCGTCGCAATTGCCCGTGCCCTGTCGCTGAACCCCGATGCCATCATCGCCGACGAGCCAACCTCGGCTCTGGACGTTTCGGTCCGCGCGCAGATTCTGAACCTGCTGACCGACCTTAAGAAGGAGCTCGGCCTGGCCATGGTGTTCATCAGCCATGACATCCAGACGGTCCGCTATATCTCTGACGACATCATCGTTATGAATGGCGGCAAGATCGTCGAGCAGGGCGAGGCCAAGCAGGTCTTCCAGCACCCCCAGGACCCCTACACCAAGATGCTGCTCGGCGCTGCGCCGTCGCTGCTGCATCCCAAGCTCGGCGAGTAGCCTCGCTTTCCCTCCCGTGCGCCCGGTTCCCTTGCCGGGCGCACCTCCGTTGCGATTTCGAAAGGTTGGGTTCACGAGCCATGCCAAGTGCTCAGGAGCTACAACATCAATTTGGTGAATATCGAGGCGCCATGCCCCGTCCATCAGATTTCGATCTCTTTTGGAAGGATCGCATGGCCGAGGCCGACGCGGTCGGGCTTGACTATGCGATCGAGACGGCATCGGTCACAGATGCCGTGACCTGCCAGCTTTTCGACCTCTGGTATACCGGCATGTGTGGCGCTCGCCTGCATGCCAAGTACCTTAAACCCGTCTCGGACGAGCCCGTGCCATTGGTACTTCAGTTCCATGGATATCCGGGTGCAAGCCGCAGCTGGTTTGAGCAGGCGTCGTTTGCGGGCATGGGCATGGCACTCATCGCCCTCGACTGCCCCGGTCAAGGAGGTCCCTCCGAGGACATTGGTGGATTTGAGGGCACAACGGTCGCGGGCCATATCGTCGCCGGTATCGACGGCGACCCGGCCAACCTCTACTATGTCCGCTTGCACCAAGATATTCGCATCCTGTGTCGCATCGTTCGCGAGCTCGAGGGCATCAATCTTGCCCGTGTGTTTGTGAACGGCGCGTCGCAGGGCGGCGGTTTGGGCATTGCGACCTGTGCACTTAACAGCGAGCTTATCAATCGCGCCGCCATCCTCTATCCCTTCCTGTCGGATTTCCGCCTGGTCTGGGACTTGGATGCCGACGACATTGCCTACGAGGGCCTGCGCTATTGGTCTCGCTGGTTTGACGAGGACTCGACTCGTATCGACGAAGCCTATGCCAAGCTGGCGTACTTCGATTCCAAGAACTTTGCCCCTATGGTCAAATGCCCCGTGCTGTTTGGCACCGGCACAGCCGATACCGTCTGTCCGCCAGCGACGCAGTTTGCGGTCTATAACAACCTGACCTGTGAAAAGCGTCATGAGTTCTTTGAAGGCTTTGGCCACGAGGAGATTCAGGATTTTGACGATCTGATCATTCCGTTTTTCTGCAAGGGAGGGGAGGCTCATGTCTAAGTGCGAGAGCAATGTCGGCGAGCTGATTGTCCCCGACCTTGTGGGGATTCCCGGGACGGTTTCGTCAAGGCTCTCTGAATATCGGGACTGGCACGGTGATGTTCAGGCAGATGTTTCTGATTTGGAGACATGTGCTATGAATCTTGAGATTCAAGGCCTGGCCATTACGGCGATCGATTTCGCCAATCCGTATGCCCGCTACTCCGAGGTTTCCTTTGAGCTTGGTGGCGATGTGGTCCACGCACGTTTGATCGAGCCTGCCGGTCGCGCCCGAGCATCCGAGCTTGTGCCGCTATGTCTGATGTTTCACGACATCGACCGACCCGTGCGGGGATGGCATCACATGACGAGGTTTGCGGCCATGGGATATGCCGTGCTTGCGCCGGACGATGAGGCGATTGGACCCAGCGATCTGCGGCAGGGGATTACCTCGCCTGCTTTTGTCAGGCGCGTCCGTTGGGGCTGCGCGTTGGCGGAGGTCGCGCGCAATCTTGATGGCATGGACCCCGACCGCATCTTTGCATGGGGCGAGGGTCTTGGCGGCGGAGTCGCGCTGGCGGTTTCTGCTCTGGACGAGCGGGGCCTCGCCCGCACGGCGGTTGCCAATCCGCTTCCTGGCGGCCTCGAGGTGCTGTCGTCTCGGGTGCGCGGATCGGTGCTCATGGGCACATCGCTTATGGATACCGTGAGCGATCCCAAGGATCAGTTTGCCGTATTCAACGGTCTTGAGTGTGACCGGAGGCATATCATCTATGCAAAATACGCTCACGAGCGCATCAATGCGTTCGAAAACGAAGTCGTAGACTTTTTTAACCAAACGTTCCACTCGTGTTCTTTGGCCTAGACGGCCTGGACACTGCCAACAAGAGTGGGTGGCATAGGGCCGCCCGCCAGACAACTAAGGAGATTCTTGTGGCAACTCAGAAATTCACCGGCGTTATCCCTCCCGTCGTTGTTCCCGATACCGAAGATCACCAGCTCGATGTTGCCTCCTTTGAGCGCAGCATCAACCGCATGATCGATGCCGGCGTCGATGGCCTGTTCTTCTTGGGCTCTTCGGGTGAGGTCGTTTTCTCCACCGACGAGCGTCGTCGCCAGATCATCGCCGAGGCCGTCCGCATCGTCGACCACCGCGTGCCTGTTCTGGTCGGCATCATCGATACCGAGACCGAGCGCATGATTGAGCACGGCAAGGTCGCTCAGGAGCTGGGCGCCGATGCCCTCGTCGCCACCTGCCCGTTCTATGCCCTGCAGGGCATGACCGAGGTCGAGGAGCACTTCCGCATCCTGCACGAGGAGCTTGACCTGCCCATCTTTGCCTATGACATCCCCGTCTGCGTTCACACCAAGCTCCCCTGGAAGCTCCTTGCCAAGCTCGGCGCCGAGGGCGTCCTTGCTGGCGTCAAGGATTCCTCGGGTGATGACATCTCGTTCCGCTACCTCGTTCAGGAGAACGAGAAGAACGGCCATCCGATGAGCATCCTCACCGGCCACGAGGTTGTTGTCGACGGCGCTTACCTCGGTGGCGCCGACGGCTCTGTCCCGGGTCTCGCCAACGTTGAGCCCGAGGGCTACGTTCGTCAGTGGAAGGCCGCTCAGGCTGGTGACTGGGCTACCGTCAAGGCCGAGCAGGATCGCCTCAATGAGATTTCGCACATCTGGGATGTCACCTCGGGCGTCCAGGGCTATGCCGGTGGCGTCGGCGCCTTCAAGACCGCTATGAACCTCATGGGTATCTTCGACAGCCCGACCATGCCGCGCCCGGTGAAGGCCATGACCGGCGAGAACGTCGAGGCTATTAGGAAGGTCCTCCAGGACAACGGCCTCCTGTAAAGCTTTCCCAGGCACCCGACCTCGCCGTTCAACCGTGTGGCCATGACTATTAGGTCAATGGCCACACGGTTTCTCGGCGATCTTGGGCACCAGGAAAACCTTTACTGCGCTGTGACGGCTAGCCTGACGGCGCATTTCCTATAGTTGTTTTTTATCTCCGAAGGAGAGCGACATGGAGAACAAGTACGTCTGTTCTGTCGATATCGGCGGAACTAAGATCGCGACTGCCATCATGGAGTACCCGGCTGACGGTAGTGTGCCCCATCCCGTTTTTGAGGCCGAGGTTCCCACCGAGGCCCAAGAGGGCGGCGAGGCCGTCTTCCAGCGTATCGAGGCGTCCATCAAGGCTGCTCTCGAGGCGAATCCCGATGTCGAGGTCCTTGGCGTCGGTATCGGTGCCGCCGGCGTCGTCGATCCCAAGACGGGCGCCATCGCGTATGCCAATGAGATCATGCCCGGCTGGTCCGGCGTTCAGTTGGGGCCGCGTCTGCGCGAGGATCTCGGTCTTCCCGTTGCCGTTGTAGGCGACGTGCAAGCTCATGCTCTGGGCGAGGCCCACTGGGGCGTCGGCAAGGGCAAGTTCTCCGTCTTGTGTCTTGGCATCGGTACGGGCATCGGCGGCGCATATGTCGAGAACGGCCGCGTGATGCAGGGCTTCCATGGTGCTGCTGGCCATATGGGCCACATCGAGTGCTCGGCTGCCGCCGGCATTCCCTGCGCCTGCGGGCGTTCCGGCCATCTGGAGTCGGTTGCTTCGGGCACTTCCATTGGTCGTATGTACGATGAGCGCTTTGGCCGTGTCGACCCCAGCCGTCCTTCGGTCGGTCGCGATGTGAACGACCTGTGCCGTGCAGGCGACGCAAAGGCGACCGAGGTCATCCATGATGCCGGCTTTGCGTTGGGTGCCAGCTTGGGCTCGCTCGCTAACATCCTGGACCCTGAGGTCATCGTGCTTTCGGGCGGCGTGATTCACCAAGGTCCCGATTGGCGTTCGCAGACGTGGAAGGATTCGGTGCACGAGGGCTATGCCAGCCAGGCGCTCGATCCGCTTCAGGACACGCCGATCCTCATCGGTTCTCTGGAGGGCGATGCTCCGCTCATCGGTGCCGCTGAGCATCTTCTTGCCTCGTTGAAGTAAACGTATCTGCTGTAGGAGCCTCCCGAGACAACACGCCTCGGGAGGCTGTTCTGAGAAAGGTTGCAGCCTTATGACCGTCGATCCTTTGATTCAATCCCTGAAGGGCAAGCTCGTCGTGAGCGTTCAGGCGTATATGGGCGAGCCGCTTCGTACGCCCGAGACCATGGCTCAAATGTCTCGCGCTTGCGAGCTTGGCGGCGCCGCCGCCATTCGCTGTCAGGGCCTTGCCGACATTGCCGCCATTAAGGGTCGCTGTGAGGTTCCTGTTATCGGCCTGTGGAAGGATGGGCGCGAGGGCGTTTACATCACGCCGACGCTGCGTCACGCTCGCGCCTGCGTTGCCGCGGGTGCCGATATCGTGGCGATCGATGCCACCGATCGTCCGCGTCCCGATGGCAAGACCGTCGAGGACACCTTCCGTCCGCTGCACGAGGAGGGTGTCCTCCTGATGGCGGATTGTGCCACCATCGAGGACATTCGCCGTGCGGTTGATATGGGCTTCGACCTTGTATCCACCACGCTTTCTCATGGTGTCGCCGCCATCGACTGCACCATGGCCGATGGCCCCGATCTTCCGCTTCTGCGTCAGGCGACCGAGGAATTCCCCGGTCTTCCCATCATCTGCGAGGGCCGTGTGCACACGCCCGAGGAGGCTCGCGCCGCGATCGATGCTGGCGCTTGGGCCGTTGTCGTCGGCACTGCCATCACGCATCCCACGAGTATTACGAGTTGGTTCAAGGCTGCGCTTGAGGCGTAAGACAGGCCTCGTATCCGCTCGGGGCGGTATACTCAATATAGGCAATTGACCGCGCGGGATCCGGGTTGCTGGGTCCCGCGCTTGTTTTCGGGAGGCAACACATGCAAAAGGGAGATGCCATGGATGCGGCGGAGCGCTCGGAGCGCATCCCCGATATCGTCATCATCACCGGAATGTCCGGATCGGGCCGCACGCAGGCCATGCACGTGTTCGAGGACATGGGCTATTTTTGCATCGATAACCTGCCTCCGCGTCTGATCGCCCAGCTTGCCGAGCTCGTCGGCATCAATACGGGCGTGGGCAGGCATCTCGCCGTCACCTGCGATTTGCGTAGCCAGGGACTGTTTGACGAGTTGCTCGATGCGGTCGCCGCGCTCGAAGAACGCGAGATGAGCTGCGACATCGTGTTCCTAGAGGCTTCTGACGAGGTGCTGATCCGTCGTTATAGCGAAAACCGCCGCCGTCATCCCATTGCCAAACCGGGGGAGACTACGGCCGATGCCATTCAGCGCGAGCGCCTTCAGCTGCAGGGCGTGCGCGATCGAGCCGATATGATTATCGACACGAGCCGTCTGCGCACCTCTGCGCTGCGCAACAAGCTACGTATGGCATTTTCCGAACTGTCCGACCAACAGCTCATGGACGTCCATGTGTTCTCGTTTGGCTTTAAGCACGGCATGCCCGTCGAGGCGGACATTATGATCGACGTCCGCTTCCTGCCCAATCCGTTCTACGATCCCGAGATGCGCACGATGACCGGTCTCGATAAAAAGGTCTCGGATTTTGTTCTGGACCATCCCAAGACGCAGGAGTTTTGGAAGGCTTGGACACGGCTACTCGATACGGTGATGCCGGGCTATATCGCGGAGGGTAAACCGCAGCTTTCTATCGCCATCGGCTGCACGGGCGGACAGCACCGTAGCGTCGCCATTGCCGAGGCCACGGCCCGTTACCTGGAAGGCGCCCAGTATCACGTGAGCATCTCCCACCGCGATCTGTCGCGCGCCAACACGAAGGCATAGGCCTGCATGTCGTTTACCGCTGAGGTGCGCGACGAGCTTGCGCGCTGCGAACCCGAATGTGAATACTGCGACTTGTCGACACTTGCCGCCCTCACGCGCGTGAGTGGTACGCTCTCGCTTACCGGCTCTGGGCGGTATCGTTTGACGGTTGCGACTGAGACGGGAGCCGTCGCACGCACGATGATCACGCTGACACATCGCATCCTTAAGCTCAAAACGGAATTCACCGTTCGTAAATCGGTCTTGCATAAGGTCCGTAATTATCTCATTACCCTGCCCGATCAACCCGACCTGGACAAGGCTCTGGTGCTGCTGGGCATTCTAGACCGCAGGGGAGGGCTCGTCGCTGGTGTTCCCCGACACATCGTTGCCCGTCCCTGCTGCAGGCTTGCCTACATCCGCGGCGCGCTCATCGCGGGTGGCTTCGTGGCCGATCCGCGCGGCGATTTTCATTTGGAGATCGCGGTGCAGGGCGAGCAATATGCTAAGGGGCTTTGCGACCTGTTGGGGCAGATTGGGGTCCATGCTCGTGTTAATGCACGGCGGGGGTCATATGCCGTGTACATTAAGAGCGCCGAGGAAATCGAGCATCTATTAAAGCTGATTGGTGCCAAGCGCAGCGTTGCCGAGATTGAGGAGGCGCGCGCGGTCAAGTTGGTTAAGAACGATGTGAACCGTCGCGTGAACGCCGAGCTCGCCAACCAGACCAGAAGCGCCGGTGCTGCCCAACATCAGCTTGCGCTTATCGATGAGCTCGAGCAGCGCGGCCTTCGCGATGCGCTTCCGGATGCCTTGGCGGTCTTTTGCGACCTGCGCGAGCGCTATCCCGATCTGTCGCTGCGTGATTTAGGGGAGATGGCTGACCCTCCCTTGTCGAAGTCGGCCCTCTACCATCGTGTTTTACGTCTTGAAAAGCTCATTGAAGCAAACAAGTAGTTTAAAGTATTGACGTATATACGGATTTAGCTGCTATTTTATTCTTTAAAACGTTTTAACGTAAATTTGATTTTCAATTTCGAGCATTCTCGTGAAATTCAAGTCAAAAAAAAGGTATATTAGGCGAGTGGTTAGTTTGTGGGCCTCAACGGCGGGCGCTGTAGCTTGCGGGGGCCTTACGAAAGGAGACACAATGGCAGTAAAGGTTGCTATTAACGGCTTCGGTCGCATCGGTCGTCTGGCTTTCCGTCAGATGTTCGGTCATGAGGGCTCCGAGATTGTCGCTATCAACGACCTCACCTCTCCCGATATGCTCGCTTACCTGCTGAAGTACGACTCCACGCAGGGCAACTACGCTCGCGATCACGAGGTCGTTGCTGGCGAGGATTCCATCACCGTTGACGGCAAGGAGATCAAGATCTACAAGGAGGCCGACGCCAACAACCTGCCTTGGGGCGACCTCGACGTCGACGTCGTTCTCGAGTGCACCGGCTTCTACACCAGCAAGGCTAAGGCTCAGGCCCACATCAACGCTGGCGCCAAGAAGGTCGTCATCTCCGCTCCGGCCGGCAGCGATCTGCCCACCATCGTGTACAACGTCAACCACGAGACGCTGACCGCTGAGGACAACATCATCTCCGCTGCTTCCTGCACCACCAACTGCCTCGCCCCGATGGCCAAGGGTCTGAACGACTTCGCTCCCATCGTGTCCGGCATCATGACCACCATTCACGCCTGGACCGGCGACCAGATGCCGCTCGACGGCCCGCAGCGCAAAGGCAACAAGCGTCGTAGCCGCGCCTGCGCCGTCAACATCGTCCCCAACACCACCGGTGCTGCCAAGGCTATCGGCCTGGTTCTCCCCGAGCTCAACGGTAAGCTCATCGGTGCCGCCCAGCGCGTCCCGACGCCGACCGGCTCCATCACCAACCTCTACGCTGTCGTTGACAAGAAGGTCACCGTCGACGAGGTCAACGCCGCTATGAAGGCCTACGCTTCCACCATCTCCGAGACCTTCGGTTACAACGAGGACGACATCGTCTCCACCGACATCATCGGCGAGACCCACGGCTCCATCTTCGACGCCACTCAGACCATGTGCTCTGACCTCGGCAACGGCCAGACCCTCGTTCAGGTCACCTCTTGGTACGACAACGAGAACTCTTACACCTCTCAGATGGTCCGCACCATCAAGTACTTCGAGAAGTTCGTTGCTTAATTTAGCTTTTAGCGAATAGCTCGTTGAGCGTCTAAAGAAGGGCGCGGCCTTATAGGGCTTACACCCTAGGGTCGCGCCCTTTTTATAGGAAATCGTCTGCCGTAATGGGAGGCAGACACGTACGAAAGGTAGAAGCAAACATGGCCTTTACCAAGAAGACCGTCCGCGACATCGATGTCGACGGCAAGCGCGTTCTCGTCCGCGTTGACTTCAACGTGCCTATCAAGGATGGCGTCGTTGGCGACACCACCCGCATCAAGGCTGCCCTGCCCACCATCAACTACCTCGTTGAGCACAACGCTCGCGTCATCCTCATGAGCCACCTCGGCCGTCCCGAGGGCACCGGCTTCCAGCCTGAGCTCTCCCTTGAGCCTGTCGCCAAGAAGCTCGCTGAGCTCTCTGGTCTCGATGTTGCCTTTGTCGCCGACACCTACGGCGAGAAGGCTGCTGAGGCTGTCGCCGCCGTCGAGCCGGGCAAGGTCCTCGTTCTCGAGAACGTCCGTTTCGACAAGCGTGAGAAGAAGAACGATCCCGAGATCGCCAAGAAGCTCGCTTCCTATGGTGACGTCTTCGTTCTCGATGCCTTCGGCACCGCTCACCGCGCCCAGGGTTCCGTCGTGGGCCCCGCCGCTTACCTGCCTGCCGTCGCCGGCTTCCTGCTCGAGAAGGAGGTCGACACGCTGACCGGCATCTTCGCCGAGCCCGAGCGCCCCTTCGTCGCTATCGTCGGCGGTTCCAAGGTTTCTTCCAAGATCGGCGTTCTCGATCACCTCATCGACTCCGCTGACACCCTGATCATCGGTGGCGGCATGGCCTACACCTTCTTCCTGGCTCAGGGCCTGACCGTCGGTCAGTCCCTCAAGGAAGAGGACTGGGTCGAGCGCGCCGGCGAGATGCTCAAGAAGGCCGAGGAAAAGGGCGTCAAGATCCTGCTCCCCATCGACAACCGCGTTGCCGATCACTTTGGCGAGGACGCTGTCCCCGAGGTTGTCGCTTCCGACGCTATCCCCGACGATCGTGAGGGCATGGACATCGGCCCCAAGACCGAGGAGCTCTACGCCGAGGCCGTCAAGGGCGCCAAGACCGTGTTCTGGAACGGCCCCATGGGCGTCTTCGAGTTCGACAACTTCGCTCACGGCACCCAGGCTATCGCCGAGGCCGTCGCCGAGGCCGACTGCACCTCGATCATCGGCGGTGGTGACTCTGTCGCGGCTGTCAACAAGTTCAACCTGGCCGACAAGATGAGCTGGATCTCCACCGGTGGTGGCGCTTCCATGGAGCTCGTCGAGGGTAAGGCCCTGCCCGGAGTGGAGGCGCTTCTCGATGCCTAATCGCACCCTTCTTATCGCTGGTAACTGGAAGATGAACAACGACGTCGCCGAGGCCGCCAAGCTCGCCGACGAGCTGGCTCAGGCTCTGCCCGAGGTTCCGGCTGGCGTCGAGGTGCTCGTCTGCCCTCCGACCATTGACATCACCACGGTTCATGACCGCATTCAGGCTGCCCCCATCGCCCTCGGTGCACAGAACGTGTACTGGGAGGCCAAGGGTGCCTTCACCGGTGAGTCCTCTTGCGACATGCTCAAGTCCGCTGGCTGCACCTACTGCATCATCGGTCACTCCGAGCGTCGCGACTACTTCCACGAGACCGACGAGGACCAGAACAAGAAGGCCAAGGCCCTCGTTGCCGCCGGTCTTGTTCCCGTCTTCTGCTGCGGCGAGTCCCTCGAGGTCCGCGAGGCTGGCACCTATGTCGAGCACGTCGTGAACCAGGTCAAGGCTGGCCTTGCTGGTCTTGAGATCACCTGCCCCAAGCAGGTCGTCGTCGCCTACGAGCCCATCTGGGCTATCGGCACCGGCAAGACCGCTACCGCCGAGGACGCTCAGGAGGTCTGCGGCGCTATCCGTGAGACCCTCAAGGAGATGTTCGGCGAGGAGCTCGCTAACGGCATCCGCGTTCTCTACGGCGGTTCCGCTAAGCCCGGCAACATTGCCGAGCTCGTCGTCAAGCCCGACGTTGACGGCGCCCTCGTGGGCGGCGCTTCGCTCAAGGCTGCCGACTTCGCCTCTATGGTCGTCAAGGCAGGCGAGTAGGACATATGGCACAGCGTCATCTTCCTGCACTCCTGATCATCATGGATGGCTGCGGCCTTGCTCCGGCTGATGGCGAGAACGCCGTCGCCGCTGCCAAGACGCCCTTCCTTGATAGCCTGTACGAGAAGTATCCTCACACCACGCTCGGTGCTTCGGGCGAGGACGTGGGCCTTCCCGACGGTCAGATGGGCAACTCCGAGGTGGGTCACCTCAACATCGGTGCCGGTCGCATCGTGTTCCAGGAGCTTTCGCGCATCAACAACGCCATCAAGGACGGCTCCATCGCCAAGAACGAGGTCTTCGTCAAGGCTATGGACGACGTCAAGGCCGAAGGCAAGACCCTGCACCTCATGGGCCTTATGAGCCCTGGCGGTGTTCATTCTCACATGAACCACGTCGAGGCTCTGGTCAAGATGGCTGCCCAGCATGGCGTCAAGACCGTTCGCGTCCACGCCTTCATGGATGGCCGCGACGTCGACCCGCAGTCCGGTGCCGGCTACATGAGCGAGTTCTGCGCCTTCCTGGCTAAGATCTCCGAGGAGACCGGTTGCGACGCTCGCGTTGCCACCGTTTCGGGCCGCTATTGGGCTATGGACCGCGACAACCGCTGGGAGCGCATCCAGCGTGCCTACGACGTCATGGTCAACGCGTCCGATGCCGATACCGACCCCGTTGCCGGTATCAAGGCCTATTACGAGAAGGATCCGCGCGGCGACGAGTTCGTCGAGCCCTTCGCTGCCCACAACGAGGGCATTCACGAGGGCGACGCGGCCATCTTCTTCAACTTCCGTCCCGACCGCGCTCGTCAGATGTCTCGCGTGTTCACGGACAAGGAGTTCGACGGCTTTGAGCGCGAGCAGATTAAGCTCTCGCACTTTGTGACGATGACCGAGTATGATCCGACGTTTGACGTCGAGGTCGCCTTCCCCAAGACGTTCCCCGAGAACGTCCTGGCCGACGTTATCGCCGCCAATGGCCTGAAGCAGCTGCACACCGCCGAGACCGAGAAGTACGCCCACGTGACGTTCTTCCTCAACGGCGGCATCGAGGAGCCCAAGGAGGGCGAGGAGCGCGTGCTCGTCGCTTCCCCCAAGGTCGCAACCTACGATCTGCAGCCCGAGATGAGCGCTCCCGAGGTTACCGAGAAGCTTGTCGCCGCTATCAACGAGGATCGCGCTGATTTCTACATCGTGAACTTCGCGAACTGCGACATGGTTGGTCACACCGGTGTATTCGACGCCGCCGTTAAGGCCGTCGAGGCTGTTGACGATGCTCTGTCCAAGGTTGTCCCGGCGATTCTCGCCAAGGGCGGCTTTGCGCTGATCACCGCCGACCACGGTAACGCCGACCACATGTTTGACGTCGCTTCCGATGGTTCCAAGCATCCGTTCACGGCTCACACTACCAACCGCGTGCCGTTCATCATCGTTGATGATAAGGCCAAGCTCACCGGTATCGAGGACGGCCGTCTCTCCGATATCGCTCCGACCATGCTCACCATGGCTGGTCTTGAGCCTTCCGCCGAGATGACGGGTCGCGTGCTCGCCACCGAGGCCTAATAGAAAACAAATACCGTTTTCTAGTAAGGGGGTTGTCCACAACCGGACGACCCCTTTTTTGGTATTTCTGCCATTTCTACCCCGTCCCTAAATGGCGGATGGGGGAGTGTTGGAGGTTGTGGTACAGTACTGGAGTTTAAATTGTTCTATTAAGGAGCTTATCTATGGGTCCGTTCCAGATTCTTCTGTTTGTCGTTTGGGCTATCTCTGCCGTGGCGCTGACGATTCTCGTCCTGATGCACTCCGGTAAGGGTACCGGCGTTTCGGATATGATCGCTAGCTCGCTGTATAACTCCAGCTCTGCCACGGGCGTCATGGAGCAGAACCTCGATCGCCTGACGGTAATTATGGCCGTCGTTTTTGCTGTGTGTGTCGTTCTGTGCATGTTCTTCTTCCCGCAGGGCATCGTCGGCTACTAAGCATCGGCGTATATACGTTTGTAAAGGGTCCCGCATGTGCGGGGCCCTTTTTGTTTACAGACTTGTAATAGAGTCAAAATATCCCCACATACTTCGCCTAACTAAAGAAATTCTCGACCGTTAACCGGAATTAGCGCCATATTGTGCATAAAATGCGCTACTGTATTGCGAAACGTTGGTCCGCACTGCATAACCAGCCATAACGGCGGACCGCGTTTGAATGGTTCGATCGGGCTGTCTCGACGTTGCCCGGCCGAATTCACTTTGTCCTATCTCATAAGGAGGATGGCATGGCTGATTCTATGTTCCACCAGCCCGTTATGGGTCGTCGCGCCTTTGTTGGCGGCACCCTCGCTGCGAGCTCCATGGCTTTTCTTGCCGCATGCGGCAAGAAGGGCGGCGACGCTTCCGGTTCTGAGTCCGGTTCGACGCTGAACTTCTACATCAACAACCCGGTCTGCATTGACCCCTACAACGTCCAGGAGGATCAGGGCACTCAGGTCGAGTACCAGCTCTTCGACGCTCTGACGGAGTACGATAACGAGAAGGGCGAGATCGTTCCGCTGGCTTGCGAGTCCTTCGAGGCTAACGACGACGCCACCGAGTTCACCTTCAAGATCAAGAAGGCCAAGTTCCACAACGGTGACGACGTTACTTCCAAGTCCTTCAAGCTCGGTTGGGAGCGCCTGGTCAACACCAAGTCGGCCATCGCTACCGAGTATGGTCCTTCCGAGGTCTCCTACCACCTTTCCATGGTCGAGGGCTATGATGATCTGCTTGCCGGTAACGCTACCGAGCTGTCCGGCGTTACCTGCCCGGATGACGAGACCCTCGTCGTCAAGCTGACTTCCGCCTACGCCGACTTCCCGTTCGTCGCCTCTCACCCGGCTCTGTCCCCGGTTCCCGAGTGCGCCGAGTCCGATGTCAAGAGCTTCTACCTTGCCCCGGTCGGTAACGGCCCGTTCATGATGGACGGCAAGTGGGAGGATGGTCAGGAGATCAACCTCAAGAAGTTTGACGATTACTATGGCGACAAGGCAAAGATCGACGCCATCCACTTCCAGGTCATCAAGGACGTGGAGACCGCTTACAAGGAGTTCCAGGCCGGCAACCTCGATGTCTGCGACGTTCCCGTTGCTCAGATCGACGCCGCCAAGAAGGACCGCGGCGAGTCCAAGGATGGCTACACCATGGGTGACGGCGAGCGCATGCTGCTCGGCTCCGAGCCTTCCACGTACTATCTGACGTGCAACACCACGGCCGAGCCGTTCAACAACGCTGACCTGCGCAGGGGCATCTCCCTGGCTATCAACCGTGAGGCCATCTGCAAGACCATCTTCAAGGGCACCCGTACCCCCGCTGACGGCATCGTTCCTCCGGGAATTGCCGGCTACAAGGAGGGCGCATGGGAGTTCTGCGCCTATGACGTCGACAAGGCTAACGAGTACCTCGACAAGGTCGCTCCCGCTGGCGCTAACGGCGATCGTGGCATCAATGTGACCCTGTCCTACAACCAGGACGGTGGCCACAAGGAGATCATGGAGTCCATCATCGGCGACCTCGCCAAGGTGGGCGTCACCGCCGTCTCCGATACTCCCGAGTGGTCTGCCCTGCTCGAGCAGTATCAGAACTTCAACTATCAGTTCGGCCGTCTGGGCTGGATCGCCGATTACCCGATCATGGACAACTTCCTGTACCCGCTGTTCCACTCCGACTCCCTCGGTGGCGACAACCGCTCTGGTTACAACAACCCCGAGTTCGATGCCAAGGTCGATGAGGCCCGTGCCACGGTTGACGACGACGAGCGCATCGCCAAGATGCAGGAGGCTGACGCTATGGTCGCCGCTGACTGCCCGGTTATCCCGGTGATGTTCTACACGCACACCATCGTCGGCTCCGATCGCGTCAAGTACCTCTATGTCGATCCGCAGAAGCACGCCGATCTGGGTACCGCTGAGCTCGCCTAAGAGTTTTGCAGCTTCCATGAGGGTCAAGTATTTACGTAGACCTCATGGGAAACATACAGTTCTCCCTAACCTGGGGTAAACTGGCTGATGGTAATTTTGGGATGCCGGTCTGGCGATCGGCATCCCATTTAGGTTAATCCCTAGATAGGGGAGTGGTATGGGTAAGTACATCGTTAAACGTGTGCTTCAGTTCATCCCGGTATTTTTGGGCGTTACGTTGATTCTGTTCGCCCTCCAGAATATTGTGCCGGGAGACCCGATCAAGCTGATCGGTGGAGACAAGGCTCTGTCCCCCGAGGTAGAGCTTCAACTTCGCGTGCGCTATCACCTGGTCCAGGCGGACGAGGACGGCAACGCGATCCTTGACGAGAACGGCGATCCCGTTCCAACGTCGCTTGTGGACCAATACTTGAATTACATGAATGGTCTGCTTCATGGCGATCTGGGCAATTCGTATCAGCGCAAGCTGCCGGTTGCGGAAATCTTTGCCCAGAAGTATCCGTATACGGTTAAACTCGCCGCGTGCGCCATTGTGCTCGAGGCAATCATGGGTATCGGTGCGGGTATCATTTCGGCGGTAAAGCGCTATTCCTTCTGGGATATTTTGGTAACGCTGACCACGTCGATCCTCGTTGCCGTTCCTGCATTCTGGCTCGGTATGCTGCTGCAGCTGTTCTTTGGCGTCATCCTTAAGGATGCCACCGGCGGCGCATTCTCCATGCCGATCTCGGGTGCCGGCGGCTCCAGCTCTCAGTATCAGGATTGGATGCACTATGTGCTTCCGACCATTACGCTGGCTTCGGTTTCGACCGCCTATGCTGCCCGCATCATGCGCTCGCAGCTACTCGACGTCATGAATCAGGATTACATCCGCACGGCAAAGGCCAAGGGTCTCTCCAATCGCGCGATCATCGTCAAGCATGCGCTTAAGAATGCACTCATCCCCGTTGTTACCTATATTGGTGTCGACTTCGGCGGCATGCTTTCGGGCGCCATCCTGACCGAGACGGTCTTTAACTGGCCCGGTATCGGCTCTGAGGTCTACCGCGCCATTAGCATGCGCGACTGGCCCATCGTTATGGGCGGCGTTACGCTCATCGTTGTCGTCGTTATGGTGATCAACCTTCTCGTCGACATTAGCTATGCATTCCTCGACCCGCGTATCCGCCTCGGCGGTCCGTCGGATAAGGCCTAAGGGAGGTACGTCTCATGCAGGAAACTGATTCTCAGTCTCAGGAGCAGGCTACCGCCACTAAGGCCGCATCTGCTCCCGCCAAGTCCCGCACGCTGTGGGGCGACGCTTTCAAGCGTCTTCGCAAGAATAAGCTCGCCGTTATCGGTATCTGCTGGATTATCATCGTCGTTTTGGTTGCCTTGACCGCAGACCTGTGGGCTAAGCCCTGGCTCGGGTCGCCGACGGCTTCTGACTCGACGACCATGGCCGAGACTTCGCTGCTGGCTCCGTGTGCCGAGCACCCGTTTGGTACCGACGCCCTTGGCCGCGACATTCTCGTCCGAGTTATCTACGGCGCGCGCGTTTCGCTTTCCGTCGGTATTATGGCCACCGCCATCTCCACGGTGATCGGTCTGATCATGGGCGCCCTGGCCGGTTTCTATGGCGGCATCTGGGATACGATCATCATGCGCTTCGCGGATATCTTCCTGGCGTTCCCGTACGTGCTGTTCGTTGTCGCCATGATCGCCGTTATCGGCCGTGGTCTTCAGAACGTCTTTATCGCCATCGGTATTCTCGGCTGGCCCTCGATTGCGCGCGTCTTCCGATCCGCGATCCTGACGGTCAAGGAAAACGACTATGTTGACGCTGCGCGCGCGATGGGCGCATCCGATGCTCGTATCGTCGTGCGTCACATCTTCCCGAACTCCGTCGCCTCCATCGTGGTCTACGCGACCATGAACATTGGTGGTGCCATTTTGACCGAGTCCGCTCTGTCCTTCCTCGGCATGGGCGTTATTCCGCCTACGCCTTCGTGGGGCTCCATGATTCAGGACGGTCAGCAGTATCTTCTGACTGCTCCCTGGATGATGATCATGCCCGGTCTGGCAATTCTCTCGACTGTGCTCGCCTTCACCCTGCTGGGTGACGGTCTGCGCGACGCCCTCGACGTCAAGATGAAGGACGCATAAGGATGAAGAAGAACAAGAACTATGTGGACCTGAAGGACCAGCCGGTTCCCGAGGGCCAGCATCTGCTCGAGGTCGATGACCTTAAGATGTATTTCCACACCGAGGATGGCGTGGTTCGCGCTGTCGACGGTGTGTCCTACACGCTCGATCGCGGCGAGACCCTGGGCGTCGTCGGCGAGTCCGGCTCGGGTAAGTCCGTGACCGCCATGACCATCATGGGCCTTATCTCGATGCCTCCGGGAAAGATTGAGGGCGGTGACGTTCGCTATCGCGGTCGTTCTATCCTTGAGATGACCGAGGAAGAGATGCAGCACATTCGCGGTAACGATATCGCGATGATCTTCCAGGATCCTATGACCTCCCTGAACCCGGTCTATAAGATCGGTAAGCAGGTGGGCGAGGGTCTTCGCTTGCACCGTGGCTATTCCAAGCAGGAGGCGCTCAAGCGTGCCACCGAGCTTTTGGACCTCGTTGGCATTCCCGAGCCCGAGAAGCGTGTCAACGAGTACCCGCACCAGTTCTCCGGCGGTATGCGTCAGCGCGTCATGATCGCCATGGCCCTTGCCTGCGATCCCGATATTCTGATTGCCGACGAGCCCACGACTGCCCTGGACGTTACCATTCAGGCTCAGATTATTGAGCTTATGCAGGAAATGCAGGAGAAGAACGGCAACGCCATCATCATGATTACCCATGACCTGGGCGTCGTCGCCGATATGGCCGATAAGATCATGGTTATGTACGCCGGCCGTCCTGTCGAGTTCGGTACTGCTGAGGAAATCTTCTACGAGAGCCGCCACCCCTACACCTGGGGCCTTATCCGCTCCATCCCGGAACAGGCCATCGATGAGAAGAAGCCTCTTACGCCGATTCACGGCAACCCGCCTTCGCTCATGAACTTGCCTGAGGGCTGCGTTTTCTCTCCTCGTTGCCCCTATGCGACGGACAAGTGCCGCAAGCAGCGCCCCGAGCGCGTTGTCACCGAGTCTGGTCATTACTCTGCGTGCCACTACTCCGGTGACCCCGAGTTCCTCAAGAACGCTCCTGAGACGTCCCGTACGCGCAAGGATTCCAAGAAGGGAGGCGAGGCGTAATGGCAGATACCAACGAGCGTACTCCGCTGCTGAAGGTCGAGCACCTCTCTAAGGAGTTTCCCGCTGAGTCCGGCATGTTCGCCAAGCGCTTCTCTAAGCGTGTCGTCTCTGCTGTGAATGACATTTCGTTCGAGATTTATCCGGGCGAGACCTTTGGCCTGGTCGGCGAGTCTGGTTGCGGTAAGTCCACCACGGGCCGCACCATCATGCGCCTGACCAAGCCGACGGCCGGCAAAGTGTTCTTCCAGGGCAAAGATGTTGCCGAGATGAGCAAGCATGAGATTAAGGACATGCGTCGCGAGATGCAGTTCATCTTCCAGGACCCCTATGCTTCGCTCAATCCTCGTATGACCATTGGCGAGATCGTCTCCGAGCCCATGACCATTCATGGCGTGGGTACCAAGGAGGAGCGCATTGAGCGCGTCCGCGAGCTGCTGGACGTCGTCGGCCTGAACCCCGAGCACATCAACCGCTATCCGCACGAGTTCTCGGGCGGTCAGCGTCAGCGTGTCGGCATCGCCCGCGCGTTCGCTCTGAAGCCCAAGCTGATCATCTGCGACGAGCCCGTTTCCGCTCTGGATGTTTCCATTCAGGCCCAGGTTCTGAACCTGCTCAAGGAACTGCAGGACAAGTTCGGTACGGCGTATCTGTTTATTGCCCACGACCTTTCCGTCGTGCAGCACATCTCCGATCGCGTTGCCGTTATGTATCTGGGTAAGATGGTCGAGGTTTCGGACTGGAAGACGCTCTACAGCGAGCCTCACCATCCGTACACGCAGTCGCTGCTGTCTGCCGTGCCGGTTCCCGATCCTGATATCCAGAAGACCCGCAAGCGTATCATCCTCGCCGGCGATCCGCCGTCGCCGCTGGATCCGCCGACCGGCTGCCGTTTCCACACGCGTTGCCCGATCGCGCAGGGTATCTGCTCAGAGAAGCTTCCTGAGTTTAAGGAAGTTGCACCGGGTCACTGCTGTGCCTGCCACTTCGCCGAGCCGTTCCCGATCAAGGAATCGCACATCGACCTGTAGTCGGTGAACTGTCCGGGCCCGCTCTGGAGTTGCCTTTCAGAACGTCCTCGGACATGTCGGAAGCCCTGCGGAATGTTCTGAAAAGCAACTCCAGGGCGGGCCCTGCGGTAACTCGGCAGGGGGAGTGCGATTCCTCGATCGCTCACTTAATCTAATAGGAAATTGAGCGAGGCCGGAGCTTTAGCTCCGGCCTCCCCATATTAGGGCTCGGCAAAGCCGAGCCACCAAATTTGCATCAGCCCCAGAACATATTTGAGAACTGTGCCTGAAGGACGTATTTGCAGGCCCCGAATCGGTGTTGCCTCCCGGCGCACTCCGCAGGGGGAGCGATATTTTGCAGCACGAAGTGCGTGGCAAAATATCGCTCATGCCCGAGGACGCGCCGGGAGGCAACATCGATTCGGGGCCGGACGTATACGTTTACCAGCGCATTTACAAATTCGTAAACTTTTTTGAAAAAAGTGCTTGCACAGTTCTCGAATCATAGGTTATTATCTTTCTCGTTGAACGCGCGGGTCCAAGAAAACGAACCGCGAATCAACAACATAGCATGTCGGAGTGGCGGAATTGGCAGACGCGCTAGCTTGAGGTGCTAGTGACCGCTTTTTGGTCATGCGGGTTCAAGTCCCGCCTCCGACACCATCGCATTTGAGAAGCCTCTTCGGAGGCTTTTTTGTTACCGATAGACGGTGAGGTCCACGATGGAAACGCTTGAGCGCAACGAGTGGGCAGACGTTGCCCAACTGGTCGAGATCACGAGCGATGCTGTCATCATTTGTGAGCTCGACGGAACCATTCTGCATGTGAATAATCGCTTACTTGGTTTGATGTGCGAGGAACGCGCCGACGTCATCGGTGGAGATGTTAAAGACGTCCTGTATTCGTCCGCTTTTGAACGTGCGACGGAACATCGTCTACCATTTGAAACTGATGGCTCCGAGAACGAACTGATGCTCAAGCTGAGTGACGGCTCTTTTATTCCCGTCTTGGTTCGTGCGGGCTCCGTAACGCCTCCACGCATCTTTGGGCGCCGCGCACCACGTGTCCTGGTGGCGCTTCACAGTATCGAAGAGCAGTATTCCCACGATCGTCAGCTCAAACGTGCGCTTTCGGAGCTTAGGGTGGCGAATAAACGCCTTTCGGGTACCCTTTCGGTCATTATGAGTACCGTGGGCTCCAATGAGCTCCCCAGCTTGCTCGATATCGTTTTGAATCAGCTCGTCGGAACGCTCGATGCCTCTGGAGCTGCGATTTATTTTTCTGAGAGCGGCGGCTTTAAGCTTCGCGGTGTTTCCAAGGAGCTGCATGATAGCTACCTGCCCGAGTTTTTGCCGTATGGCGCTGGCATTCCGACGTATGTTCTTCGCGAGTCGCGTGCCTGCCGCCTGTCGATTCAGCAGGACCTTGAGGGCGACCGGGTTGCTTCGGGTATGTTCATGGATTTGGACAATCGTTCCAAGCACTTGCTGCGCGTGCAGGATATGCCCCCGTATCGCAGCGAGATCTGTCTTCCCGTGTTTTACGGCACGCAGGTGCTCGGTGTGTTGGAGGTCGGTTGGAAACGTCCACAGGCGCCACTTGCCTATGACCTTAACGTGCTCGAGGTCATCTGCGATTACCTGTCTATTCAGATGGTCGGCATGGCGTCGAGCTTGCGTTCGCGCCGCACGGCAGAACTTGGTCGTTCGCTCAACGTGCTGCGCGATGAGCTTTTTACCTATCTTGATGATCCGGTCGCTGCTTCGCACGCCGTCTCGTCCGAAATCTGTGCCGTGCTAAATTGCCATTTTTGCCCCGTGGAGTACGATGCGGGCCTCGAAGCCTATGTTATCGATTTTGAGGGCGGTAGCCGTGTGGCGTTGCCGGGCGATCCAGAGTCACTCTTCTTTTCCGTCACGACGCCGGCGGCGCGCCTGGGGACATCTTCTGATGGATTCGAGACATCGGTGCTGGGCGGGACGAGTGCCGACGATCTCAGGCACGTGCGCCTTACACGTGTGGACGAATCCACGTCTATGGGTGCATGGTTGAGGGCCCACGGCCTACCGTGTCAGGGACTTTATGTCGACTCCGGCATCGAAGCAGGGCGCTACAACTCGGAATCGGATGGCAAACGAAGCAACGATGCAATTGTTCCCGCTGATATCGCCAAGGGGCCGACGAGGCGTGCTTTGCTGCTCCGCGATGGCAGCCAGGAGCCCATTGATGACCTCGAATACGACTACATGGTGCATTTGGCGCATGACTTTGAGTTGATTTATGAGGGCGAGTCTCAAAAGCGCGAAGAACGTCATATTGCTCAGACGCTTCAGATTGGCATGAGAAATTCGCTTGGTGACGTTCCGGGCATCGCGACCGATTCGGTATACCTGTCAGCCACGAACTCTGCATTGGTCGGTGGTGACTTCTATACGCTCATCCGTCTTCCCGACGATTGCGCCGTCATGATCCTGGGCGATGTGTCCGGCAAGGGCATCGAGGCGGCATCCATGTCTGCACTCGTCAAGACGGCGCTGACGGCCTATGCCTGGGAGGGTGCGGGGCCTGCCCGCATGGCCCGCTCGCTCAATAGCATGCTCATGGGCTTTTCGAGGGTCGAGACGTTCGTGACGGCCTTTATCGCTAAGATTGACCTTAAAGCCGGGCGCGCGACCTATTGCTCGGCTGGCCATCCTCCCACCATGGTCATCAGGCCGTCGTCGACGCCGCTTGGCGGCGGAGAAACCCGAGGGGGAGAAGTGGAGCTCCTTGGGTGCCAATCGGGCGTGATCGGTGCCTTTGAGAGCATGGTCTACGAGACGGGCGCCTTTACGTTCGCTCCTGGTGACATGCTATTTATGTATACCGACGGAACGATTGAAGCACGTGATCGCTCGGGTGCTTTCTTTGGCGAACAGCGCCTTCGCGACCTTCTGCTCTCTGTCTCGGGTGAGGGCGTATCGGGCATTTGCGGCAAGGTCTTGGGCGAGCTTGACCGATTTACCGATTCGGCGCTGGACGATGACATTGCATTGGTGTCCCTTGAGTTTTTACGGGGTCGTTCATAGACGACGCTGGGCGGGTTGAATCCGGACGGTTGGGGAAACGAATGCATCGAGTGGGCTTTTTTGGGGAACCATGGTCGTATGAATGAGTGGAATGACATAGCGGTTTTGACGCCACCGGGTGATGTCGACATCGCCTCGGTGCCCGTGCTGCGCCGACGGTTGGACAATTTGATCGACCGGGGCGTTCGTCGCGTTGTCATCAATTGCCAGGCCGTGGGCTTTATCGACTCGACGGGTTTGGCGTTTTTGCTTACACGTGCCAGAGAACTCATGAGGCGAGAGGGCCTGCTTTCGCTCGTTAACGCCTCCGATGAGGTCATCCGCTTTTTGGAGATTGCCCGACTTGTCGACATCCTCCATGTTGCGGGCTTCGCTCGGGAGTCGATTCCTGCCATTCCGGTGGGGGAATTGCCTCGCTGGAGCAAGAGTGTCGAGGTGCGCCAGGGTATCGAGAACCTTCCATACTATCGTCATCGTATTGCCGAGCTACTCGAACCGCTTCCCCTGAGGCGGGATGAGCGCTATGACGTCGCGTTGGCATCGGGCGAGGCGCTGGGCAACGCGTATGACCATGCGGGCGGTATCGGATGCATCCTGACGGTTCAGGCCTATGGCGATCGTGTCGTGATTGAGGTTGTCGACCGTGGGGCGGGCTATTCGATTGACGGGTCGAGTGAACCGGTTACGACTGAGGAGCGCGGGCGTGGGATCAAGCTCATGCGCATGTTAGTCGACAACGTGGAGGTTGCCCGTCGTACTGATGGTGCCGGTACGCGCGTTCGGATGGTAAAGCTGTTTAGCGGAACATTGGAATCGTGCGCCTAGTAAATCGTTTTGGCATGTATATCTGCCAAGAGCATGTGGCGAACAACTTTTTTGAAAAAAGTACTTGCGTCTTTTGGGCAACTCGCGTAAATTAATAACCCGCAAGCGGACATGGCTCAGTTGGTAGAGCACAACCTTGCCAAGGTTGGGGTCGCGGGTTCGAGCCCCGTTGTCCGCTCCATTGCATTTCCGGACCGTCTCAAGCGGTCCTTTTTCGGCGAAGTGGCCAAGTGGTAAGGCAGAGGCCTGCAAAGCCTTTACCCCCGGTTCGAATCCGGGCTTCGCCTCCAGGCAACATCCGGGCGCTCCGGCGCCCGTTTTGTTTTACATATGCGGACATGGCTCAGTTGGTAGAGCACAACCTTGCCAAGGTTGGGGTCGCGGGTTCGAGCCCCGTTGTCCGCTCCAACTATCTTACGCGGTTCTAACGAACCGCGTTTTTTGTTGACGCTGCGCGGGCCCCGGGCACCCCATCTTGCCCCCCAATCGTCGGTCGCGTACATAAAGTACGCTTCCCTCCTCTTTCGCGGCAACCTGGGGCACCCGGAGCCCGCTCGCTGTCGTGGCCGGGGGAGTAAGTCTTCCGTTCTTTTCACTAATCGATCGATTCGTCCCAGGAGGCTCGAGCCCGAGAGGGGGCGAGCGTTTGGGGCGTGGCTGCGGCGTTGATTGCCGTGAATGTCAGCTTTGGGCGTATCATCGTGGGCATCTCGCAAAACCTCGTTGCAAGGGAGATTCATCCCATGGCTACAGAAAAGTCCTCTTCGCGCTCATGGATGTCCGATGCCGCGATTTATCAGATCTACCCGCGCTCGTTTAAGGATTCGACTGGTTCGGGTCTGGGCGATATCGCGGGCATTACCCAGCAGATGGACTATCTTGAGCGGCTGGGTATCGAGGCCATCTGGCTGAGTCCGTTTTACCCATCGCCTCTTGTCGATGGCGGCTATGATGTGGCGGACTACTGCGATGTCGACCAACGTCTCGGCTCGCTTGACGACTTCGATGACATGATCGCCGCGGCTCACGCGCGCGGCATCAAGGTCATCGTCGACATCGTACCCAACCATTCGTCCAACCAGCACCCCTGGTTCAAAGCCGCTCTTGCTTCCGGCCCCGGATCGCCCGAGCGCGCCCGCTATATCTTCCGCGATGGTCGCGGCGAGCATGGCGAGCTGCCTCCCACCAATTGGAATGCCAACTTTGGCGGCCGTGCCTGGACGCGTGTTGCGGACGGTCAGTGGTATCTGCACATGTTTACGCCCGAGCAGCCGGACTTTGACTGGTCATGCCCCGAGGTTCGCGCGTTCTTTTGCGACGTTCTAGCGTTTTGGAGCGATCGAGGCGTTGATGGCTTTCGCATTGATGTGGCACACGGTCTCGCCAAGGATCTCGACCGCGATGATCTCGACCAGTGGCATCTCGCCGAGGGCGATGACATGGTTGACGACGGCACCCATCCGCTGTGGGATCGCAACGAGGTTCACGAGATCTATCGCGAGTGGCGCCGCGTGTTCGACCGCTATAATCCGCCGCGCAGCGCTGTTGCCGAGGCGTGGGTGCTGCCCGAGCGCCAGTATCTCTACGCGCGCCCCAGCGAGCTTGGCCAGACATTTAACTTTGAGTTCGCCAAGGCCACTTGGACCTATGATGACATGCACGCTGCAATCGAGGAGGGCTTGAAGGCAGCCATCGAATCCGATTCCGCCTCGACCTGGGTACTTTCCAACCACGACGTGCCTCGTGTGGCGACGCGCTTCGCCCTGCCGCAGATCAAGGCGACGCGCTACCACCAGATTGCGCTCGACTGGCTCTTACGCGACGGGTCGTCTTATGACGAGGACCGTGAACTCGGCGAGCGCCGCGCGCGGGCGGCCCTTTTGCTTGAGCTGGCGCTTCCGGGCTCGGCATACGTGTATCAGGGTGAGGAGCTCGGCCTTTTTGAGGTGGCTGACATCCCGTGGGCTGCACTCGAAGATCCCACTGCGACCAATACGCACGGATCGAAGCGCGAGAAGGGGCGCGACGGCTGTCGTGTGCCCCTGCCGTGGGTGGCGACGGACGATCCCGCGCAGGGCGGATCGTTTGGATTTTCGCCGATGGACGCCGATGTGGCGCCCCATCTGCCGCAGCCTGCATGGTTTTCCGATTACGCTGCCGATAGGGAAGAGGCGGACCCGACATCGATGCTTGCGCTCTATCGTGACGCCCTCTGGCTGCGGCGCAAGCTGCGCGGGTGCGCTAACGATCTTGCGTGGCTCGATCTTGACGGGCGCACCGGCCTTGCGGATGGTGCCGAGGGCGCTGAGGGCGGCGTCATCGCCTATCGCCGCGACAACGGCTGGGCGTGTGTGACGAACTTCGGTGCAGCACCCGTGGAGCTGCCGGCGGGCAAGGTCCTGCTCACCTCATCACCGCTTGCAGACGGCAGACTTGCGCAGGACAGCTCTGCCTGGATCATGCTCGCTGAGTTGTAGGGGGCCTCTTGCGGCGAGTTTGCGTTTGCTCGCGCTTTCCGTGGTGGCTGATGTCTTCGCGAGGTTCGAGAGGGCGTCGCAAAACTTTTCAAAAAAAGTTCTTGCATAGGATGCGGGTATCACGTAAGATTAATCCCCGTAAGCGGACATGGCTCAGTTGGTAGAGCACAACCTTGCCAAGGTTGGGGTCGCGGGTTCGAGCCCCGTTGTCCGCTCCATTTGGGCGTTTAGCTCAGGGGGAGAGCGCTTCCCTGACACGGAAGAGGTCAGAAGTTCAAATCTTCTAACGCCCACCAAATGTTCGCAGCCCAGAGGCTTAGCCTCTGGGCTGTTTTGTTTTGTTCGCCAAATGGGTCGCCAAATACGTCACCAAATTTCGAGTTTTTTGATCTTCTGGGATGCTTCTCAGTAGTCATCCGAGAAAACTCTCATCTTCTCTGTTTGCATACACATATCTTTCAAGGATTCGTGCCGCGGTTACATGGGGCTCGGCAAGGCACGACCGCAACATGTTGGTCAAGCATAATCTTTTGGATTCTTTTGGCGTGAGCGGCTTGGTTTTGGTAGGATTTGTCAGCGGCTTGACTAAGGGGGTTTTATAACTGCCATGCAGGTAGCCGTGTTGGTAACGTTTTACCGACTTGCCAAGAACCCCTCATAATTAATGCGTCTGCAAAATGACCAATTGCTTTGACCTGCTGAAACACTATATGTTGTGTTTGAACTAAAAAAAGAATACAGGATATAGATGCCTCTTTGTCGTATGATAGATGGCGGACAGAGAACGAGGACCTTATTTGCCCCATTTGGATAGATCTTTGAGCCGCTTGATCGGCCGCGAGGATTGTCCGCATGAGGACCTATGGTTTATCGAGAACACAGATTGCGCGACGGCGCCGCAAGACAGGGGCAAGCCCTGCCGGGCATCGTTTGGCTCTGAAGCGCAATGAGACTACGACGCGAAAGAGGCAAGAGGATGAAGATCATCAAGCGCAGCGGCACCGAGGTTGTCTTTGACATCGATAAGATCGTCAATGCGATTCGCGCCGCAAACTTGGAGGTCGAGGAGAGCTCTCGTCTAACCGACCGCCAGGTGGTTTATGCGGCGCAAAACGTCGCCGAGGCATGCGAGAACGCGGGCCACACCGTTTCGGTCGAGGAGATCCAGGATTTGGTCGAGGACGAGATCATGCGTCTCGACTGCTACGAGGTCGCCCGCCACTACATCATCTATCGCTATGTTCAGAGCCTGAAGCGCCAGAAGAACACGACCGATGACAAGATCCTGTCGTTGATCGAGTGCAATAACGAAGAGGTCAAGCAGGAGAACTCTAACAAGAACCCGACCGTCAACTCCGTTCAGCGCGACTACATGGCCGGCGAGATTTCCAAGGACCTGACTCAGCGCGTGCTGCTGCCCCAGGAGATCGTGGATGCCCACAACGAGGGCTTGATCCACTTCCACGATTCCGACTACTTTGCCCAGCACATGCATAACTGCGACCTGGTGAACCTGGAGGATATGCTCCAGAACGGCACCGTTATCTCGGGCACGCTGATCGAGAAGCCGCATAGCTTCTCGACTGCCTGCAACATCGCGACGCAGATTATCGCCCAGGTTGCTTCCTCCCAGTACGGCGGCCAGTCTATTTCGCTGACCCATCTCGCCCCCTTTGTTGAGGTGAGCCGTCAAAAGATTCGCGGCGAGGTTGCCCGCGAGCTCGAGGAGCTCGGTGTTTCGGCATCTGCCGAAAAGGTCCGTGAGGTCGTTGAGGACCGTCTGCGTGACGAGATCCGTCGCGGCGTCCAGACGATTCAGTATCAGGTCGTGACCCTTATGACCACCAATGGCCAGGCGCCGTTCGTGACGGTCTTTATGTATCTCAATGAGGCCCGTACGCCCCAGGAGAAGCACGACCTTGCCATGATCGTGGAGGAGACGCTTCGTCAACGCTATGAAGGCGTTAAGAACGAAGCCGGTGTGTGGATTACCCCGGCATTCCCCAAGCTTATCTATGTACTCGAGGACGATAACGTTCACGAGAATTCCCCGTACTTCTACCTGACCCAGCTTGCTGCCAAGTGCACCGCCAAGCGCATGGTGCCCGACTACATCTCCGAGAAGAAGATGCGCGAGCTCAAGCTGTCGAAGGGCGAGACCGCCGGCAACGGCGATTGCTACACCTGCATGGGTTGCCGCAGCTTCTTGACGCCCGACCGCTCGGGCAACGGCTTTAACAATGTCGCCAACGCGCTGAACTATGACCCGACCAAACCCAAGTACTATGGCCGCTTTAACCAGGGTGTTGTGACCATCAACCTGCCCGATGTCGCGCTGAGCTCGCATCAGGACATGGACAAGTTCTGGAAGATCTTCGACGAGCGCCTTGAGCTGTGCCACCGTGCTCTGCTGTGCCGTCATGAGCGCCTGATGGGCACGCTTTCGGATGCCGCGCCGATTCTTTGGCAGTACGGTGCCCTAGCGCGTCTGAAGAAGGGCGAGACGATCGATAAGTTGCTCGTGGGCGGATACTCTACCATCAGCCTTGGCTATGCCGGCCTGTATGAGTGCGTCAAGTACATGACGGGCCACAGCCACACCGAGAAGGAAGGCACGCCGTTTGCCATGGCCGTCATGCAGCGCATGAACGACAAGTGCGCGGAGTGGAAGGCCGAAAGCGATATCGATTTCTCGCTGTACGGTACGCCGTTGGAGTCGACGACCTACAAGTTCGCCAAGTGCCTGCAGCGCCGTTTTGGTATTATCCCGGGCGTGACGGACAAGGGCTACATTACCAACAGCTATCACGTCCACGTGTCCGAGGAGATCGATGCCTTCGATAAGCTTAAGTTTGAGGGCATGTTCCAGCAGCTTTCGCCGGGCGGTGCTATCTCTTACGTTGAGGTTCCCAACATGCAGGACAACCTCAAGGCTGTCATTCGCGTGATGCAGTACATCTACGACAACATCATGTACGCCGAGCTCAACACCAAGAGCGACTACTGCCAGGTGTGCGGCTACGATGGCGAGATCAAGATTGTTGAGGACGATGGCAAGCTGGTGTGGGAGTGCCCCAACTGCGGCAACCGCGACCAGGAGAAAATGAACGTCGCTCGTCGTACGTGCGGCTACATCGGTACCCAGTTCTGGAACCAGGGTCGAACCGAGGAGATCCGCGACCGCGTGCTGCATCTCTAATAACCATCCCAGGCTGCCCCGTAGCGAGGCCCCGGACCTTTACTCGCTATTTCGGACAGTCCTGGCTCACGACGGAGGCGCCACTGGCGCCTCCTGTTCGTGCGGAACTCATATCGAGCAAAGGTCCGGGGCCTCGCTACGGGGCAGCCAAGTTGATGTAGCTGAGATGCAGCATGCGGTCTGCTCACTCCTCGAAGTTCTCAGCGGAAATGAGTTGACCTGCGACAACGGTCTGCTTGCGATAACGGTTGAGCTGCAGCATTGTTTTTATTGGACCTCGAACCCTATACTCGATGTTCGCTGAGTTCATTGAGTATCGCTCGCGAGGGGTCTGGAGTATATCGTCCCGCCCGCAGTTTCGCAGGCCGCAGGCCGAGAATGTTTGAGGACGGGATGATATGTCCCGGCCTCCCGGGAGAGTTACCTATGAACTACGCGAACATTAAGTATTTCGACATTGCTGATGGAGAAGGCGTTCGTACTTCTCTGTTTGTAAGCGGGTGCCGTCGTGGGTGCAAGAATTGCTTTAACTCTGTTGCGTGGGACTTTGCTGCGGGTGAGCCGTTCGATCGTGCCGTCGAGGACAAGATTATCAAGAGTCTCGATCATCCCTTTATCGATGGTCTGACGATTCTGGGCGGCGAGCCCATGGAGCCCGAGAATCAGGCGGGGCTCGTTGATTTCATTGAGCGTGTTCGCGCGGCCTATCCAGTGGGGTCGGGGAAGACCATTTGGTGCTTTACCGGTGACGTGCTCGAGGAGCTTATGCCGGGTGGTCGTCATCATACCGAGGTGACGGACCGCATTCTTGCCTGCCTCGACATGTTGGTGGACGGCCCGTTTGTTCAGGACCTGTACGATATCACGCTGCGCTTTAGGGGCTCGAGCAACCAGCGCGTGATCGATATGAACGCTACGCGCGCCCGTGCTGAGCGCGAGGGCGTTGCACTTTGTGATGCGGTTGAACTTTGGCGCGATGATCCGGTCTATTCGACCCATACTATGTAGCTTGTGGTCGATGCCGGAGGGCGTGGTACCATAGCGCGAACGTGAAATCGGAAAAGTGAGGCCCAGATGGTCGATCAGGAAAAAGTCGAGGCCGCCATTAAGCTGTTGCTTGAGGGCATAGGCGAGGATCCAACTCGTGAGGGCCTGCTGGAGACCCCGGCGCGCGTTGCCCGTATGTATGGCGAGATCGCCGGCGGTGTGGACCAGAGTGCCGAGGAGCACCTGTCCAAAACCTTTGCCGTCGCTTCGAACGATTTGGTTATCGAGCGCGACATCACGTTCTACTCGCTGTGCGAACATCATCTGCTGCCGTTTTATGGCAAGGCCGCCATTGGTTATATCCCTAACGGTCGGGTGGCCGGGCTTTCCAAGCTTGCTCGCACGGTTGAGGTTTATGCCCGCCGTCTGCAGCTGCAGGAGCAGCTGTGTGCGCAGGTTGCCGATGCCCTCATGGAGTATCTCGCTCCCCAGGGAGCGATTGTGTTGATGGAGGCCGAGCATATGTGCATGACGATGCGTGGCGTGCAAAAGCCCGGCACCAAGACCGTGACGCTCGCTCGCCGCGGCGTCTTTGAGACCGATCCCGCGCTCGAGGAGCGTTTCTTTAGGATGCTGGACCGTTAACCATGAGAGTCGTCAACGACTTTACATCGAAGACCGATGAGGGGACGTCGCGTCGCGGCTTTATGGCTTCGGGCCTGGCCCCCTTTGGCGCCATGCCTCGCATTGATTACATTTGTACCAACGGGCTGTTCCGGCGGCACCTGGGCAACATTGCACAGTTGGAATCGGGGCGCATCTTCTGCCGCCACGGTATTGACCATCTGCTCGATGTCGCTCGCATTATGTGGATCAAGAATCTCGAGGAGCAGCTCGAATTTGACCGCGAGGTCATCTACGCCACGGCACTTCTTCACGATATCGGCAAAGATGAACAGTATGAATCGGGTATATCCCATGATGTTGCAAGCGAACGCGTCGCTGATGCGATTCTCGGCGGCATGCCCGATGACGTGGCGTTTGAGCCGGCCGATGCCGCAGCCATTAAGACGGCCATTCTGGGCCATCGAAAGCTGCGCGTGAACAGCCAACCGCTTGAGCGTCTGCTCTATGCAGCCGACAAAGCGTCGCGTGCCTGCTTTGCATGCCCCGCGCGCAACGCTTGCAACTGGAGCGATGATAAAAAGAACCTGTCGATTCGCGTGTAGTTAGTTTGCGCGGTCGGGGTTCTAAACGAAGGAGACGATCGCGTTGAGTAACAAGAAACTGCCCGAGAATGCAACCAAGACCGAAGGCGCCGAGCTCGCCCGCCGTGGAAGGGGCGAAATATCCACCGCAACGGCGGTGCCTCACGTGAGCTATGACGATTTGCGCCATGCCGATCGTATTGTCATTGACGGCCTGGAGGTTTTTGCCAACCATGGCGTGTATCCCGAGGAGAACGCGCTGGGTCAGAAGTTCATCGTTTCTCTGGTGCTCTATGCCGACCTGCGCGCGGCGGGGGAGCACGATAACCTGGACGCCTCGATTGACTACGGCTCGGTGTGCCACGATGTCGATGGCTATCTGCGCGAGCATACGTTTAAGCTCATCGAGGCGGCAGCCGAGGGGACAGCCCAGATGCTGCTGCGCCGTTATCCCTCGCTGCTTGGTGTGCGCATAAAGCTCGATAAGCCGTGGGCTCCTGTTGGCCTGCCCCTGGCAAGCTGCGGCGTCGAGATCGAGCGCGTGCGCTAGTCGACGCTAGAGCTTGTTGAGGGGTGGCTGCTTGAGCCGCTGAGACAGTGCTCTATTGTTGGGACAGTACGTGTCGAGCAGGGCGTGAAAGCGCTGATTGTGGCTCGGCTCGAGCAGATGGACGAGCTCGTGGGCGACAACCATGTCGAGGCATTCGACAGGGTAGGCGGCGAGCTCGCGCGCGATGCGAATGGCGCCGGTTTTGGGTGTGCAGGAGCCCCAACGCGTTTTCATGCTGCGCACGGAGACGCGGGCCACGGTGACGCCCATTGCGATTTCGTACGCGTGCACGATGTCGCGTAGCGCTGCGGTGACCTCGGACGCGTAGAGCTGGTCGATGTGGGCTTGGAGCTCGTCGGACGTTAGGCCGTCGAGGATTGCGCGCCGCTTGGCCTGTGGGCTTTCGTCCGATTCGTCGGTACCCATAAAACTTGCGAAGGTGGCCTGCTTGGGTCGCGGTGCGGGCGATGCAAAGTTGTGATCGAGTGCGTCCTGCACCGTGATGGGCTTGCCCCAAAGTGCAATGATGGACGAGGGGCTGAGCGGCTCTCGCGCTGTCGCCTGACGTTGCTCACGTTGGGCAAGTCGGCTGATAATCCAGGCGCTGTTGCGCTTCACAAACGCTTCGATGCGCTCGTGGCTGGCGCCGAGCGGTGCGCTGGCGTGGACCTCGCCGCTCGATGTGACGCGTAGGTTAAAGTTCTTGACGCGCTTTTTGGTAACGACGACGGGGATGAGCGTTCCATCCGGTCGGGGTACGGAAATCGTAAATTGCTGCGTCAAATGTGATCCTTCAGATTGGGGACGGGCCGGCATGTCGACCGCTCGGCATGCCGGCCCGCTCAAGGGATGCGAAATTAATTGCGCTCTTAATAGCGCTCGAAGAAGGCGAGCGCGTTGTCGCTGCAGAGCTTCTGCATCACGGTCTTGCCAAAGTGCTTGGAGAGCATGTTCTGGAATTCGGGCATCTTGCTGGCATCAGAGAGGAAGTCGGGTACCTTGGCGCCGTCCCAGTCGCCGCCGAGTGCGATGACATCTTCGCCGCCCAGGTCGAGCCAGTGCTCGATATGTGCCGCCAGCTGGTCGAAGGTGACGTCTGCGGCGGTTTTGTCGGTTGCGTCGTTGGAAAGGAACTCGCTGCAGTAGTTGAGGCCGACGATGCCACCCATGTCGCGAATGGTGCGGAACTGGTCGTCGGTGAGGTTGCGCTTGACGCCGCAGACGGTGCGGGAGTTGGAGTGGCTGGCGACGAAGGGGCGCGTGGCATGGGCGACAACCTCGTCAAAGCACTCATCGTTGAGGTGGGAGACGTCGAGCACCATGCCGGCGTGCTCCATCTGCGTAAGCGCCTCGATACCGGCGGCGGTGAGACCGGCGTGGGTGTCGTGGCCGCTCGCGAGCGGTCCCTGCGCATTCCAGCTGAGTGACGACATGAGTACGCCCAGGCTCTTGAGCACCTCGATCAGCGCGGGGTCCTCGGCAAAGAACGTGGCGTTTTCGATGGTGTGGATGCAGGCGACCTTGCCGTCTTTGAGCGCGGGGCGAATGTCTGCGGCGTTGCGTACGTTGACCATGCGGTCGTGGTTGAGCATTGCTTGGCCGCTCATGTGTGCCATGATCTGCGCCTGGAAGCGCGCGGCGTGGGCGGTGGGAATCTCGTCGGGGACAAACGTGGCGAAGCACTGTGCCCACGGCGTGTTGCCGATCTTTGCGAGCGAGATGGCGCAGGCGTTGCCCTCGATGAGGTCGAAATCTTGCGGATGCGTTTCGTCGCCGGGGAAATAACCGTCGGTGCCGGCGGTAAAGCGCAGGTCGAGATCGAGCGTGGCCCAGCCGATGCGGTCGGCGGTGTCGCAGTGTAGGTCAAATACGGGATATGCCATGGTTCCTCCGGTTGCAGCGTTTCTTTGCAAACTGTCCTTGAATTGTATGACTAGGGTATAGTTAGCGCCATATGTTCACGGCGGCCCGCGTTGTGCGCCGCCCTTATCACGGAGGTTACCATGTCCAACCAGGGCAAGAAGGTCAAGACTCATTATCGCGGCACGCTCGACGACGGCACGCAGTTCGATAGCTCCTACGATCGCGGCGAGCCGCTGGAGTTCACCTGCGGCGCCGGCCAGATGATCAAGGGCTTCGACGCCGCTGTTGTCGACATGCAGGTGGGCGAGAAGAAGACCGTGCACATTCCTGCTGCCGATGCCTACGGCGAGCACAATCCCGAGATGGTTCTGACCTTCCCGGCCGAGCAGGTTCCCAACATCGAGCAGATCGAGAAGGGCATGAAGCTCTTCCTGTCCACGCCGAGCGGCATGCCCGTTCCCGCCGTCGTCATTGACGTGACGCCCGAGGCTGTGACGCTCGACGCCAACCACGAGTTGGCCGGCAAGGACCTCAACTTTGATATCGAGCTCGTTGAGGTCGAGGGTTAGAGTATGTCTGAACGCCTGGTTTCGACGACATGCTTGGGAAATCTCAACGATCCGTCCTATGAACTCCTGCTTCGCCGGAAGTTGGGCGGCGTCTTTGAAGTTGACGAGCTGCTGCTCGATTGGGACCAGGCCGATGTATGCGCGTTTGTGGGCGTGACGGAGCTGGGGCGCACGATTGATGTTCGGCTGGATGCTACCGACGGCGGTCGTCTTGCCGATGGCGACGTGCTCGCCATTGACCGTTCGGGCATGGTGCCCGTGGCGGTTGTCGTGCGCCTGCGCAGCGCCGAGGTTTATTTGGTCGAAGTCGACCGCATGGATCCGATTGCGCTCGCGCATGCGTGCTGGGAGATCGGCAACATGCATGCGCCGCTCTTCCGGGGCGACTCGGACGAGCATACCGTGCGCATGTATACGCCGGTGCAGCCTGTTTTGGGCCGTATGCTCCGGGGTGTCGAGGGTGTTCGGCTCTCGGTGGTTACCCGCGAACTCGATGCGGACCGACGCTTTGCATCGAGCGCGGCGGATGTCGTCGTGAGCATGGCTCCCGACTTTACCATCGTAAAAAAGACGCGCGGCTAAGCGTGCGTATGCGCAAGACGGGCTTTGAGGGGCGACCAATCAAAGTCCGTCTTGCTGTTGATAGGAGGCTTTGGGGGAAGCATATGGGTCTTGAGGGAATCAAGCTGATTGCATGCGATTTGGACGGCACGTTGCTGCATCCGGGGGAGCGCGAGCCGCGTTCCGAGGCCTTTGAGCTCATTGATGAGCTGCATCGTCGCGGTATCGTGTTTATGCCGGCGAGCGGCCGTCAATATGCGAGCTTGCGCCATCTGTTTGCCCCGGTGGCCGATGAGCTCGCCTATGTATGCGAAAACGGAGCCCTGGTGATGAGCGAGGGGCGTGCCGTTGTCAAGCGCTCCATGGAGCGTAGCCTTGCTATGGATATCGCGAATGCCGTGGTTGCGTATCCCCATGCCGACGTGACCCTTTCGTGTGAGGGACACCTCTACACCATGAGCGGCAACGATGCGTTCGTCGACCATTTGCGCTATGAGGTCCACTGCGATGTGGCGGTGGTTGACCGTCCCGAGGACATCGAAGAGGACGTCATTAAGATTGCCTTCCAGACGCCCGAGGTGAATCAGCCGGCGGCGCTGGAGTATTTTGAGCGCCACTTTAGCGATCGAGTCGATGTCATGACATCGGGAACCGAATGGACGGACTTTATCGGCTTTGATTCGGGTAAGGGTTCCGCGCTTGCCGATTACGGTCGTGCCCTGGGTATTTCGCCCGATGAGATGATGGCGTTTGGCGATAACGAGAACGACCGCGACATGCTCAACGTAGTGGGCCATCCTTATCTAATGGAGAGCTGCAATCCCTCTATGCGTGGCATCAACGACCGCGTCCGCTATGTGTACACGGTCGAAGAAGAACTGCGTCGCCTGCTTGCCGAGTAGGCATGTCCCAAACATCTACCGGCAGTCGGGGCAGAGACCCTCGAAGATGGTGTAGTGCGACGTGACGTGCCAGCCGATTTGCTCGGACGCCTTGGCGTCGAGCTGGGCATCGAAGGGGAGTGGTACGTCGATGACGCGGCTGCACGAGGTGCAGATGATATGCGCATGCGGCTCGATCGTGCGATCGAAGCGGCTGCCGCCCGGCGTCTTGATGGAGAGGATTTCGCCGGCGTCGGCCAAGAGATTGAGATTGCGGTAGACCGTACCGCGGCTGATTTTGTCATCCTGCGCGCGCACGACGTTGTAGATTTCGTCGGCGGTGGGATGGTTATAGCTTTGGCGCACGGCGTCAAGAACCAGCTTTCGCTGCCTGGTATTCCTTCTTTGCACCGCCATGCGCCTCGCCTCTTTTCTATCAACGGTCGTAGGTAAATGATACCGTATTTAGCACACAATACTAATAACGAGGCGTGAAACCGTCTTCATTGGCAAGTGGGGCTCGGGCCTGGGCGTCTACGAGGCGAAAACGCGTTCCCATACGCTCGTAGGAGGCATGAAGCGCCTCGAGATGAGATAGGATATTTGCCGGAGCTCCCTGTATCTCCATCTCGACTGAGCCGTCTTCCATGTTACGCACCCAGCCGGTGAGCGCGCGTGCCTGCGCGAGGTTGGTGTTGGTAAAGCGAAAGCCAACGCCCTGGACTTGCCCCGCCCAGCGCAGGAAATAGCGCAGGGGAGTGTCTTGAGTGGCCTCGTCGCTTGCGAGCACAGTAAGCCTGCGGCGCAGCTCGAGCTCGACGTTTGATGGTTTTTGAGGCTCTCGACTGCCGCCGGTGACGCTGGAGAAGAACGTATCGAAGAGGCCCATAGCTATGCCTGCTTGCCTGCGTCGGCCGGAAAGGTTATGCCGGCCTGCTGGCGCACGGCATCCATGATGCGCAGTGAGACGAGTGTGACATCGCGGTAGTGGCCAAGCTCGTGGCGTCCCGCCGGGGTCTCCCAAATCTCTTCCTTAACGTTATCGATGCCGCCGATGGCGGTGATAAAGTCTGTGAGTTCGTATTCCATAGTGTTGCTCGATTTGGGCAGGTCGAGCACGCGGCCGTTGTCTCCCTGTTCGCGCGGTGCCTCGGTCGCCGAGCCGCGTACGACGTCGCCGCGATAGTCGATGCGGACGTTGCGGGGCGTGGACAGATGGTCGATCTGGATAGTGCCACGTTCGCCTTCGATCTGCGAGGGCAGCAGGTCATTCGTAATTTTGGAGTGCGCGAGCTCGACGGAGATACGCCCTCCGCCATAGCTGGCGAGAATGGAGCCGCAACCGTCGATGGGGCCATGGGTGAGCTCTTGCGTTGAGGGGTCGAGCAGCGTGGCCATGCTGGTGAGACCGGAGGGCATGCCGAAAATCTCGACCATGGGCTCGACGGTGTAGACGCCAATGTCCATGAGGGAACCCGATGCCATATTGCAGTCGAAGATATTGGTGGCGCGTCCCGCGAGAATCTCGTTGTAGCGCGAGGAATATTTGCCAAAGCGCAATGAGGCGCGGCGGATGGGGGCGATCTCGCCTAGGGCGTCCTCGATGGCGTGGAAGGCGGGGTCGTGGAGGGGACGCATGGCCTCGAGGGCCACGACACCTGCTGCCTCGGCAGCGCGGAAGACTTCCAGCGCCTGCGCTTCGGTGGCGCAGAAGGGCTTCTCGACGATGACGTGCTTGCCACCGGCGATGCAGGCAAGGGCCTGCTCGTAGTGAAGTGCGTTAGGGCTGCCGATATAGACGGCGTCGACGTCGGCGGCTGCCGCGAGCTCATCGAGTGAAGTAAAGTTTCGCTCGCCACCGCGCTCGGCGGTAAAGGCGGCGCCGCGATCTGCATCGCGCGAGAGCGTGCCCACAAACGCAGCTTGGTCGTTGGCGTTGACGACCTGGATAAAGTCGTCGGTGATCATGGATGTGCCGATGGTCGCTATACGCAGCATGTATCCCCCTCGTGCCGTTCGGTTTACAGGATGAGTGTAGCGCGAGGAGGCAGGAAATAGCGTGCGAAAACGCCGTTACAGATCGCTCTCGTTAAAGCCGGCGTCGATATCGAGGTTACTACCGTCGGCCGCCGTGGTGGCGAGCTCATCGCAGCGCTCGTTGAGCTCGTGACCGGCGTGACCCTTAACCCAGATGAACTCAACCTTGTGCTTGCTTTTGGCGGTGAGTAGGCGCTCCCACAGGTCGCGGTTCTTGACGGGTTGCTTGTTGGCGGTTTTCCATCCGCGCTTTTTCCAGCCGTCGATCCAATGCTTGTTAAAGGCGTTGACGACGTACTGCGAATCAGAATGGACTTCGACCTCGCAGGGGCGGTTGAGCGCCTCGAGCGCCACGATAACGGCCATGAGTTCCATGCGGTTGTTGGTGGTCTTGGCGTAGCCGCGCGAAAGCTCGGAGGTAAAGGTCTTGCCGGCGGGGTTGGTGTATTTGAGCACGGCGCCGTAGCCGCCGCGTCCCGGATTTGATCGGGCCGAGCCGTCGGTATAGATGATGACCTTCACGGGCTTCCTTTCGTTGGGTACGTTTCGTGTGAGTGACCATTGTAGCGCCATGCCCGCCGGGGGCCAGCAATCTACGATTTCTACCCCGTCTTCCGACTGTTAGTTGGCATGGATGATGCGGTTGAGCTCGTCGAGGTATTGCTGCAAGAGGAGAGAGGGCTTGCGCTCGTCGTGCATGATGTAGCCAACGTGCATCGTTGGGGCGTCTGCTAGCGGGATCGATGCCATGCCCCATTGCATTTCATTGGAGAGGACACCGGTCGACAGGGTGTAACCGTTCGACGTGATAAGTAAGTTGGTAAGTGTTCCGCGGTCCGAGATTCGTATGTTGCGGTCGCAAGGGATATAGCTAAAAGGTTCCTCGGCGTAATAGAAGGAGTTTGAGGTTCCCTGCTCAAAGCTGTAGCGCGTATAGGGCGTGAGGTCGGCAAGGGACAGCTGCGGGCGGCGTGCGAGCGGGTGGCGCTCGCTAACGAAGACGTGGACCGTCGCGTCGAAGAGGGGATGGAAGCTTGCGCGGGCATCGGCGAAGGCCTTCTGCAGAACGCGGGCGTTAAAGTCATCCAGATACAGAATGCCGATATCGCTGCGAAACGCACGGACGTCATCGATGATCTGCGATGTGGTGGTCTCGCGCATGATGAACTCGAACTTGCTGTCGCGGCAGCGCTCGACTACGTTGACAAAGGCCTCGACCGAAAAGGCGTAGTGCTGGGCGGAAATGGCGAGGCGGGCTTGCGGGGTGCCACCGTCCTCGTAGCGTGCCTCGAGCATGTCGGCCTGCTCTACGACCTGGCGCGCATAGCCCAAAAGCTCGGTGCCGTCGTTGGTGAGCGTGACGCCGCGGCTGGAGCGCGTAAAGATCTCCAGATGGAGCTCTTGTTCTAGGCTTTTGACGGCGTTTGAGATGTTGGACTGAGCGGTATAGAGGCGCTGAGCTGCGGCGTTGATTGAGCCGGACTCTGCCACGGCGATAAGAAAACGAAGCTGCTGGAGTGTCATCGGTGCCCGTCCTTTCGATAGCTATCTAAAAAACCGATAACAGGTTAGCGCTTTTAAGTGATTGACCGAGCGAAACAATGCTCGTACTATTCAAAACACACAAAGGCGGTAGGTAATTAAGCCGACCACGGAACCGGGATGTCAAAAGGAGGACCGCATATGAACTGCTTACCAAGACGAATGCCGGGCTCCTGTTTGCGCCCGTCGGCGTGATCAGGAGACAGCATCTTACTTCTCTCTTTTTTATTTACTTTCGTTCGATCAAGGAGATCATCATGAGCCAGTTCATCAACAACCCCGAGCACACCTTTGGTTTCGATACCCTGCAGCTTCATGTTGGCCAGGAGAGCGCCGACCCCGCATCCGACTCCCGCGCCGTGCCTATCTACCAGACCACGAGCTATGTGTTCCGCAACTCCCAGCACGCCGCCGATCGCTTTGGTCTTGCCGACGCCGGTAACATCTACGGCCGTCTGACCAACTCCACCCAGGGCGTCTTTGAGGACCGTATCGCCGCGCTCGAGGGTGGCGTGGCCGGTCTTGCCGTCGCCTCCGGTGCCGCTGCCATCACCTATACCCTGCAGGCTCTTGCCCAGGCTGGTGACCACGTGGTGGCTCAGAAGACCATCTACGGCGGTTCCTACAACCTGCTCGAGCATACGCTCTCCCAGTTTGGCGTCGAGACCACGTTTGTCGATGCCCACAACCTGGAAGAGGTTGAGGGTGCCATCAAGGACAATACCACGGTCATCTATCTCGAGACGCTCGGCAACCCCAACTCTGACATCCCCAACATCGACGCCATCTCCGAGATCGCCAAGAAGCACGGTCTGCCGGTTGTCGTCGACAACACTTTCGGCACCCCGTATCTGTTCCGTCCGCTGGAGCATGGCGCCAACATCGTTGTCCACTCCGCAACCAAGTTCATCGGCGGCCACGGCACCTCGCTGGGCGGTGTGATCGTCGACGGCGGTAACTTCGATTGGAAGGCGAGCGGAAAGTACGCCCAGATCGCTGAGCCCAACCCCTCCTACCATGGCGTCTCGTTTGCCGAGGCTGCCGGTCCCGCCGCCTTCGCAACCTATGTCCGCGCCATCCTGCTGCGTGACGAGGGTGCCTGCATCAGCCCGTTCAACGCCTGGGTCCTGCTCCAGGGCACCGAGACCCTGTCGCTGCGCGTTGACCGTCATGTCGAGAACACCAAGAAGGTCGTTGAGTTCCTTGCCGGCGACAGCCACGTTGCCAAGGTGAACCACCCGAGCCTGCCTGAGTACCCCGATCACGAGCTCTATCAGAAGTACTTCCCCAACGGCGGCGCTTCGATCTTCACCTTTGAGATTAAGGGTGGCCAGGAGGCTGCCTGGAAGTTCATCGATCATCTGCAGGTGTTCTCGCTGCTCGCCAACGTGGCCGACGTCAAGTCGCTCGTCGTGCACCCGGCTACCACCACGCACTCCCAGCTCTCTGCCGAGGAGCTCGCCGAGCAGAACATCACGCCCTCCACGATCCGTCTTTCCATCGGTACCGAGAACGCCGAGGACATCATTTGGGATCTGAAGCAGGCCTTCGCCGTGCTGGACGAGTAAGGCGACTTGTGCAAGGACCCCTTGCGACTCGATAGGTATAACTGCATAAATGCCTGCTCAAGGCGCCTGCGCAAGCAATGGTTGCGCAGGCGTCTTTTTTGCATAGGAAGGGCGCTATTACAGGGTTTTTGGCATGCTTTATGCATTTGAGTTGTGGAAAACTCCTGTTGAGAGGATGTGAGTTTTACGCAATTGACGTGCGCCTTTTGAGTAAAACCGCAGGTCGCGATTTGCTCGAGGTACTATGCAGCGCGATCGAATCACACGCAGCTCAAACGCAGCAAAAACGCACTACGGAGGTTTCCAGCTACATGAGGATCGATTCACGAAAACCGAAAGCCGCTGCCCTTTCCGCCGCTCTGACCGTGGCACTTTTGGCAGGCGCCGGCGCAACTGATGCCCACGCGGCAACACTGTCCGATACGGTTGGATCTACGCCGTCCGAGGCGACGCTGGTACAGCCCGTTGATTATCGCGGCGATGGTTATGGTTCCATGCAGGAGTGGAACGCCTCGATGGAGGCCAAGCGCGATTCCCTTGAGATGCGCGCTCAGATCATTATGAATATGTATGGCGACTATGCTACCGATGACGAGCGCGCTGTGCTGCAGGGTTGTATCGACGGTGCGGGTAGTCTGTTGACGATGGGGGAGGTCGACGCGAAGTCGACCGAGCTCGATGAGCTGCGCACTGCGCTTGAGAATGCCAAGCGCGAAGCGCTCGAGGCCGCCGCAGCCGAGGCGGAGGCTGCCGAGGCCGCCCAGGCTTCGTACTACAACGCCGGTTACACTCCGTCCTACGCGTCTGCCGCGTCCTACGCGAACGGATCGGGCCTGACGCGCTCTGCGGGTGTCAATAACTACAACGGGCGCCGTGAGACCTATTACAGCAGCAACGTGTTGTATCACCACCGCACGGGCGAATGGACGCAGGATTCTGAGGGCTTCTGGCGCGATTCCGACGGCTATTACGTTGTTGCCGCGGGCGATATGGCCCAGGGCTCGACCTTTACGGGCTCCAAGGGTGATTGCAAGGTCTATGACTCCGGCTGCGCCGCCGGAACCACCGACTACTACACCGGTTGGTAATCTGCCATCAGAGCAAAATAGGCACATGATGGGCGGGCGTCTTTATCGAGCTTTCGGGCAACGTAAAGGCGCTCGTTTTATATTTGTATTTGGGTTAACAGAGCCCTTACCGTGGCACTACGTTGGGCATATGGGCGCGGGGCACACTAAGTCATGAGAAACAAAGTCTTTCCCGTGGAGGAAGTGGTCTCATGAACGCTCGAGATATCGCTATCGCCGCCGTCGCATTGGTACTTGGCTGTCTTGGCCCTACAGCTGCGCTTGTCGTAGGCATGCAGGGCTCGTGCGGGGCTGCTCCTATTGTGGTCGGCGCGCTCATCGCAGCAGCGCTGCTGGGAAGTGCGGGCGTGACCCTTTGCCGCGATGACGAGGACGAGACGCCGCAGGTGCGGCGCTAGCCGTTGTGAAGCTGGTTTTGCCCATAGATGAAGAAGGAAGCCGCCGCAAGGGGAGTGCCCTTTGCGGCGGTTTTTGCTATTGAGACTGTTGGATGCGGTGCGGCGGCGTTACCAGCTGGCCTCGATTTCGCGGATGCGCGAATAGAGCCATTCGTTTTGCGGCACCTGGATACCGTGCTTGGCCGCGAGGCGGCAGATGGTACCCGCAAATTCCTCGACCTCGGTTCTGCGTTGAGCGATGCGGTCTTGCGCCATCGAGGGCATGCCGGCGGGATCGAGCCCTTTTATGAGACGCACCATCTGCGTTAGGTCTGCCTCGGTGAGCTCGATGCCCTCGGCATTGGCGACTGCAAGCGTCTCGCGCATGGCGGAGACAAAACTGCGGAGCTGCTCGGAGCCCTGCTCCGTAGCGCTTCCGTAGGTGCCGCCGTAGGCCATACAGGTCTGGTTGATGCCGTCGTTGAGCATGAGTTTGGCCCACATGCGATGTGCGATGTCGTGCTCGACGGTATGGGCGATGCCGCAACGCGTGTAGAGCTCGTCGATGGCGATAACGGTTGCGGGGTCGGTGCCCGCTGCCGCACCAAAGCGGATCTCGCCGGCATTGGTATAGGTGAGCTCCCCGTTGAGGAATACGGCGTCCATGCCCTGGCAGATACCAAGGACGGTGTGCTCCCAGCCAAAGCGCTCGGCAATCTTCTGCTCGCTCGTGATGCCGTTGCACAGCGACGCGATCAGCGTGTCGGGTCCCACGACGCTTTCCAGGGTTTTGAGCACCACATCGAGCCCGGTTGTCTTGACCGTGAGGATGACCAGGTCGACGGGCGTCGCCTCGCTCGCGCGGACGGACTTGAGCGCGCAGGGCTTGCCGTTGACGGTGAGCGCATCACCTGCGTGGCGCTCAAAGCGCGCGTCGTCCATAACGTATTCGACGGCGTCGTTGCCGAGCGCTTGGGCGATCATGCTGCCGTAGAGCAGGCCCACGCCGCCCTTGCCGATGAAGGCGACCTTGTTGATCTGCATGTGAATCATCTCCCCATAAAAAGGCGCCCGCGTATGGGGCGCCTGATGGATTGTATGCCGCCGGGCCATGTCGCGTGCACCGGATGGCCGTATTTAGAAGAACAAACGCATGGGAACTTATGACGCGGGGCAGACCGCAAAGACACGTGCGGGATATCCGACGCCATCACGCACCTTGGGGAAGGTGCAGAAGATGACGGCGCCCGTGGCGGGAAGCTCGTCTAGATGGTCCATGACCTCGATCTGATAGCGGTCGACCGAGAGGATGTACTGTTCGCCGGGGTAGGGGTAGGCGTCCTCACGCGTGGTCACGCTCGCCGGGTCGGTGTCAGCCGGCTCGTGGCCGATGGCGCCGATGTCGCGCTCTTCAACGAGCCACTTGATGGCGCCGAGGTCCCAGCCGGGGTAGTGGGGCTGGCCGTCCTCGTCCTTGTTCTCGAGGTCGGCGAGCTTGGACCAGTCGGAGCGGAAGGCGACGAAAGCGTCCTCGGGAATGCGACCGTGCTCATCCTCCCAGGCTTTGAGGTCCTCGATGGTCAGGATAAAGTCGGGATTCGCGGCGCACTCCTCATGCTTGTCGATCACGCAGAGCGGATGCATAAACTCGATGGGTTCAATCTCGCCAAGGGAACGACCCTCGACATGGAAGTGGCGCGGCGCGTCGACGTGGGTGCCGTACTGCGAGGCGACCGAATACTGGAAGCAACGCATGGGCGCGAGCATGTCCTCGGGCGTGCCGGGCAGGTAGTCGAAGAGCTTGGTGGACTCAAATGGCTTAAAGCCAAACCAGTGCGGGGTGTCGCATGAGAGCGTGTGGGTGAGGTCGACCCAGCGATAATCGTTGCTTTTGAGCTGGGAGGCGAGGTTCCAAAGGTCGAGCGCGGGCATGGGCGGTTCCTTTCATCGGGCTTTTTGCTGATGTTAAAGCGGTGCCGTGACAGCTCGATTTCTGCTGCGTTACGATACGTTCTCGATTGCGATTCCACGATGTTTCGGCCGCGTGACCATTGTGTTTCGTCTTGCCGGGGTGCTGATGGCGAAAGGAGGGGCCGTGCAATACCGCGTTGACCCCAAAAGTGGTAACCGAATATCCGCTCTGGGTCTGGGCTGCATGAGATTTCCCGGTGCGCCGGGACACCCCGATGCGAAGACATCCGATGCCATCATTTCCCGTGCGGTGGAGCAGGGGATTAATTATCTGGATACCGCGTATCTCTATCCCGGTAACGAGGTGTGCGTGGGCGCCTCACTTGAGCGCTTGGGGCTGCGCGACCGGGTGTTGCTGGCGACTAAGTTGCCGCACGCTTCGTGCAAATGTGCGGAGGATTTCGACCGCTTTTTTGACGAGCAGCGGCACCGTTTGCGGACCGACCATATTGACTACTACCTTATGCACAACATCACCTCGCCCGCCCAGTGGGAGCGCGTGGTGGCGTTGGGCATCGAGGACTGGATTGCGCACCAAAAGGCTGCGGGGCGTATTCGCCAGATAGGTTTTTCGTACCACGGCAGCGCCGCGGACTTCCTCACGATGCTTGACGCGTATGACTGGGATTTTTGCCAGATCCAGTACAACTACGCTGGAGAGCGCTACCAAGCGGGAACGGCGGGACTCATGGCGGCTGCGGAGCGCGGGCTCGCGGTGTTTGTGATGGAGCCGCTTTTGGGTGGACGCCTGGCGGGCAAGCTGCCTCCGCGGGCCCGCGCCGCGCTCGATGGCGCCCGTGACCCGCATTTGCGCACTCCTGCCGCCTGGGGACTTTCGTGGGTGTGGAACCATCCTCAGGTCACGATGCTGCTTTCGGGCATGACCGATACCGCACAGGTGGACGAGAACGCGGCATTGGCGGATCGCGCACTGCCGAATTCGATGACGACAGAGCAGCTCGATACCATCGCACGTGTGCTGGCGGAGTTTGAAAAATCGAATCGCGTGCCCTGCACGGGATGCGGCTACTGCATGCCATGTCCCAAGGGTATTAACATTCCCGGCTGCTTTGCCGCTTACAACGCGAGCTATGCGCACAGCTGGTTTACGGGGCTGTCGCAATACTTTACGGCGAGCGCGGTGCGCACGAGCGAGCCCAAGCTCGTGAGCAATTGCGTCAAGTGCGGCAAATGCGCACGTCACTGCCCGCAGCACATCGATATTCCCGAGCGTCTCGACGATGTGCGCCGACGTTTCCAGCCTGGCCCCGTAACGGCCGCGCTTAAAGTCTTCAGCAAAACTCGCTCCTCATGACCCTTTTATATCTTGTGATGGAATAGTTCCTGTTTACGGCAGAATAGGGCGATAGCAGGAACTATTTCGTCGCAACTGAAGGGAGCTGTCGTGGGCCATCGGGATTCATGTGATGATTTGCGTGAGGTTCGTTGGGGCGTTTTGGGCGCTGGGCACATTTCGCATCGATTTGCATCGTCGCTCAAGAAGGTCGACAGGGCACGGCTTGTGGCTGCCGCCGGTCGCACTCCTTCGCATGTTGAGGAGTTTTGCAGGGCGTTTTCGATCGATGCTGCGCACAGTTATGTCACGGCTGACGATGGCGGCGATGCGGCTTATGATGCGCTGATTGCCGACCCCGATGTCGACGCAATCTACTTGGCTCTTCCGCATGGTATGCATACGCGTTGGGCCTGTCGCGCGCTGCGCGCCGGAAAGGCCGTGCTGTGCGAAAAGCCGGCCGTTTTGAGTGAGGAAGAGGCTCTCTCGATTGCCTCCGCCTCTCGCGAGTGCGGCGTGCTGTTTATGGAGGCGATGAAGAATCGGTTTTGCCCGATGCGCACTCGCGTGGAGGACTTGCTTGCGTCGGGCGAGCTCGGCTGTATCGTCTCGATCGAAAGCGTGCAAAAACTCGATTATGGTGAGTCCCCTTCGAGTTATCTGCTCGATCCGTTGCAGGGCGGCTGTCTATATGACATGGGCTGCTATGCGGTCGGGTGGTTTGAGGATTTGCTTGCGGGTGCGTGCGATGTTTCGTCTCGTGAAGTTCGCTGGCGTGACGTATCGGGCGGCCGCGTGGATTGGGCCGATGAGATTCATATGAGTGTCGGCGGTATACCCATTCATATGGTGTGCGACGGCAAAGCAGCATATGAAAGCCGCTTAACGATTGCCTGCGAACGGGGTTCGTTGGAAATCGAGCGCCTCCATCGCCCCGAGCTCGCCCATGTGAAGTACTCCGACGGTCGAGTGCTCGAAATCGACGCCCCATTTGAGGTCGATGATTTTTACGGCGAAGCTTCGCATGCGACTCAGCTCATCCGGGCGGGGAAACTCGAGAGTCCCGTCATGCCCCTTGCCGCCACACAGCGCTGCGCGCAGATCATCGATGCGATTCGCTTGACGCTCTAGGCTGCGGTGCTGCTGCTCAAGGGGGCTCGGCGGACCGTGCCCCTGATGCCCCTTTTATATCTTGCGGTGGAATACGGTCTGTTTGCGCCAAAATAAGGCACCAATAGACCGTATTTCACCGCAACTGATGAGGGGAGCTGGAGATGCTAACGATCGGGTGTCATCTTTCGACGACGAAGGGCTATCGGGCAATGGGGGAGACGGCGTTGTCCATTGGTGCCAATACCTTTGCGTTCTTTACGCGCAACCCGCGCGGTGGCAAGGCAAAAGACCTTGACATGGATGACGTGGCGGCTCTGCGCGAGCTTATGGCGCAAAACGACTTTGGACCGCTGGTGGCGCATGCCCCGTATACCTATAACCCCTGCTCCGCTAAGGAGCGAGCGCGCGAGTTTGCCTTGGAGGCTATGGCGGAAGATTTGCAGCGTCTGGAAGCACTGCCCGGCAACTACTACAACTTCCATCCCGGTGCGCATGTGGGACAGGGGGCAGACGCCGGCATTCAGATGATTGTCGACACGCTGTGCCAGGTGATGTTTGAGGGACAGCAGACGACGGTATTGCTCGAGACCATGGCGGGTAAGGGCACCGAGGTGGGCCGTAGCTTTGAAGAGCTGGCGTGCATTATCGAGGGCGTTGCCGCCAAGTGTCCAGAGCTATCCGATAAGCTGGGCGTTTGTTTGGACACCTGCCATGTGAGCGATGCCGGCTACGACATCATCCATGATCTGGACGGCGTACTCGACGAGTTCGACCGCGTGGTGGGTATCGAGCGCTTGCGCGCCGTGCATATCAATGACTCCAAGAACCCCTGCGGCGCCCATAAGGATCGCCACGAGTGCATTGGCAAGGGCTACCTGGGTAGTGAAGAGTTTGGTGGCGGTATGCAGGTTATGCAGAATATTGTATCGAATAGCCGCTTGCGTGCACTTCCATTTATTTTGGAGACGCCGAACGAACTTGCAGGTTATGCAGCTGAAATCAAACTGTTAAGGTCATTGCAGCAGTAATGACTGTTGCTAAGTGGAGTATTCCATTCACGTTATGGGTTTGTTTCAATCAGTTTTCTCATTGCAGATTCGTAATTCCGGGTGCATAATAGCCAACAGTTTTTGCAGACCTCTGAATCAAACGGGGTCACTGGAAGGAGACTGATTATGAAGCTCAAGAAGCTTGGCGCGTTTGCAGCCACGGGCGCCATGGCGCTCGCTCTTGCACTGACGGGCTGTGGTTCGTCCAACGCCACCTCTGGTTCCGATGCCGGTTCCAGCAGCTCTGACAACGCGAAGGTCGAGAAGGTCGACGGCTCCAAGGAGTATGCACTCGTCAAGGACGGTACGCTCACCGTCGGCACCTCTGCCGAGTACGCTCCGTTTGAGTACAAGGATGACAACGGCGATTATCAGGGCTTTGACCTTGAGCTCATCAAGGCTATCGGCGACAAGCTGGGCCTGGATGTCGAGTATGTCAACAATGACTTTGACACGCTGGTTCCGGGCGTCGCTTCGGGCGCCAAGTATGACGTTTCCATCGCGGCTATCACCGACACGCCCGAGCGTGAGAAGGAAGTCACTTTCTCTGATTCCTACTACATGGACGATCAGGCTATCGTGACCAAGGTCGATAACACCGACATCACGGCCGACAACTACAGCGAGAAGCTCAACAACGCCGACGCTACCATCATCGTCCAGTCTGGCTCGACCGCCGAGGCCTTTGCCCAGGAGAACTTCCCCAAGGCCAAGATTGTTCCCTACAAGGACGCCACCGAGTGCTTCAGCGCCCTGCAGTCCGATAAGGGTGACGCCGTGGTGACCAACCGCTCCGTCGCCAGCCAGCTGACCGCCGAGCAGTTCAACACCTGCCAGACCATCAAGCAGATCAGCACCGGCGAGGAGTACGCCATCGCCATCAACCAGGGCAACACTAAGCTCAAGGACGACATCAACCAGGCCATCAAGGACCTGACCGATGACGGTACCGTTGACGCCCTCATGGCTAAGTACAACATCAAGTAAAATAGTCACTTGATTGCGCGCGGGCCCTTTCCGTTTTGCGGAGAGGGCCTTTGCGCTTTTCTTGACGGAGAGCGTTTCCGTCTCGTTTTGCCGGCAACTTCTACGATAGGAGCCACCTTGTCTCGACTGAACAAAGGAGCCGCGGAGCAGCGTTTTCCACTGCCCGCCTTGCTCCAAAAGCTAGCCTGCGTCATGGCCGTGGCGCTCGCGCTGGTGTGCGCGGGGGCATATGCGCCCACGACCGCCCAGGCGCTTGAGACCGCAAAGATCACCGCCCGACCCAATACCGGTTCGGGCAGCGCTGTGGTCGGCGGCACCGAGACGCGAATTACCTGGGAAGTTCAGGCCGATGCCGACGAGGAGCTGAGCGGTCTTTCGCTGACGTTTGTCGACGGCACGACGTTTGGTGCCGATGACACGCGATTGACGATGCTCTCGGGCGATGACCTCATGGACCGTACGCCCATGAAGCCTACGTGCAAGGTCGACGGCCAGACGCTCAAGATCGATTTTGGCGAGACGGCTCCGGCCGGCGGCTATTTCCGTGTCGAGGTCTACGGCGTGACCTTCCCCGTCGAGGGCGGCGACGAGGCCTTTAGCGGAACCTACATCTTGGCTGACGGCTCGACCAAGAAGATCTCCAAGATTCCGTCGGTGGAGATCAAGGGCGTGACGGCATTCGATAACTTCCTGGCCGACCTTAAGGAGCAGCCGTGGATCGAGGCGTGGAACTCAAATATGTTCCTCCGCCTGTTCCTGAACCCGGTTATTTTGGTCCAGAGCCTGCCGATCGTCTTCAAGGGCTTCCTCATGTCGCTCTCGATCGTGCTTGTGGCGTTCCCGTTGGCAATTCCCTTCGGTTTTGCGTTGTCGCTCATGCGCATCTCCAAGTCGCGCATCCTGCGCTGCCTTGCCGGCATCTACGTGAATATCATCCGCGGCACGCCGGCGTTCCTGCAGATCTATATCGCGTTCTTTGGCCTGCCACTGGCCGGCGTCAAGGTGGATGATTATGTCCTGGGCGTCATCGTCATGGCCATGAACTCGTCTGCGTATCTGTGCGAGATCTTCCGTGCCGGTATTCAGTCGATTCCTAAGGGTCAAAACGAGGCTGCTCGCTCGCTGGGCATGAATGCCTTCCAGACACTACTCTACGTTATGATTCCGCAGACGTTCCGCAATGTTCTGCCTACGTTGACCAGCGAGTTTATCCTGCTCTACAAGGATACGTCGCTGCTCGCCGCCGTGGGCGTGGTCGAGATCGTCATGAACGCCCGTACCATCGTGGCCACGACGGGCTCCATTACGCCGTATGTGGTTGCCGCCCTGTTCTATCTGGTTATTACCCTGCCGCTTGCGCGCTTGGTGAGCGGTCTTGAGGCGAGGCTTTTGGGGACGACCGAGACCAAGAAAAAGCGTCCCAACAAGAGCGCTGGGCAGGTTGTCGCCACGCCCGCCGATCATATCGCCGGTCTGTAAGGAGGTCCTGGCATGAGTGAAACGAATTCCAACGAGGTTGTCGTCAGCATCAAGAACCTTCAGAAGGCCTTTGGCGACAACGTAGTTCTGCGCGATATCGATCTGGACGTGCATAAGGGCGAGGTTGTCGTTGTGTTGGGTCCTTCGGGCTCGGGCAAGTCGACGATGCTGCGCTGCATCAACCGCCTGGAGGACCCCACGAGCGGTTCGATCGTCGTTGAGGGCGTGAACATGTGCGCCAAGGGCGTCGACCTTAACAAGGTGCGTACGCATTTGGGCATGGTGTTCCAGCAGTTCAATTTGTTCCCGCACCTGTCGGTCAAAAAGAACGTCATGCTCGCGCAGCAAAAGGTGCTCAAGCGCAGCAAGGAAGAGGCCGAGAAGATCGCCGTCGAGGAACTGACCAAGGTTGGTCTTGCCGAGCGCATCGACTTTATGCCGAGTCAGCTTTCGGGCGGCCAGCAGCAGCGCGTGGCCATCGCCCGTGCCCTATCGATGAACCCGCACGTGATGCTCTTTGACGAGGCCACGTCCGCGCTCGACCCAGAGCTCGTCCGCGACGTGCTGGGCGTTATGCGCGACTTGGCCCGCGACGGCATGACCATGATCGTCGTGACGCACGAGATGGGCTTTGCCCGTGACGTCGCCGATCGCGTCGTCTTTATGGACGGCGGCGTTATCGTGGAAGAGGGTACGCCGAGCGAGGTCTTTGACCATCCCAAGAGCGAGCGCACCAAGGCGTTTTTGGGCAATATCTCGTAGCGGCGCCTCGAGGTTGTCGATATAACAAACGGGGACCGGATATGTATCCGGCCCCGTTTTTGTTTGGGCATGAGCGACTGTTGTTGTGCGGTGCTCGGCTGTCAGCTGCTTTGAGACTTTATGCCGGCTTCGTTAGGCCAGCTCCGCTCCCAGAGCCTTGCAGGCCGCCTCGCCCTCATCGTCGGGGGCGTCGTAGCAAATGACGGAATCGACGACGTTGACACCTGCCTCGTCGGCATCCGCCTTCCAGTTGTCCATCCATTCGCCCTCGGCCCACGAATAAGAGCCAAAGAGGACGACCTTCTTGTCGCCGAGGGTTTCCTTGACTTCGTCCCACATCGGCTGGAACTCATCGTACTCGAGCTCCTCGGAGCCCATGGCGGGGCAGCCGAAGGCGAAGGCGTCATAGCCGGTGGCCTTGTCGGCGGAGAAGTCGGCGCAGGAGATGACATCTGTCTCGGCGCCGACTGACGTCGCGCCCTCGGCAACGAGGTTTGCCATGGCCTCGGTGTTGCCCGTGCCGCTCCAGTAGACGACCGCGATCTTGCTCATGTGTTGTCCTTTCGGTTGTGCGGCGTGCGGCCGCGGTTTGTATGTTCTATCGGGTTGCCTGGGCAAGTTTTGCCAGGCTATGGCCCTGCTGATAGACATGGGTGAGGTGTTGCGTGCAAGCGCGGTAGGATTCGAACGTCGCAAGCGCTTGCCCGACATTCGTGTAGACCTTCCAAGGTCCAAAGACCTTGTAGTTCTCGCCATGCTGGACGATAAATTGACGCACATCTTCGTAGGGATATCCCAAAAAATAGCCAATTTCGTGAGGAAACTCGCAGGTGCAGCCGTCGCCGCAAGGTTCGCTCTGCGCAAGAACGCATGGTCCGTCGGCGCAGGCGCTTTCCGTGGCATTGCTGCTTGCCAGCGTGATGCGCGCGGCGAGATGCACCAGGGATGCGGGCAGGTTGTGGACATCGTAACCTTCGGCGGCAAGCGCCGTCGTGGCGCGGGGGTCGGAGAGGTATCGCATGAGGTCCGCAGGGCGGTACACATAGATGAGCGCTCCGCAGGGGCGCCAGACCAAGACGCTCGTGTGGATGCCGAACGGTTGGAGTTCTCGGTTGCATTGAGCTATGACGGCAAGGAGATGTGTACGACGCACTTCGATATGGGGGTTGCCGGGCTTGCCGTTTTGACTTGCGTAGACGCCGGGATAGGTAAAGAGCGATGCCGGCTTGATGCCCGCGAGCGTGGGAGAGCAGTTGCGCACGATTGCTGCCTGAAACGTTGGGATGTCTATGGTTCGAGTCACGGCGCTCCTTACGGATCTAAACTGTTAGCCTAGGAAAACTTATACACGAAAGTAAGCCATGGTCAACAAAAAAGTTTGAAGAGGGAAACTAATTGACCGAACAGACATGATTTTGGGTTAAGATGGGGACACCCCATGGGGGTATCTAGATAGTGCTACTTGAAAGGGGGGCGCATGAGTGACTTGCTCAACCCTGCGAATCTCATCGTGCTGGCCGTCATTGCCGTCGGCATGTTTTTTGGACTGCGTCGCATTGCCGCTTCGACACACGGGAAGAGTTGTTGCAGCGATGGTGCGAGCGGCAAGAAGGCCAAAAAGGTTGTTGTGGTGGATACCGATGCGTCACACTATCCCTATAGCGATGAGCTGCTCATCGGCGGCATGAGCTGTGACGGCTGCGCTCAGAACGTAGCCAATGCCCTCAATGCGCTGGATGGTGTGTGGGCTACGGTAACGTACGCGGACCACACAGCGCGTGTGCGCTCCAAGCGGCCGATCAATCGCGGTGTCCTTGAGACTGCCGTGAGAGATGCGGGTTACTACGTCATGACGCTGTAAGCGTCGCTCTGGGTGCGCTTCCTTGGCTAGGCTCGTCCGCGCAGCTCGATGTCTTGGATGTCGTCGAAGTCGATGGCGATGTCTCGGAGCTTGAGGAGCTTGAAGGCGGGGAGCGCCTCGTCGAGGATGCCGGTGCGGCTGCGATAGCCGTATGTATCGTAATAGGTGACACGAACCAAGTCGCTACGTTTGAGACCCTCGAGTTTTTTAGAGAGCACGAGGGCTTTTTCTTCCGTGAGCTCACGTTTTGGCTCGACGGTGATTTCCTGCTTGCGCACGAGTTCGTAGTATCCCGTGAGGGCGGCAAAGGGCATAAACTGCGCGGCACGGCCGGCACGGACGGCGCCGTTGGCGGTGAGCTTGGGGTCGGCGGATCGACGTCTTCCCTCGGGGTCCGCTAGACGTTCAAAAGGCGTCGGTGGCCGCATCGGCTGTTGTTGGGACTTAGGCACGATGTCCTCCTACCTGATCGTTGCGTTCGCGCGCGGTGGCGCCGGCGGTAAAGCTTAATCCCTTGACGAGCGCGTTCTTGCCGTACTTGTCTTTCACGGCCAGGACGGCGCGCGCCAGATCGCGCTCGCGCTCATCGGCCTCGATATCGCTGAACAGATCGATGGTGGCAAATTCCTCGGGCATGAGGTTGCCAAATCCCAGGTTGATGCGCTTGACCGGTCGTTTGGGATCGACCGTTTGTGCCCAAAGGTCATCGAAATACCCCATGATTTTCTTAAACGAATTAGTGCGCTCGGGCAGCTTTCGCGAGGCGTTGGAGTGCGCAAAGAGTGCGGCATAGCCACCACGCGGTTTGCCGCCATGCTCTCCCACAAAGATGCCATCGATTGCCTGCGCTTCGCGCACCAGGCGACGCCTTTCGTCATCGCGCTGGACGGGCTTGGGAGCACGGGGCGCGAGCTCGGAGCCGTCGGTCGCTGCGGGTTCGATGCCCGAGGTACTCGAGCGCAGGTGTCCGCAGCCGTCTATATACTGCGCCGTGCCGCTGGCGTTGAGCCGGCGTATGTCGGCGCGCTCGCTTGCATAGCCCACAAAGAGCGAGATGCTGTCGCACACCACGTGCTTGTCGATCAAATCCAGCACGGCGGCATCGACCATTTCGCGCAAGACGGTGTAGGCCTGCTCGTAGGCATAGCCCTTCGAGAGCACCTGCCCCGTGGTGGTCGAGGTCGCTTGCGGGCGATAGGCTTGGATATCGGCGATGGTCGTTGGCTCGCGCCCAAAGGCGTGGTCGATAAGATATTCGGCATTGACGCCGAGCTCATCGTAAAGCAGGTTTTCGTCGAGCGCGGCGACGCCCATCAGATCGTAGACGCCGTACTTTTCGAGGCGGGCTGCCACGCCGGGGCCGATGCCCCAGATATCGGTAATGGGACGATGAGGCCAGATCTCTTTGCGAAAGGTCTCGTCGTCGAGTATGCCGATGCGGCTGGGTACGTGCTTGGCGGTAATGTCGAGCGCCACCTTGGCCTGAAATAGGTTGGGGCCGATCCCGACCGTTGCCGTGATGCCCGTGCGCGCGAGGACTTCGTCGCGTAACATGCAGGCGAACCCTTCCGCATCGGTGTGATAGAGGTCCAGATAGGGCGTCACGTCGATAAAGCATTCGTCGATGGAGTAGACGTGAATGTCTTGCGGACTCACGTATTCCAGATAGATGCCGTAGATTTTCGCCGACACCTCCATGTAGTGCTGCATGCGCGGTACGGCCTTGATGCAGTCGATGCCGTCGGGAATCTCGAACAGACGGCAGCGATTGTGTATCCCGAGGTCCTTCATAGCCTGTGTGATGGCGAGGCAGATGGTCGTGCGCCCGCGCGATTCGTCGGCAACGACCAGGCACGTAGTGAGTGGGTCGAGTCCGCGGTCGACGCACTCGACACTGGCGTAAAACGTCTTAAGGTCGATGCAGATATAGGTGTGACGCTCGTGTCCCACGCGTCCTCCCATCAAACACATGTTCTTATCGAATACATGTTCGATAATACCTGCTTGCGCGGACATCGTCAAAACCTGTCCCTCTTTGGCGGGTATGGTCGTGCGGTTGCATCGGGTTTTTTAACGCAGCTCTAAAGAGAGCGAAACAGCTCGGAAAACCTCGCTTCGTAGCATGAGCCTAACGATTGATACCGCCTATACGCACGGAAGGGTTGTGGGGATAATGGTCAACTATGGGTTTGGTATGCCGACGCGCTTGGTTGCGGATGGGGATGTGGCTCGCTGGTGCGGACGATTGGTCGCTCACTACGGTGGCACCAAGGCGCTGGTTGTGCTGGGCGGTGACAAGCATACGCGCGATGAGCTTGTCTCGGCGGCACTTGGCTCGCTTGATCGAGCCCTACTCGAGCGTGTGCTTTTCCGCTGCGGCTCGTTTGAGGGCGACGGGGGAGACGAGCTGATCGACGAAGCCGTGGCCCTGGCGACCGACGAAGGCGTAAACTTTGTCCTGGCGATTGGCGATGCCGATACTGCTGGCTTTGCGCGCGAGCTCGCGCGTCGCATGGCGGCGCTCGATGCCGACGAAGACGGCTTTGTGCCTTATGGATGCATTGTCTCGGAGGGCAAGGTGCCTGCTGTCGTGGGCACCGGCGAGGTCCCCGTTTTTGCCATTATCGCGCCCGAACTGCTGGAGGACATCGGGTCTCCTCTGCGTGAGTTGCTCGGTAGCGTCTGCGCTGCGGCCTAATATTTGCCATAAAGGGACGGGTTATTTTTGGTTGGTAAAGCGTTTGACCTGCCAAAATAAACCTGTCCCTTTTTGTTCGGTTGCCGTTTGGGGGCCGATTGGCAACGCTCGCTGATTGTAGTCTTGACCTGCGCTAGAATAGTGGCATCTGAATGTCCGGGCGCATGGAGGCGTGCGCCCGTATGCTGAGGAGGACTCTATGGCAACTGTTGCCGCACCTATCGATGCTACGTCGACTGCCGCTTGGAAGGCACTCGAGGCTCATCAGGAGAAGCTTGAGGCCGAGGGCATCGACCTCAAGGCCTGGTTCGCCGCTGACGCCGACCGCGTGAATAAGTTGAGCTTTGACGCCGGCGACCTTCACTTCGATCTGTCCAAGAACCTGGTGACCGATGAGACCGTCAAGCTGCTGTGCGATCTTGCCCGCGAGGTGAAGCTCGAGGAGCGCCGCGACGCCATGTTCTCCGGCGAGCACATCAACACCACCGAGGACCGCGCCGTCCTGCACACCGCGCTTCGCCGCCCGGCAAGCGAGAAGGGGCAGCTCATCGTTGACGGCCAGGATGTCGTCGCCGACGTGCACGAGGTCCTCGATCGCATGTATGCCTTCGCCGAGCGCGTGCGCTCCGGTGAGTGGAAGGGCGTTACCGGCAAGAAGATTGAGCACCTGGTGTCCATCGGCATCGGCGGCTCCGATCTGGGCCCGGTCATGGCTTACGAGGCTCTGCGCCCCTATGCCGACGCCGGTATCGACTGCCGCTACATCTCTAACATCGATCCCAATGACCAGGCAGAGAAGCTCAAGGGCCTGGATCCCGAGACCACGCTCGTGATCATCGTCTCCAAGACCTTCACCACGCTCGAGACCCTCACCAACGCTCGCGAGGTCAAGACCTGGATGCTCGAGCAGCTCAAGGCTCAGGGCGCCATCGATGGCTCCGATGAGCAGAACGCCGAGGCCGTGGCAAAGCACTTCGTCGCCGTTTCCACCGCACTCGAGAAGGTCGAGGCCTTCGGCATCGACCCCGCTAACGCCTTCGGTTTCTGGAATTGGGTCGGCGGCCGCTACTCCGTCGACTCCGCCGTGGGCCTGTCGCTGATCGTCGTGCTCGGCCCCGAGCGCTTCCAGCAGTTCCTCGAGGGCTTCCACGCCATCGACGAGTACTTCTGCAACACGCCGCTCGAGAACAACGTCGTTGCGCTGATGGGCCTGCTCAACGTCTGGTACGTCAACTTCTTCGGTTCCAAGAGCCACGCCGTGCTGCCGTACTGCCAGTACCTGCATCGTTTCCCGGCCTACCTGCAGCAGCTCACCATGGAGTCCAACGGCAAGCATGTCCGCTGGGACGGCAGCGCCGTGACCTCCGACACCGGTGAGATCTTCTGGGGCGAGCCCGGCACCAACGGCCAGCACGCCTTCTACCAGCTGCTGCACCAGGGCACCGTGGTGGTCCCGGCCGATTTCATCGCCTTCGCCAATACCGCCAACCCTGCGACCGATAGCGGTCAGGACGTGCACGAGCTGTTCCTGGGCAACTTCCTGGCCCAGACCAAGGCACTCGCCTTTGGCAAGACAGCCGACGAGGTTCGTGCCGAGGGCACGCCCGAGCAGATCGTCCCGGCTCGTTGCTTTGAGGGTAACCGCCCGACGACCTCGATCTTCGGCGACACGCTGACCCCGTTCGCACTCGGCGAGCTCATCGCCCTGTACGAGCACATCACGTTTGTCGAGGGCACGGTCTGGGGCATCGACTCTTACGACCAGTGGGGCGTTGAGTTGGGCAAGCAGCTTGCCAAGCAGATCACCCCTGCCTTTCACGACGATGCCGCCAAGGCCGAGCAGGACGCTTCGACCCAGGCGCTTATCGAGTTCTACCGCGCTCACCGCAAGTAGGATTCGCTGCGAAAACTAACGCATAGCCGACAAGGGCCCGTATCCGTTGGGATGCGGGCCCTTTGCTATTTGGATAGGATGGAATGTATCGGGAGGCGCCTCGACGGGCATCGCAATCGTCGAAGGCGCGCCGGCCATGTTCGGGACAATATGACATTTTTCCCGTTGCAAACAGCGCCGCCGTGGGTGTTCTGTATGATGGCTCAGACAAGGTTGCTCAATGACAGGGAGGCGCATATGGCAATTAAGGCCATCGCAATGGATATCGACGGTACGCTCACCAACGACCAGAAGGTGATCAGCCCGCGTACGCGCGAGAAGCTGCTCGCGGCGCAGGAATCGGGTATTAAGCTCATCTTGGCTTCGGGTCGTCCCGCCTGGGGTCTTCACGCCTTGGCGCAGGAGCTCGACCTTCAAAACCATGACGGTCTGTTAGTTGCCTTTAATGGCGCGCATGTGGTCGACGCTCAGACCGATGAGGTCCTTTTTGACCAAGCCATGCCGGCTGACGAGCTGCACCGTCTGATTGATCATCTGCGCAATTTTGACGTGATCCCTATGATTTCGCTCGGTCGCGATTTGCACGTCGAGGACTCGTACCATTGCATGGTCACGCTGCCTGACGGCTCGCAGAAAAACATCGTCAAATACGAGCGCGATGCCTGCGACCTTAAGATCCGTGAGGTCGAGAGCTTGCATGAGGTCGTGGATACTTATCCCGTGGACAAGCTGCTGACGGCGGGCGATCCGACCTATCTGCAGGCGCATTACGAGGAGATGTATGCGCCCTTTACCCAGACGCTTTCGGGCATGTTTACGGCCGACTGGTACTTTGAGTACACGGCGCCCGGTATCGACAAGGCCCGTGCGCTCGATGGTGCCCTGCCCAAGCTTGGCATCGACGCCAGTGAGGTCGTATCGTTTGGCGACGGCCAGAACGACAAGTCCATGATTGAGTGGGCCGGCACCGGTGTTGCCATGGGCAACGCCGTCGATGAGGTTAAGGCAGTTGCCCAGATGGTGACCGCCAATAACAACGAAGATGGCATTGCGGTGGCGTTGGATAAGCTGCTGGGTTAGAATCGCCGATAGTGCATGGTTCGGGCGTCCGCTTGCGGGCGCCCTTTTGTTAGGGAGGGTGCCGTGTCCGCATTTCCGTTCGACGCCGTTATCTTTGACATGGATGGCGTCATCGTCGATACCGAGTATTACTACCTGGGGGAGACTGCCGCGTTTGCCAAGGAGCTTGGGTTGAATCTGACTCAAGAGGAGTTGAATGGACAGGTCGGTACCTCGCATCAGTTCTTCCTGCATATGCTGGTCGATTGGTTTGAGCGCGCCGGTAAAGGGCACTTCACTGGCGAGGAAGCGTTGGCCCGTTGGGACGAGTGGGCGCATAAGCGTCCGCGCGACTATCAGGCTTTGATTAACCCGGGCGCTGTGGATACGATTCGAGAGTTGCCGCGCCGCGGCGTTCGCGTGGCGTTGGCGAGTTCGTCTCCCATGGACAGCATCGAGGAAGTACTCGATGCATGTGGTCTGTCGGATGCCTTTGAGTACGTGGTGAGCGGCGAACAGTTTAAGGAGAGCAAGCCCGAGCCCGATATCTACCTGCATGCGCTGGACCTGCTGGGGCTGCCCGCGAATCGCTGCTGCTGCGTTGAGGATTCCGTTCCGGGCATTACCGCGGGTAAGCGAGCCGGCCTGACGGTCATTGCCAAGCGCGAGGAGCGCTTTGGCTTTAGCCAGGATGCCGCGGACAAGATTATCGACCAGCTGCCGGAGCTGCTTGAGCTTTCTTAGGGGGTCTTTGGGGCCTTTCTGGGAGCGAGTGGGCAAAAAATGCCAAATATGAGTACTGTCACTATTTTGGTAACAGCAAAATCAAGCCTTTGAGACCCTAGTTGAGTGTCTGGGGATGATTAAAGTCTGCTTGATATGGCTTTGCCCATGTTAAAGCGCCTTGTTAATGAACTGATGTACATTAACAAGGCGCTAATTTGTTGCAAAATAATGTGACTAGCTTTGCAACAGTACTCATATTTGGCATTTTTTGCCCACCGGGGTCAGCGGAAGTCAAAAATGGAGTGCGAATTCCCCAAAGCAATCGATTCGACGCTCTCCACAGCGCAGTTTTTAAGTTCGGCGATGCGCCGGGAGACGCTTTTTAGCGATGCGATGAGCTGCCGTGCGCTTGTATCCGCTTGCGGCTCGGCCGGAGCGTCGGTTTCGAACAGCAGGCGGTCGAGTGGAATCTGTCGGGCATATTCACGACCGCGCTTGGTGGCGAGCATGCGCTCGCTGACGGAAAAATAGCAGCCTGCATCGCGCGCGCGGACGAGTTCGTCCGAGGTGCCGCTAAACCAGTGGAAGATGATGGCGGGGGAGTTGGGGCTTGGGGTGAGTAATCCATATGACTCAAGGGCGTCCAGTACGGTTCCTGCCGAACGAACAGCGTGAATTGATATCACGCGCCCGGCGAGAGGGTACTGCACGAGTGCATCGCAGAGACGGTCAAGTGCCTGTATTTGAAGCGGTTCGCTTCCGGCAAAGCGCGCGGAAAAGTCGAGTCCTACCTCGCCGATATAGCGCTCTTGGTCAGCAACTTCGCAAAGCAGATTGACTTCGGCAGGACCGCAGCGGCCGTCGGCGAGCCACCAGGGATGGAGGCCGGCGCCCGCGATGATGTTCGGGTGGTGACTGGCGCGTGTTTTTGCTGCCGCGAAGTCGCGTGGGTCGACGCCGCAGTCAAATAGACCCAGGCCCAGTGCCGTCGTCTCATCGGCAACGGTATCCGGGCAGGCCATCAAATCAAGATGACAGTGTGCATCAAACAACTGCGGCTCCATCGCGGCATCCCTGCTAGTCCAAGCGCTGGCCGTCGGCGCGCACGTGCTCGGTGCCGCGTCCGCTGATCTCTCGGATAACCTCGCCGGCGATCATCTGGCCCATGATGGGCGGCATAAAGCTCGCGGTTCCCAACTCGGTACGCTCGTGGATGTTGGACGGGTCGCGGGGTTGGGTTTTAACCGATTCCTCACAGCTAAACAGCACGTGCAGGCTCTTGATTCCGCGCTTCTTACATTCTTTGCGCATAATGCGGCTCATGGGGTCGCGCACGGTGTCAAAGATATCGGCAAAACGCAAGCATTCGGGATGCAGCTTGTTGGCCCCGCCCATAGAGCTAACCAAACGAATGTCGTGATCTTGAGCATATTTGGCAATGGTGAGCTTGGCCGAGATGGTGTCGATGGCGTCGACGACGTAGTCGAGCTTGCCGCCCGTCTGCTCAAAAACGCTCGTAAAGAACTCGTCGATATTGTCGCTCAGCAGATATTCAGTTCGCTTGATGACGGTGGTGGCGGGATTGATATCGTGGATCATGGCTTCCATAACATCGACCTTGCGCTTGCCGACGGTGCTGTGAAAGGCGATGGACTGGCGATTGATATTGCTGGGCGCGATGATGTCCTTGTCCAGAATCACAAAATGCCCGATGCCGCCGCGGGCAAGTGCCTCGCAGCAGTTAGAGCCCACGCCTCCGCAGCCGAGTATCAGCACCGTGGTGTTGGCGAGCTTGTCGAGTGCCTCGCGGCCCATGATGATCTCGAGCTTGGTGTCGCGTGTCTCGACGAGTGCAGCAGTTTCGGTCATAGACATCCTCCGATGGGGAAGCGAATCGTGTTTTAGCTATCGCCATTATAGGTATTATCGCGATTCCATTTGAGCCCTAGGGGCTTGTTGAAATGAGGCAGGGATTCGCATAAGATGAAGCAGATGGCACCCGTTGCAGCGGGTTAGCCAACTCCCAAACACGTTTGTAGCGTGAGAAGTGGCCGTCTTCGCATTACGCGGGGGCGGCTATTTCATTCGACCTCCAATGTGGATGCCGAGCTCCACAGCCGCGATTACAAGCAACAACAACGTCAGGACATCGTTAATACTCATAGTCCATCTCCTTCTTGGGAAGAGGGAGCTGGCCCATCTGCTTCTGGACCCATTGTATCTAAAAACGAACGAATGTTCTATACATAACATTGCTATTAGATAATTAGACAAACATCTAAATATCAAGTATAGTGTGCGCGTCATGAGAGATGATGAGAGGAGGTCTTATGCCGGGAGAGGGTTTTAAGGCGCTTGCCGATCCAACGCGACGGCGCATTTTGGAGTTGCTGCGCGAGGGCAATTGCACGGCGGGGGAGCTTGCCGAGCATTTCGATATCAGTAAGCCGTCGCTAAGCCATCACTTGGCGACGCTCAAAAACGCCGGGTTGGTGACCGACGAGCGCCATGGCCAAAACATCGTATACAGCTTAAACACCACCGTCATGCAGGATTTAATTGGCTGGTTTATGGGCTTTACAAACACGGAAGGTGATAAGGATGAATAACGAAAACAAGGGCATTCACCCCACGGGGGTATCGTCGCGCGTGTGGATTGTGCTGGTCGCTCTGTGCGTCGCCAATGTCGTAGCGCACCTCATGGTGATGCCGAGCTTGCCTGCGCAGATTCCCACGCACTGGGGCGCGAACGGCGCCGTCGACGGTTGGGGTCCTAGCTGGATGGCCTCCGCGCTCGGCGTGCTGCCTCTGGCGCTTCTCGCAATGTTCTGCGTGGTGCCGCGCATCGACCCCAAAGGTGAGGCATATCGAACCTCGGGCAAGTTCTATCAGGGCTTCGTAATCGCCTTCACCTTGTTCATGTGCGCCATAAGCTGGCTGGGAGAGCTTACGGTCTGGGGCGTGGTGCCGGCGGTCGGTTCGGTTAACGTGCTGATTTCCGGTGTTGTCGGTTTGCTGTTCATCGGCGTAGGCAACTACTTGCCGCGTGTGAAGCAGAACTATACGCTCGGTATCAAGACACCTTGGGCGCTTGCCGATCCCGAGAACTGGCGCCGTACGCAGCGTTTTGGCGGCGCCTGCTTTATGGTGCTGGGTATTGGCCTGATTGTGATGGGCGTGGCAGGCAGCGTGCTTTCGAGTGAAGTCGTCGCCGCGGTGATTGCGGTTCTGGCGTTTGGTTCGGTTGGAGCCGTCTACGTCTACTCGTATCTGTTGTGGCGCAAATCGCAGCGAGCCGCTCGTTAAGGTTGCGGAAAACTAGCGTACGCAGTTCATAGTATGTTCCGGGGGACTTTTCCCAGGTAGTATTAGGGGGTGTGGGCAACCATGCCCCTTTTTCGTTACGTTTCAGAGCTGGTTCCCTCATTTCGTTTCCACTAAAGCGAATCAAGAATAGGGAAACAGCAGGTAGAAAGGATAGAACAGACATATGGCGGAGTTTATCTACCAGATGTATCAGGCTCGCAAGGCCCATGGCGACAAGGTGATCCTTGACGACGTGACCCTGAGCTTCTACCCCGGTGCCAAGATCGGCGTCGTGGGTCCCAACGGCATGGGCAAGTCGACCCTGCTCAAGATCATGGCCGGCATCGAGGAGGTCTCCAACGGCGATGCCAGGCTCACCCCCGGCTACACCGTGGGCATCCTGCAGCAGGAGCCGCCGCTCGACGATGACAAGACCGTCATCGAGAACGTGCGCATGGCGTTTGGCGATATGATCGCCAAGGTCGATCGCTTCAACAAGATCGGCGAGGAGATGTGCGACCCGGATTGCGACATGGATGCCCTCATGGCCGAGATGGGCAAGCTCCAGGACGAGATCGATGCCGCCGATGGCTGGGATATCGATTCCAAGCTCGGCCAGGCCATGGACGCCCTGCAGCTGCCCGATTCCGACATGCCGGTCAACGTGCTTTCCGGCGGCGAGCGCCGTCGCGTGGCCCTGTGCAAGCTGCTGCTCGAGGCTCCCGACCTGCTGCTGCTCGACGAGCCCACGAACCACCTGGACGCCGAGTCGATCCTGTGGCTCGAGCACTTCCTGCACAACTACCAGGGCGCGGTGCTTGCCGTCACGCACGATCGCTACTTCCTGGATAACGTTGCCGAGTGGATCTGCGAGGTCGACCGCGGTCACCTTTATCCCTACAAGGGCAACTACTCCACGTATCTGGAGACCAAGGCCGCGCGTATCGAGGCACAGGGCAATCGTGACGCCAAGCTCGCCAAGCGCATGGAGGCCGAGCTCGAGTGGGTGCGCAGCTCTCCCAAGGCTCGCCAGGCAAAGAACAAGGCCCGTCTGGCTCGCTACGAGGAGATGGAGGCCGAGGCCCGCGCAAGCCAGAAGCTCGACTGGACCGACATCCGCATCCCTGTGGGCCCGCGTTTGGGCAACAAGGTGCTCGAGGCCCATCATCTGCACAAGGAGTTCGATGGCCGCGTGCTCATCGATGACCTTTCGTTCACCCTGCCGCGCAACGGCATCGTGGGCGTCATCGGCCCCAACGGTGTCGGTAAGACCACGCTGTTCAAGACGATTGTGGGTCTGGAGCCGCTGACTTCGGGCGAGCTTGAGGTGGGCGAGACCGTCAAGATCTCCTATGTCGACCAGAACCGTTCCGGCATCGACCCCGATAAGAACCTATGGGAGGTCGTCTCGGACGGCCTGGACCACATGATGGTCGGCGAGACCGAGGTTCCGAGCCGCGCTTATGTGGCGAGCTTTGGCTTTAAGGGCCAGGACCAGCAGAAGCGCGCTGGCGTACTTTCCGGTGGCGAGCGCAACCGTCTGAACCTGGCGCTCACGCTCAAGCAGGGCGGCAACCTGCTGCTCCTCGACGAGCCTACGAACGACCTCGACGTCGAGACGCTGTCCTCGCTCGAAGCGGCGCTGCTCGAGTTCCCGGGCTGCTCGGTGGTCATTAGCCATGACCGTATGTTCCTGGACCGCGTCGCCACGCACATTCTGGCGTGGGAAGGCACCGACGAGAACCCGGGCAACTGGTATTGGTTCGAGGGCAACTTCGAGGCCTATCAGGCCAACCGCATCGAGCGCCTGGGCGAGGACGCGGCCCAGCCGCATCGTATCCACCGTAAGCTGACGCGCGACTAGATCGTTACGCGGTTTTCCAAACCGCGTAACTGCTCGACGCTGCGCGGGTCGCAAGCACCCCATCTTGCCGTTCAAGCCGTCGCTCGCGTACCGAAGTACGCGTCGCTCCTCTTTCACGGCAACCTGGGGCACTTGCGGCCCGCTCGCTGTTGGTTACGCAACATCAACAAATAAAAACGGCTCAAATCCTGATTTGGATTTGAGCCGTTTGTCGTTACTGCTCGGGTTCTTCGACTTTATCGATGGCCCAGGTGGATCCGAGGCCACCGGTGGTGTTGCGGCGGACGCGCACGGTAACTTCGTGGCGCTCGCCGGCCTGCGTGTAGCGCAGGGGGAAGCTTGCGCGGTTTCGCGCGGCCTCGATGGTACCGCGCTCGCGGGCGATCCAGTAGTACTCGCCGACGATGCCGAGGGTGTCGGCGCCGTAGGGGAGATAGGTCGACAGCTGGTGTAGCAACGGACCGGGGCAGAAGACCTCGGTTGCGAAATCGACGGGGAAGTCCTCGGGGATGGCGGGCGCTACGGGTGCGAGGGCCGGTACCATCGTCGGTGCGAAGGCCTGCTCATTGACGGGCGTCACCTCGATGACGGGCGCGGGTTCGGCGCCGAGTACTGATTCGGTGTCCGCTTTCGGCATCGCCGCGGAATCTGCGGGCTCGACGATGGCAGGTGCGTCTGCGGTCGCGGTGTCGAACTCGACTTGCGGAGCGCTCTGATTCTCGATGCTCGGCTTTGTCTCGACCGGCGTGGATGCCATGGTGGTGATGCCGGCGTTTGCGTTCTCGGGGTCATAGACGACCGTGAGCGAGATGGCGGGCTGCGGTGCCTCGGGCTCCGGCGTCGACTCGGTAGCGTCTTGATCTGCGGGCTCGTCGGACTGATCGTCCTCGGCCTTGTCACCAAAGACATCGCTGTTTTGGAATGCAGACGTCTCGGGCTGGTCAGCGGCTTCTTCGGTTGTCGACTTGGGAGCTTCGTTGAGCTCCGCAGTGGTTTCCTGCTCAGATATGACTTCGGGATCGGTCGTGGCGGTGATTTCGGTTTCTGCTGTTACCTCAATAGCGACTTCGATCTCTGCCTCGGGCTCGGGCTCCGGCACGGCTTCAACCATGGTTTCTGGCTTGGGATGTTTAACGTGCTTGGGACGCACGGCCTTGAGGTCCTTCTCGCCGCGCTTTTTCTTTTTGTAGGACTGCTTGGCTCCCTTGGCTGCCTTGGGCTTGTCCTCGCCCTTGGCAAGGGCGGCATCCCAAGCCTCGTTGGCGATGACGGTGGCATACAGGCGACCGCCCTTAAAGACGGTCAGCTTAATGCAGTCGTCGAGCTCCTCGAGCAGCTCACGCGTGGACTCAAAGCCCAGGTCATAAGCGGTCATGTCGCCGGCGGCGAGCGCCTCCTCGACCTGTGTCATAAACGTTTGCTTGCCGCACCCAATCGCGTCGCGCAGCAGGCGATACAGATAGATGTGGTTGCCCAGCGAAAGCGTGGGCCTAACTATTGTCTTGCTCATGGCAAATCTCCTCTTTACACATGTAAAGCATCTTACCATCGCATAGCGTTCGCCATGGCGGCGCCCAAGGCAAACGGGCGCGAACCGCTTTCGATTCGCGCCCGTTGTACAGGTCGGTTATCTATGAGAGGCAAATGTGCTTAGTTGCCCGATGCCGTGCCTTGGCTCGAGTTGTCAGATGCCGTGCCGGACGCGGTTCCGCTCGAGCTGTTCGAGCTGTTGGTGTTGCTGCTGTCTGCTGTGCCCGTTCCCGAAGCGGTGTCGCTCGTCTGGCCGCCCGTGCTCGGCTGCGAACCGTCAGTCGTTTGGCTTGAGTCGGTCGTGCCGGACGGCGCGCCACTGTTGGCCGTAGAGGAATCGGTGCCCTGCGATTGGCTTTGGGTGTTCGAGGACGAATCGGCTGAGGTAGAACTGTCTTGCGTGCCGTCCGCCTGTGCCTGCTGATCTTGCGACTGGGTGTTGCCATTTGCATCGCTCTCGGTCGTGCGCGACGAAAGGATTGGCTCGGGGCGCTCGCCCAGACCCTCACCGGCGGTGGTAATAAGGATGGCGCCGGTACAGGCGATGACCGCGACGATGGCGATGGCGATCGAGAAGACGATGACCTTCTTTTGCGTCTGGCTGCGCTCTGCCGCCGCCTTGGCGCGCAGACTGTTAGGGGCGACGCGCGCCGTGGTCGCGCGTCCCGCAACCTGGCGCATTTCCTGCGTGGTCGCGGCGCCACCTAGGTGCTCCTCGACATCGGGTTCAACGGGCTCGTAGGCGCCGGCAGGGTAGTCGACAGCGGCATGCGTGCCCTTGATTGCTTCGGCGCTGGCAGAGATAAAGTGGCGGTAGACCTGCGAGGACACAACGGTGATGACCGAGCTCACGGCGGCGCCAATTACTGAACCAGCGATACCAATCTTGGAGGCAAGCGCGACGCTCGTGGCGGCAGCTGCGGCGCCGGCGATGATCTGGGGAATGGAAATGTCGTCAAACAGGCCCTTTTTGGGTGCGATGGCCATGGTCTGTCCGATGGAATGGTTCTCGTGCACGCCGTTGTTGAGCGATGCCGGCGTCATGACGCGCGTGCGCGGCGCGTCGGTATATTCAGTCGTCATACGGGGTCCTTCCGGTTCGTTTAGTGCTGCGACAGGTTGTTCAGCCCTCAGGGTACCCAGTCGGTGTGAACCGGAGATGGATTCGCCCGCAACACCATCAACTCACCAAAGCGCGAAATTTCTTCTCAGGCTGATCGAATGAAGACGGGGCGAATCGTTCGGATGTCGAAAGGAAGGTTGACCGGATTTGAAATCCCGTGGAATAATCGGGCTCGCGGCGCTGTTGCTTGCGCCGGGTAGGGAGCGTCATGAAAATCCTTAAGCGGATCAACAACAATACGGTTATCTGCGTAAACGCCAAGGGCCGTGAACTCGTGGCAATTGGCCGCGGTATCGGGTTTCCCAATGGCCCCGATGAGGTCACACTCGATAAGATCGAGCGAACCTTCTACGGTGTCGACTCGCGCTACCTAGCGCTGCTCGACGAGATCGATCCTCAGGTGATGGAGTTCTCCGCCCAGATTGCCGATATCGCTCGCTCCAACATCTCGCGCGAGCTCTCGGCAAACCTTCCCTTTACCATGGCTGACCATATCGCCTTTGCCATCAAACGCTGCCGCGAGCATATGTTTGTGCAGATGCCGCTCTCCTATGATGTGCAGCAGATGTACCCCATTGAGTACAAGATCGCCAAGTTCGCGATCGAGGGCATCAATCGCGGCTTCAACGTCAAGATGCCGCGGGGGGAGGCGAGCGGTATCGCGCTCTGTATCGTCAACAGCGTGGTCGCCTCGTCTTCAAAGGCCAAATCCAATACGGTGCGTAAGGACGAGGTGATGCTCGAGAGCTTCACCAAGATTATCGAATCCGAGCTGGGGGTTTGCGTGGACCGCGACGGCTTTGACTTTTGCCGTTATGCCACGCACGTGCGCTACCTGTTAGAACGCGTGCAGACAGGAGAGCCCCTCAACACGGAGAACGGCGCGCTTTACGGACCGCTCTGCGAGCAGCATCCCGACGTGGCCGTGTGCGTCGACCGCATGGCCGCGCTTATCGAAGAGCGCTTTGACGCCGGGCTCGCCGATGAAGAGAAGGTCTACCTGATGCTCCACGTCAATCGCGTCTGCGCGGGATCTAGGTCCTAATCGACCGCTCGCCGCTGAAGTTTGACCGTTGGCCGGTTTCGACTTTCGTAAAAGCAACTGTTGGATGTAGTTTCATAGTCACATAAGGTGTTATTCGAGAAGAGCCTCGAAGCATGACGTAGACAGTTCCCTGTCCGCTTTGTGCTTTGGGGCTCTTCTGTTTTTGTCTTCTTCTTGCTTTTCTCGATTTGCCTCGTGTCAGGCCTGCCGTAATCGGTTCTTCGCGTGTGCGCAAACGGGAAGACAGAAAAGCAAGGGAGTTCAGCTATGACTGACAATAAGAAAATCGCCGCGGACGTGCTCGAGGCCGTCGGTGGCAAGGAGAACGTGACGTTTGTTGCGCACTGTATGACGCGCCTGCGTTTTAACCTCAAAGATATCGATGCCCCCGATATCAAAGAAGTGAAGAAGATTGGCGGTGTGTTGGGTGCTCAAATCTCCGGAGGGCAGTTCCAGGTAATCGTGGGCCAAAACGTGCCCAAGGTTTATGACGAGCTCTGCAAGATCGGCGGCTTTGCCAAGCAGGACGCCATCGACGAGAACCTTGATGCTCCTAAGCAGAAGCTCACACCTAAGGTTATTGGCAATAACATCCTCAACTACCTGTCAAGCTCCATGGTGCCTATGATCCCCGTCCTAATGTGTGCTGGCCTGTTCAAGACCGTAGCGGTGGTGCTGGGACCTACGATGGCGGGCGTGCTGTCCGACACAAGCGACCTTTATGTTCTGATGAACATGGTTTATGACGCAGCGTTCTATTTTATCCCCATCTACCTTGGCTATAATGCGGCTAAGAACATTGGCGTAACGCCTGTCCTCGGTGCCTTTATGGGCGGCATTCTTATCGACCCGACCATGATTCAGCTTGCGACCGATGGAGCTCAGTTCTCCGTTTATGGCATTCCCTGCGTCGCCGCAAACTACACAAAGACGGTCCTTCCCATTCTTCTGTCCGTGTGGGCGATGAGTTATATCGAGCGCTTCTTCCGCAAATATGTGCCAGATACCCTTTCAACGGTTTTCGCGCCTTTCCTTACCATGGTCGTCGCTGTTCCTGTGTCTCTCTGCGCTCTCGCCCCTGTTGGTTCATGGGCCGGTAATGCCCTCGCCGCCGGTTTTGAGTTCCTTGGTACTTCCGGTGGTATCGCCGCCATTCTCGGAGGAGGTATTCTGGCGGGTCTTTGGTGCCCAATGATTATTACCGGCATGCATGTGGCGGTTGCGATGATTGCCATCGCTAACTATATGACTGTGGGAACCGACAGCTTTGTTTTGGTTGCGACGGGCGTTAGCCTTTGGGCGACCTTCGGCTGCGAGGTGGCGACCTGGCTCAAGCTGTGCGATAAAGACGAGAAGAGCATGGCATTCGGCTATTTGGTCGCAAACATTGTCGGAGGCGTCGGCGAGCCTTTCATCTACGGCATGATGCTGCGCTATCGCCGCGTGTTTGTCTGGAAGATTATCGGATCCTTTGTTGCCGGTGCGCTTGCAATCGCTCTCGGAGCCACGGTTTATACTGCCGGCGCGGCATCTAACTTCTTGGAGTTCCTCGCGTTTGCGGGCGGCGGGACCCAGAATCTCATCAACTTTGGAATCGCTGCTGGTGCAGGCTTCCTTGTGAGCGCCTTGGGCACGTATTTCCTGGGCTTTACGGCGGATGAGCTCGAGAATGGTCCCGTTTCCGAGCGTTAAGTTTTCTACGGCCTGCGTGTGGCAGGACGCATTGGAAGGGCGTCCATGACGCCCTTCTCTTTTTGTATTTCTATTTCCGATGTTTGGGCGGCGTGTGCCGCGAAGAGTTGGAGTTGGAATGAACATAGAGTTTGGAATCTCGAAGATTGACGTAACACCCCAGTCTCCTTGCCGCATGGGCGGCTACAACAGAAAAGGTGCCTGGACGGATGTTCTTGATCCTATTGAGGTCAACGCTAGCGCTGTCTGTGTTGATCTTGTCCCGTTTATTCTTATCGAGCTCGATTCAATGATGGTGTCGAAAGATTTTTCCCTTTCGGTCAAGAACGCCGTATCGTCAAAAACGGGCATCGATTCGAGCAATATCGTCGTCGCATGCATTCATACCCATTCTGCACCATGCTATTTTAAGCTTGCCTACGAGGACACGTTACCTGAAACCGAATTGACGAGTGATTTGATTGGCTTGGCTACCGAGGCGGCGGTATCTGCATGGGCGTCCAGGTCGAAGGCGACCGTATCGATGGAGATGTTAGGCATCGAGGGACTGTACGGGAATCGAAATGTTCAGGGCGGTCCGGCCGATAAACAGGTAAGTATTTTCTCGTTTGAGGACGCTCAAGGTGGTCGCCCAATTGGAAAAATGCTGTTCATGTCCGCTCATCCTACCATCCTTAATGGGAAAAGCGCCGTCCTCTCTGCTGATTTGATTGGGCATGTCAGGCAGCGTTTGGAGAGGAAATATGGCTGTCCTGTACTTTGCGTCAACGGAACGTGCGGGGATGTGTCGACGCGTTTCTATCGGCAAGGGGAGGGAGTTGCCGAACTCGAGCGTACGGCTAACGAACTTTGCGCTCAAATCGAATCCAAGCGTGAGCGCGCGGCACTCAGAGTTGATACTCCGCGTTGGGGCTCTATCAGCATGAAGAGTGTCTACGATGCAAAAACAGATCCGGATTGGATCGAGATGACCAATCGGATAGAGGCTATGGATGCGAGCCCGATGCGAGACTTTCTCCTTAAGCGGCAACAGCTTAAGCTCTCGATGGGGAAAATCGAGCTTGAGCTTCCGAGCCAGTTTGCGGTAATTGGTAACTGCATTTTTATCACGATGCCATGCGATACGTGTAGCACATTAGGCTTGGATTTTAAGAGGGCGTTTAGCCAATACAACGTCTTTGTTATCGGCTATGCGAACACGTACTGCAACTACCTTGTGCCTCAGGAAGACTACGGCAAGTATTTTGAAACCTACAACTCGCGAACGCCGCGCGGGGTTGCCGATGCGTTCGTTGCGCGAATCATTCAGGCGGTCGGTGCCGCGCTATAGCAGGCGCTATAGACCATCGTGGTAGATGAACCGGTCAGGATTATACGGAGCATGTATTGTGTCAATCATTGAACCTCTCATCCAACAAGTCCTTATCATGTTTTTGCTCATGGGAATGGGCTACGCTCTAAACCGCTTGGGCATATTGAGCGAGCAGGCTGCAATAGAATTCGGAAAGTTGCTCATCAACCTTGTGATTCCCGCAATCATTCTCAAATCATTTTGGATCGAGTATTCGTTTCAGAGGATGTATGAGTTGGGAATGACCTTAATGCTGTCGGCGGCGATGTTGTTGCTCGCTTGCGTTGTTGCCCGCCTGTTGTTCAGGGGCCGTCCCATCGACATTTTTGCTGCGGCATTCTCGAATGCTGGATTTGTGGGAATACCCCTTGTTGAAGCGGCGCTTGGAAAAGATGCCGTGTTTTTCATCACGTGCACGATCGCTCTTCTCAATGCCATGCAATGGACATACGGGCAGTATCTGCTGTCGGGGTCTAAAAAATGTATGAGTCCTAAAGCGATCCTGACAAGTCCAATGGTCATGGCTTTATTGGGCGGTTTCTTGATTTTTATCCTTCGTGTCCCAACGGTCCCTCTGGCACAGTCAGTGCTTTCGTATATCTCGGGGCTCAACACTCCGCTAGCAATGATGACTCTCGGTATCTATCTTGCTCAGTCTGATTTGATGGCGCTCCTGAGGGCGAAAAGCTTGTTTGCCGTCTCATCGGTCAGGCTGCTTGTTATTCCGATTCTTTCGCTCCTGTTCCTATGTCTCTTTCCATGTGATAGGTCAATTAAGATGGCGCTGCTGATTGCGGCTGCGACCCCCACCGGCGCGAATGTAGCCATCTTTGCCCAGCAGCATAATAAGGACTATCGATATGCATGTGGAACAGTCTGTGTTACCACCCTTCTGTCTATGTTCACTATGCCAGCGATAGTGTCCTTGTCTCAGCTAGTGTTCTAGGCGCTATGCCATGCACCTGCGGATGAACGCTTCGTGGCGGTCGATTATGGCCGGGGCCCAACAATCCGGACCGCCGTCGATCGTGCTGGCAACAGATGCCATCAACTCATCAAGGGGGCTTGCTATCATTGGTGCACTAGCTTGATGCTAAACTGAATTAATGATTGCGAGGTGGTTTACGTGATGTACCCGTATATGACATTCGAAGATGGTACCGAGGTCATTCATTCTGACCTGATCACAGATGGCGATATCGAAAAGGTCATCGTGCATTTTGAACGACCGACGGCAGAGGGTTTCGACTCCGCTCGTTGCGAGCTGCCTTCTTACAATTGGACCATGTGGGAGGGGCGTTTTACCGACGAGGAGAAGCGAGGTTTTGAGACTTTTCTGGGCAATAACGCCCATCTGCTGTATCGCTACGCCGCAAACGGAGGAGCTAAAGTTGCCTAGCCTTTTTCTTATTGGCGGCTATCGGGTCTTCTTTTGGTCCAATGAAGCGGGCGAGCCAATCCATGTCCATGTTTGCAAGGGGGCGCCTTCAGATAACTCGGCCAAAATCTGGCTGACTCGAAGAGGTGGCTGCATTGTCGCTAATAACAAAGCGAAGATCCCCCGGAGCACGCTTGATGACCTCTGTGAAATCATCGCCGCTCAGCATGAATTGATTTGCTCTAAATGGAAGGCATTTTTCCTTGTGGACGAGATCTCGTTCTACTGCTAAACGTCATCCCGGCTTCTCTTTTCCAATTTTAATCATGAGCTTGTCCCATCTGTGCTGATTGAACTTGACAGTACAATGGAGGCGGACTATATCGCCGCCGCTCGTTGCGGCTAACGGATGTGCTGGAGCTCGCATGAACGATTTTCTAAACGGTCAAGTTGATAACGACGGTTTTTTGCGCCTGGCAGCGGCCTCGCCCAAGATTCGCGTGGCCGATGTTGAGGGCAATGCCGAGGTTGCGCTGGCGGCTGTTCGCGAGGCTACCGAGCGCGGCGTTCGTGCGCTCGTGCTGCCCGAGCTTAACCTGACTGGTTATACCGCGGCTGATCTGTTCCATAACCGCACATTACTGCATGCCTGCGAGACCGCACTTGTGCACATCCTCGATGAAACCCGTGAGTTGCCGGTCGTCTTTACCATCGGTCTTCCCGTTGCAGTTGCCGAGAATATCTACAACTGCGCCGCCGTGTGCTGCGCGGGCGAGCTTTTGGGCCTCACGGCCAAGAAGTATTTGCCCAACTATGGCGAGTTCTATGAGCGCCGTTGGTTTGCTCCGGCGCCTGCGGATCCCGTGTGGGTTGAATTTGCCGGTCAGGGTCCGGTCCCGCTGGGTTCGGGGCTTGTCTACCGTTGCTGTGATGAAGGCGCCGAGGACCTGGTGCTGGGCGTTGAGGTCTGTGAGGACCTGTGGGTGCCGGCACCCCCTTCGACCGAGATGGCGCTTGCCGGTACGACGGTGATTCTCAACCCGTCGGCCTCGGATGAGATTATCGGTAAGGCAGACTACCGCCGCAGCCTTATCTCCAATCAGAGTGCGCGCCTGTACTGCGCCTATGTCTACGCCGATGCGAGCGAGGGTGAGTCAACGACCGACATGGTCTTTGCGGGGGAGAACCTCGTCTACGAAAACGGCTCCAAGCTCGCCGCGGCCAAACTGCTTACCTGCGACATGGCCATCGCCGACGTCGATCTTGACCGCCTGGTCGCCGAGCGCCGTCGCTCGACGACGTGGACGCGCGCGGACGATGCGCCGGAGGCCACGACCGTTGAGTTCTCTTTTGAGGGCACGCTCTCCGAGGCTCCCGCCCTGCGCAACGCCTGCGACATCGACCGTGTCTTCCCCCGCGCGCCCTTTGTGCCGGCTGACCATGGCGACCTGGCCGAGCGTTGCGAGACCATCCTCGACCTGCAGACCGCCGGCCTCAAGACCCGCCTTGCCCATACGGGTACCAAGGCCGCAGTCATCGGTCTTTCGGGCGGCCTTGATTCTACACTCGCGCTGCTTGTGACAGTTCGCGCCTTCGATGCACTGGGGCTGTCGCGCACCGGTATCACGGCCGTGTCCATGCCCGGCTTTGGCACGACGCATCGCACCAAGTCGAATGCCGAGTCGCTTGCTCGCGACCTGGGTGTGAGTTTCCGCGAGGTTTCGATCCACGCGGCCGTGGAGCAGCACTTCAAGGACATTGAGCACGATCCGACCGTGCAGGACGTGACCTACGAGAACAGCCAGGCCCGCGAGCGTACGCAGATTCTGATGGATCTGGCCAACCAGGCTGGCGGTTTTGTCATCGGCACGGGCGACCTGTCGGAGCTGGCGCTCGGCTGGGCTACCTATAACGGCGACCACATGAGCATGTACGCCGTCAACGCGAGCGTGCCCAAGACGCTTGTGCGCCATCTGGTGCGCTATGCGGCCGATGTCTTTGGCGGGCGTATTGCCGAGGTCTTGCTCGATATCCTCGATACGCCGGTGTCCCCCGAGCTCCTGCCGCCCACGGGCGACGGCGAGATTGCGCAGAAGACTGAGGACCTGGTGGGCCCGTACGAGCTGCACGACTACTTCCTCTACTACCTGCTGCGTTTTGGCTTTGAGCCGGGCAAGATCTACCGCATGGCGCTCAAGAGCTTCGAGGGCGTCTACGACGTCAAGACCATTCACACGTGGCTACGCACGTTCTACCGTCGCTTCTTTGCCCAGCAGTTTAAGCGCAGCTGCCTGCCCGATGGCCCCAAGGTGGGCTCGGTCACGCTCAGCCCGCGCGGCGATTGGCGCATGCCGAGTGACGCCAGCTCGCGCCTGTGGCTCGCCCAGATTGACGCGCTCAATCCGATGGACTAAGGTTGCCAAATTGAACCAAAACAGCGGGTGCAAGCGTTACACTTTTGCAATCTGATGGCCCGTATCGCGCGGCGCTCTTGTCGGAGCGCCGCGTTTTTCATATCGAAAGGTGGCACCATGCAGGCATCGCAGCGTCTCGACCGCTTTGGCGCGGAGGTCTTCGCCTCGCTCAACAACAAACTGCTTGCGCTGAAGGCTCAGGGCAAGACCATTTACAACATGAGCGTGGGCACGCCCGACTTTAAGCCGTACGACCACGTGGTCGAGGCGCTCACGCAAGCGGCCCAGGACCCCGAGATGTGGAAGTATGCCCTGCGCGACCTGCCCGAACTCAAGCAAGCCGTGTGCGATTACTACGAGCGTCGCTTTGGCGTTTCGGGCATTACGCCGTCTATGGTGCAGTCGTGCAACGGCACGCAGGAGGGCGTTGGCCATTTGGGCCTTGCCCTGCTCGATCCGGGTGACACCATTCTGGTTCCCGATCCGTGCTACCCGGTCTTTGAGGCAGGTGCCAAGATCGCCGATGCCAAGCTCGAGTACTATCCGCTGGTGGCGGAGCACAATTACCTGCCCTATGTGGCGGGTATCGATCCCGAGGTGGCCGATCGTGCCAAGTACATGATTGTGTCGCTGCCCGCCAACCCGGTGGGCTCGGTGGGCACGCCCGAGGTCTACGAGGAGATCATCGCTTTCGCCCGCGAGCACGACCTGCTCATCGTTCACGACAACGCATACTCCGACATCGTGTTCGACGGCGAGCCGGGCGGCAGCTTCTTGCAGTATCCCGGCGCGCTCGAGGTGGGCGTTGAGTTCTTCTCGCTCTCCAAGTCGTTTAACGTCACCGGTGCGCGTATCGGCTTTTTGGTCGGTCGCGAGGATGTGGTCTCGGCCTTTGCCAAGCTGCGCGGCCAGATCGACTTTGGTATGTTCTTCCCGATCCAGAAGGCTGCTATCGCCTGCTTGAACGGTCCGCGCGATGAGGTCGAGGCGCAGCGTCTGAAGTACCAGGAGCGCCGCGATGCCCTGTGCGACGGTCTTGAGGGCCTGGGCTGGGAGCGTCCCAACGCGCATGGCTCTATGTTTGTGTGGGCCAAGCTTCCCGGTGGTCGCACCGATTCCATGGCGTTTTGCGAGGAGCTCATGGAGAAGGCCGGCGTTGTGGTGACGCCGGGCGCGAGCTTTGGCCCTTCGGGCGAGGGGCACGTGCGTATGGCACTGGTCCTGCCGCCCGATCAGATCGCTTTGGCTGTCGAGGCCATTCGCGAGGCGGGCCTGTATTAGAAACCTATTTCGACTCGTCAATAGCTCGAAACCGATTTCGTGCAGTTATTTTACGAATACTGCAAACAATTTCGGTAAACGGTCGATTTTTGGCTGCGAATAGGAGCATAATCAAAGTCCCGATTGGATGTATTGGGATTACGGCAAGCCGCTCGGGTCGTTCCCGGGCGGCTTGCTTGTGGAGAGAGATGGGAGTTTCTAATGGTTAACGAGAAGAAGGTCGCTATTGTCGGCTGCGGTTTCGTTGGTTCGTCTTCGGCGTTCGTGCTGATGCAGAGTGGTCTGTTCTCCGAGATGGTCCTCATCGACGTGGACAAGAACCGCGCCGAGGGTGAGGCCCTGGATATCGCGCACGGCATGACGTTTGCCGAGCCGATGAAGATCTACGCCGGCGATTATTCCGATGTCGCCGACGCCGCCATGATCGTCGTCACCGCTGGTGCTGCCCAGAAGCCCGGTGAGACTCGCCTGGACCTGGTCAACAAGAACGTCAGCATCTTTAAGTCCATTATCCCCGAGATTAAGAAGTCCGGCTTCGACGGCATTCTGCTCATCGTCTCCAACCCGGTCGATGTTCTGACCTACGCCGCCATCAAGATGTCCGGCCTGCCCGAGGGCCACGTCATCGGTTCCGGTACCGTGCTCGACACCGGTCGTTTGCAGCAGATGCTTGGTGCCCACGTTGAGGTCGACCCGCGCGATGTCCAGGCCTATGTCATGGGTGAGCACGGCGACTCCGAGTTCGTTGCTTGGTCCAGCGCTCAGGTTGCCGGCGTTCCGCTGAACACCTTCTGCGAGCTTCACGGTCATCTGGAGCATGAGGCTGCCGAGAAGCGCATCGCCGAGGATGTCAAGAACTCCGCCTACACCATCATCGAGAAGAAGCACGCCACCTACTACGGCGTCGCCATGGCCGTCAAGCGCATCTGCACTGCCGTTATGCGCGACGAGCAGACTGTTCTGCCCGTTTCCTCGCTCATGGTGGGTGAGTACGGTCTGTCCGATCTTGCCATCTCCATGCCGACGGTCGTTGGCCGCGATGGCGTTGTCTGCCGCGTCCCCGTGCCGCTGAACGATGACGAGCAGCATGAGCTCACCGCCTCCGCAAAGGCTCTCAAGGACATCATCGACAGCGTCGACTTCTCCTGCTAAATCAAGCTCGCTAGAGCGAAAAGCTACAATGAAGGCGTCCGGGTCCACACGGCCCGGGCGCCTTTTTGGTGCAAAGTAACCTGACCCCAATGCAGCATAGTTGATGGGAGGGCCATGTCGGATTCGCCTAATTTTTTGACCTATGCCCAGACGGCGTTTTATCCGTTTGAGGAGCAGCGGTTCTGTGCGGTGGATAGCCTGGTCTTTGCGTGGTTGTCCTATTTGCGTTTGCCGGGTGATATGGCGGAGCTGACGAACTGGCAGGGCCTAGACGTACGCGAGTTGCTGCGTGCCGAGTGCTACCGGGACATGATTGGTGACTTGTGGGACCCAGAGGGGAGCAGGGCCTTGTTGGAGGCCGTGGCAGCAAGCCCTCGTTACCGTGGCGTGCGCGTTTGCGGCTATCGTGCCGTGAGCGATGTGGTAGCGACAGAGCAGTTTGCAGCCATGGCGTTCCGGTTTCCGGCGGGGTTTAGTTATCTTTCCTTCCGGGGGACCGACAGTACGATTGTGGGCTGGAAAGAGGACTTTAACATGGCATTCCGGTGTCCTGTGCCGGCCCAGGAATCCGCGGCGCGTTATGTGGACGAGGCGGTGGATGCGATTGACGGGCCACTTTTGTGCGGAGGTCATTCCAAGGGTGGAAACCTTGCGGTGTACGGTGCGGCGATGTGCTCCGATGTCGCCCGTGAGCGAATTGAACGGGTGTATTCCCATGATGGTCCGGGCTTCGTCGAGGAGTTTCTGAACGGCAACGCCTTTGCCGATATTTCCGGTCGAATCGACAAGACGCTACCTCGGTCGTCGATCTTTGGCATGATGTTCGAGACACAGGAGGACTATGCCATCGTTGAGAGCACCGAGTTCAGCCTGCTGCAGCATAATCCCTTTAGCTGGGTGGTTGATGGTCGCGACTTCGTGTACTGTGAGCGCCTGTCCGCCGGTGCTCGATACGTTGATGGCTCCATTCGCGAGATGTTGCTTGCAGTGTCACCTAGCGAGCGCGAGCGTTTTGTAGATGCGTTGTTCTCCGTGTTTGAGGCAACGTGTGCTGAGCGGTTTGCGGACATCGCTGGGAATCTGCGCGAGAGCCTGCCCGTGATGCTCCAGGCTGCGCAAGGCTTTGACAAGGATACGCGACGCTTTGTCTCGCAGACCATCGCGGCAATCCTAAAATGTGCGCTGCTGCCCAAACGACCCCAGATTGACATGCCCGCTGCCGGCAAGAGTTTGGCAGAACAGCTCGAGGCTTGGCAGTCCGAGCTCCTGCGCTAACCATTGGTGCAAAGCAACCTGTCCCCGATGCATCAAGCTTCGATGCGCCTGGGGCGGGCTCGACCGCTATACTGGTTCGTGCCGAAATCGATCTAGAACGGAATGCCGTATATGAAAATCAATCACGCGATTCTGCATATCCTGGACTTTGACTCTGCCGTCAACGTCATGAGCCAGCGCGAGCTCGATATCGAGAGCCGTACCGTGCGCAACTTTGTGACCACGCATCTGCGCCGCGCACGAACCTCGGCCGACAATAAGCGCGCCACGTTTGCCGAGAACTCTGCGTTTGGCGGCGAGCTCAAGGGCTATTTCTTTGGCGAGCGCGAGTTCGTAGACCTGTCGCAGCAGATTGCGGAGTTCATTTCCTCCGAGCTTACCAAGGCCGAAAAAGCCGAGTCCACCGATGTGCTCGTGGCCGACTTTGACGACGACGAGGATGCCCGCTGGTTTGCCGTGATGCTGCTGGGCTCCAAACAGGCCTTTATGCACGAGGTGGGCCGCGAGGAGGGCGAGGTACGCAACGACATCGCACGCCACTATGCTATCCTGCCGAATCCTTCCCAAAAGGTGCCAAGCTATGCCATCGTGCGCGCGAGCACCATGGAGATCGGCTATGTGGACAAGAAGCGCAAGATTGCCGGCGAAGACCGTATGCTCATTCCCGACGGTCTGCTGCAGTGCGATACGGGCGTGTCGGGCAAGGAGGTCATCGACACCGTGACGCGCGTGGTCGAGGAAGTCGCCGAGGAACACGGCGCCAACACTGCTGTGGCGCTTGCTAAGGTCAAGGCTGCCGTTGCCGAGAAGGTTGAGGACGATGAGGAGCTGCCGCCCTGGGACATCGTCGATGAGGTCTTTGAGGACGAGCCGGTCATCAAGGAGAGCGTACGTGCGGCGCTGACCGAAGAGAAGGTGCCCGAGCGTGTGCCCGTGGAGCGCAAGCAGGTCGAGCGTGCGGCGGTGCGCAATCACAAGATCCGTACCGACACGGGTATCGAGATCAGCTTTCCGGCCGAGATGGGCTCGAATTCCGAGTACATCGAGTTCGTCAACGAGCCCAACGGCCTCATCTCCATCGAGCTCAAGAATATCGGGTCAATTGAGAATCGATAAACTGCGCTTGGACGCTGCAGAAAAACAAAGGTCGGAGCCCCTCGGGACTTCGGCCTTTTTTGCTTGGGGCTGAATTACGTTGCGGGTTGAGCCTACGTCAGCGAAAGCGCCCCTAGGCGAGCAAGGTGACGTGAAAGAGGAAGGAAGCGTACTTTGGTACGCGACCGACGATTGAACGTCAGATTGCCGCCTAGGGGCGCTTGCAGCGTCGAGCCGTTACGCGGTTTGGTAAACCCGCGTAACTATTAAAGCTGGCGCAGATCTTCCTCGAGACCGGTCTTGCTGTTGGTTTTCTCGTCGCGCATCTTGATGACGCGGGCGGGGACACCGGCCACGACGGCGCCGGCGGGGACGTCCTCGACGCACACGGCGCCGGCGGCGACAACAGCGCCCTTGCCCACGCGCACGCCTTCCAGGACCACGGCATTAGCGCCGATCATGACATCGTCCTCGATGATGACGGGCGTAGCGCTCGCGGGCTCCACGACGCCCGCCAACACGGTGCCGGCGCCGATGTGGCAGTTCTTGCCCACGGTGGCGCGACCGCCCAGCACGGCGCCCATATCGATCATGGAACCCTCGCCGATAACGGAGCCGATGTTGATGATGGCACCCATCATGATGACGGCACGGTCGCCGATCTCGACGCGGTCGCGGATGATCGCGCCCGGCTCGATGCGGGCGTTGATGCCCTTAAGGTCGAGCATGGGCACGGCGGAGTTGCGGCAGTCGTTCTCCACATCGTAGTAATCGATGGAATCGGCGTTGGCGTCCAGGATGGCCTTAAGCTCATCCCAGTCGCCAAAGACGGTCTTGCCACGACGACCGCCGTAGACATGTGCGTCGCCCCAGGCAACCTTCATGCCCGGCTTCTCGCGCACGTACAGTTTGACGGGCGTCTTTTTGGGCGCGGTGGCGATATAGTTGATAATCTCCTGTGCGTCCATCTCGGCTGCGTTGCTCATATGCTGTCTCTCCTTTGAGGGGGTATGGTTGATAACTAGTTAGGCGAACATGACCTGGTCGAAGGTGTAGAAGCCGGGTTCGCGGGTGATGAGCTTCTGCGCGGCTGCCAAGGCACCGTTGACGAAGATCTGACGGCTCGTGGCGCGGTGGGTGAGCGTGACCTCCTCGTCCTGGCCAAAGAAACTCACCTCGTGCACGCCGGCGACGGTGCCGCCGCGCAGCGAGTGCATGCCGATCTCCTTGGGGTCACGCGCGCCGCACATGCCCTCGCGGCCATAGACGGGGTGGTAGCCTGCCTCGGGCTCGGCCTCGACTACGGCGTCGAGCAGCAGCTTTGCGGTGCCGCTGGGGGCGTCGACCTTTTGGTTGTGGTGAGTCTCGACAATCTCGCAGTCAAAGCCGGGCAGCTCACGCGTGGCCTGGGTCACTAGATGACGTAGGGCTGCGATGCCGATGGAGTAATTGCCCGAGTGCATAACGCGGGTGTTCTGGCCCAGCTCACGCAGACGGTCCATCTGCTCGGGGGTGTAGCCTGTGGTGCCCGAGACCAACGCCGCGCCCGTGCGCTCGACATAGGCGACGACGGCATCGAAGGTCACGACGTTCGAGAAGTCGACAATCACATCGGCGGCCGGTGCGTTCTCGAGCTCGCTCAAATCGAAGCCAATCTGGGCGACGATGTCGAAAACGGGTTGACCGGCGGCGTCGACAACGCCCTCGGCGGTGGTGCGGATGAGCGAGCCCATGCGGCCCGTTCCCATAATGACGGTCTTAATCAAGCAGACCAGCTCCCTTCAGGGCATCGGTAAGTGCAGAGCGCGTGTCGTTGGCCATGGGGCACAGCGGCATGCGGTAGTTTGCCTCGATCATACCCATCTGAGCGAGCGCCTCTTTGACGGGGATGGGGTTGACCTCACTAAAGAGGGCATTGATGAGCGGCTGGCCGGCAATTTGGATATCGCGGGCACGCGCCACGTCACCGTCCAAATAGGCTCGGCACATGTCATGCACGAGCTGCGGCTGAACGTCTGCCCACACGCTGATGGTGCCCGAGGCGCCCAGGCTCATGAGCGGCACGGTCAGCGCGTCCTCGCCCGAGTACATGCGGAAGTCGTCTGACAGCAGGTGGGCGATCTTGGCCGCGTAGGCGACGTTGCCCGAGGCTTCCTTAATACCCATGATGTTGGGGTGCGCGGCCAAGCGCTCTACGTTGCGCTCGCTGATGCCGCAGCCACAGCGGCCGGGGATGTTGTACAGGATGCAGGGGATGTCCACGGCATCGGCGACGGTCTTAAAGTGCTGATAGATACCCTCTTCGTTGGACTTGTTGTAGTAGGGGGTGATGAGCAGCAGACCGTCGGCGCCCAGGCCCTGATAGGTGAGCGACTTGGTGAGCATGGTCTGCGTGGAGTTGGAGCCCGAGCCGGCGATGACGGGGACGCGGCCTGCAACCTGCTTGACCACCGCGGCGACAACGGAGTTGTCCTCGTCGTCGGTCATCGTGGCGCTCTCGCCGGTGGTGCCCAGGGTGAGGATGGCGTCGGTACCGTTTTGCAGGTGGAAATCGATAAGGCGCTCGAGCGCGTCAAAGTCGACACTGCCGTCCTTTTTAAACGGCGTAACAAGGGCGACGATTGAACCCTCGAGATTGCGGATGTCCATGTCCTTCTCCTTCGCTTCCGCGATCTGGATGCGTTTGTTCCATTGGGCGGCGACTGCTAGGCGCTCGTCCTGAGCGCGACGGCGGGCGGCATCGGCGCGCGATTTGGCCAGCAACTCTCGGCCGCACGGCAGCACGTCGAGTGTGGCAAAGTAATCGACCGGGCGCTCGGCGCGGCGGATGAGGTCGGCCGAGCCATCGGGACGCAGTAGGACCTCGGCGGAGCGCAGGCGTCCGTTGTAGTTGTAGCCCATGGAGTAGCCATGTGCGCCGGTATCGTGGATCACAAGCAGGTCGCCTATGTCGATATGCGGCAGCTCACGATCGATGGCGAACTTGTCATTGTTCTCGCACAGATTACCCGTGATGTCGTACGTGTTCGTGACGGGGGCTGCGGTTTTATCGGGACCGTCCGGCTGACCCATCACCGTGATGTGGTGGTAAGCGCCATACATGGCGGGACGAATGAGGTCGACGGCGCTGGCGTCCACGCCGATATAGTCCTTGTAGATCTGCTTCTCGTGGATGGCCTTGGTGACCAGGCAGCCGTAGGGGCCCATCATAAAGCGGCCCATCTCGGTGCAGATGGCCACATCGCCCATGCCGGCGGGAACCAGGATCTCGTCGTATGCCGCGTGCACCCCCTCGCCGATGGCGTGAATGTCGTTGGCCTGCTGCTCGGGCAGATAGGGGATGCCGACGCCGCCAGACAGATTGATGAAGGCGACGTGTGCGCCGGTCTCGCGCTCCAGACGTACGGCAAGCTCAAAGAGGATGCGCGCGAGCTTGGGGTAGTAGTCGTTGGTGACGGTGTTGCTGGCAAGGAATGCGTGGATGCCAAAGTCCTCGGCGCCCTTGGCCTTGAGTATGCGGAAGGCCTCGAAGAGCTGCTCGGTGGTCATGCCATATTTGGAGTCGCCCGGGTTGTCCATGATGCCGTTGGAGAGCTGGAACAGGCCGCCTGGATTAAAGCGGCAGCTGACCGTTTTGGGGATGGGTCCCGCAACACGCTCAAAGAACTCGATGTGGCTGATGTCGTCAAAGTTGACGATGGCACCCAGCTTGTCGGCGAGCTCAAAGTCGGCAGCCGGCGTATCGTTGGACGAGAACATGATGTCGTGTCCCGTGATACCCAGCGAGCGGGCGATCATGAGCTCGGTATAGCTCGAGCAATCGCAGCCGCAGCCGTATTCGTTGAGAATGGAGATGAGCGCCGGGTTGGGGTTGGCCTTGACGGCAAAGTATTCCTTAAAGCCCGGGTTCCATGCAAAGGCGTCGCGCACTTCTTGCATGTTGCGGCGGATGCCCGCCTCGTCGTATAGATGAAACGGCGTGGGGAACTGCTCGACGATATGCTCGAGTGTCTCCTTGTCCACAAACGGCTGCTTGGCCGCATATGCCTCGTTGGGGGTCAATGCCATGTCCCGTAAACCTCGCTATCCAGACGGCGCCATCTGCGCATCGAATCCGCATAGCGTGGACCCAATGTCCGGATAGCGCTCCCGCATTGCTGCAGACAGTCCTGTGGGTGTTTCCCACAGGCCCACCAGGTTGTTCGTGCCCGAAAAACCCAGTTCGGCGGGTTTCGCCTCCCCACGGGGTCAAAGCCTGCCGGCTCGCCCGCGGCTCTTCGTGCCCGCGCCTCTATCAAGTGGTAAAGACCCTATCACGTTGCACTTTACCAAACAAGAGTATTCGTATATAACGTTTAAAAAATGCAGGGATATGCTGGAAACATGTGCGCCACAATCCTGTATCACAATAAGTTGCAACAGATGTGCCTCACGAAGGGATCCTCTATGACCGAGCTCCAAGAACTCCGTCGCTATCGCCGCGATCTCCATCGCATTCCGGAGCTCGATTTCGATCTTCCGCAAACCATTGCCTATATCGAGGGCGTGCTGGCACCGCTCGCTTGCGAGGTGACCCATCCGTGCCCCAGCTGCGTCTGTGCTTTCTTCGACGCCGGTGTTGATGCCGCGCATGCCACGGCGATTCGCGCCGATATGGATGCGCTGCCCATCGTGGAGGCGACGGGAGCGGCCTTTGCCTCAACCCATCCCGGCAAGATGCACGCTTGCGGACATGACGGACACATGGCCATGGCGCTTGCCGCCGCGACGTATGTTGACCGTACGATTCGCGAACAGCCGGGCGCCATTAGGCGCAACGTTCTCTTTGTGTTCCAGCCGGCCGAGGAAACGACCGGTGGTGCCAAGACGGTATGCGAGAGTGGTGTGTTCGAGCGCTATGGGGCCGACCGCATTTTTGGCTTCCATGTGTGGCCCGATCTGCCTGCCGGCGCGTTGGCGAGTTGTTCCGGTCCGCTGCTGGCGCGTTCGAGCGAGACGCATATCCATATTCACGGGACGAGCATCCATATCGCTAAGACCTATGGCGTTCCGGTCGAGGAGTCGCACGATGCGGCGCTGGCGGCTGCCAAGTTCTTGGTTGCCGAGCGCGAACTCATGGACGAGTTGGGTGCCGACGAGCCCTGCATTGGTAAGTTCGGCCTGTTGCAGGCCGGCACCGTCTGCAATGCGGTGGCGGGGGAGGCCCATGTTGCCGGCAGCCTACGTGTGTTTACGGACGACATGTTCGACCGCGCGCGCGAGGGCGTGCGCCGCGTGCTGGACGATGCCTGCGTCGCAACGGGCTGCACATATGACCTCGATTTTGCCGAGGGCTATCCGCCGGTCGATAACGATCCCGAGCTGTTCGCCCACATTGCGCCTGTCTTGTCCGAGCTGCAACTCGTGGATGAGCCTTTGCTGATTGCCGAGGACTTCGCTTTCTATCAGCGCCATCTGCCAGGCGTGTTCTTCCTCCTGGGTACGGGCGTGCCGGAGGGACAAGATAATCCGATCGATTCGGATGGCTGTCCCGCCTATGCCACGAGCGCTCTGCATACCGATACCATGCTCTTTGACGAGGAAATTCTACTCAAGGGCCTCGATGTCTACAAACGATTGCTTAACTTGGAGTGACGATGAAGCGCCGACAGTCTTCCGTATATAGTCCGGGTGGATGCGGGTGTGGCTTGCTGCTGCTTCCGGTTATTGCTGTGAGCATTGGCGTGATGTTTGCGCTTGCCGGGTTGGCCGCGGCGGCGCTCGTGCTGCTGATTGTGGCCATTGGCGTGACGGTCTGGCTGTGCCGTTCTCGCGAGCAACGTCGTACCGATGGTAAGACCAATGTTGGATGGACCATCTTTTTAGTCGTCGCCTACCTATTGAGCATCAGCTATTTAGTTTTCTTTATCCTGTTGCTTGCGAGTACCTTTACCGGGGAATCCGTCACGTTGGGTTGATACACAGCCAGCAGACGGTCGTGCAAAGTGCGTTTGCTCGGCGTTTGGATAACTGCATTGGCCGTTTACCGCAACCTTAGCTCTCAGCTAATGAATTCAAATTCAATCCTTCCTACGATGTGCTGTGTGCCGGCACGGTAGCCGGATTGTAGGAAGGATGAATAATGGCAAAAGAGGGAAAGAAGCCGATCGGCAAGATTGTCCTAGGCGTCATCGTGGTGCTGGTTATCGTCGGTGCCGTGGGCTCTATGGGTGGCAATTCAACCGATTCGTCTGCGAGCGATTCGGCAAAACCTGCCGAGGCGACACAGCAGGCTGAGGAGCAAAAAGAACCGCAAGAACCGTATACCATTGCTGACGAGGCTGAAGACACCTCCAATCAGTTTGCCTATAAGATCACGGGCACACTGACCAATAACACGGACAAGGAAAAGAGCTACATTCAGATTGAGTATGTTCTGTATGATGCCGATGGCAACCAGGTTGGAACGGCTCTTGCAAACACCAATCATCTGAAGGCGGGCGGCTCCTGGAAGTTCGAGGCGCTGGGTACGGTGTCTCCCGACCAGGTTGCTAGCTGGGAGCGTTCGGACGTAAGCGGTTTCTAGCATGTTGCATGCACTGGGGGAGGTGAAGTCGTATGCCCGATAAAAAGCTGACCGAGGAGCTGCTCAATGAGCTTCTCGATGCGCCGAACATCGATGGCTATATCAGGGAGCACGACTTTGTCGCCCCGTCGCTTTCGGACTACCTGAAGCAGCTGCTGCAGGAAAAGGGCTTGGAGCGCTCGCGCGTGGTTCGTATGGCCGATCTCAATGAGACCTTTGGCTATCAGATCTTTACCGGTGCGCGTCACCCGAGCCGCAATAAGGTGCTGCAGATTGCCTTTGCGATGGCGCTGACGCTCAAAGAGGCCAACCGTGCACTGACGGCTGCCGGGGTAAGCGTCCTTAACTGCAAGGATCGTCGTGATGCGATTATCATCTTTTGCATCGATCGCGGGTGCAGCCTCCAAAAGGTCAACGAGGAGCTGTATCGCTTTGGCGAGGAGACGGTGAGTTAGCGGCTGATATCTGAGCCGGCGGAGCTGCCGAACAAGGATGCAAACGAACGGGGCGCGGATGCCATGGGGTGTCTGCGCCCTGCGCTATGATGGAGGCTATGGATACTCAGACCCCAACATATTTCGATGACGAGCTGACCGCAGCGCTTGCCGAGCACCTGGCGTCGCTCGATCGCGACGACAGCTATCGCGTGGAGCGTGTACTTAAGCGCTCGTCCGTTGAAACAACCGAGCTCGTGTACTTTGAAGGAACCGGTGGTGGTTCGCTCGGCCCCTTTGTCCGTAAACGCATCGATGCCTCGGCTCAAATCGGCGGGGCATACGAGCGTCTGTTTGCCGCTCAGCGGGCAGGCAGGCGTTTTGAGCACCTGCCCAGAATCGTCGATTGTCGTCGTGTGGGCGACGAGCTCAACGTGGTTATGGAATACATCGAAGGGGAGACGCTCGGGGTGCTGGTGGACCGTCTGGGAGCTACCCCCGATTATGCGCGCGAAATGTATCCTGCCCTATGCGATGCCGTGGGCGAGCTCCATGCCGGTTTTGCAATGGCGGGGGAGACGTCGGCGCCGGTGATCCATCGCGACCTCAAGCCGTCGAATATCATCGTGACGGGTGCCAACTATACGTCTGATAACGGCATGACGTTTTCATCGCTGGTGATTATTGACTTGGGGATCGCGCGCGTGTGGCGCGCTGGCGCCGATGCCGACACCGTCAAGTTCGGCACGCGACCCTATGCGCCGCCCGAGCAGTATGGGTTTGGGCAGACGAGTGTGCGCAGCGACGTCTACGCACTGGGCGCCCTGTTGTTCTTCTGCTTGACGGGAGTCGACCCTAAACCAGGGCTCGACATGCGCGAGCAATGCGAGGCGCATGGCATTCCCACTCCACTTGCCGATGCCGTCTGCATGTCGATGGCGCTCGACCCGGCCAAGCGTTTTGCGAGTGCGGAAGCGTTGGGACGGGCGACGCGCTCGGCATACGATCTGAGCCGCCCCGTGCGGCCTCCTACACCTGCGCCTGTCCGTACTCCGGCCTCGGAGACGGTGTTGACGCTCCAAGGGCTCCAGAACCCCGCAGGGCTTCCTAGGCCCGCCGCCTCCGCTGCATGCGGCCTGCTCTCTCGCGTTCCGGAGTCTCTGGGCCGCATTTGGAATACGCTTGTCTGTTTCTCGCTGCTTGTGTTCTTTGCCGGAAGTCACTTTGCCGTCTTTCACCCCACGGGAGCAAACCAAAGCTACCCGACGTGGCTTCTCATAATCGAGTATTTTTTCTTTGTCGATGGCCTTATGGCGCTTATGCATTTTGCGCTGCTCGATAAGCGCCGTCTTCGTCGGCGATTTGCACTGCTCGACAGCTATCGCGGCATGAAACTCGCGAAACTCTGGCTCAAGGCATTGGGCGTGCTGCTCCTATGCATGATCGTCGTAGTCGCGGTTGCCAATGCGACCGGCGTCGTCGATACTTCCGCTACCTAAAAGAAAAGGGCCCCATTGGGGCCCTTTGCAGTTGCACTTAGATGCGGTTCATCTGAGCGGCGACTTTGTTGTACCAGTCCTGCCACGTGGGCGGGCAGTACTTTTTGGCCGCGGCCGGGGTAAGGGTGGAGCCGTAGTTGGCGCCCAGATAGGCAACGTGAGCGGAGATGCCCTCGCTCCAGCTGCCAAAGCTGCGCCAACCGCCGCCACGGGCACTCCAGCCCCAGGCGTTGTAAGAATTGGCGCAATAAGCACCCTTGGTGCTCTCGATGCAGGCGATGGCGGGGGACCAACGGGGGTCGACACCGGTATTCCAAGCGGCGACGGCAAAGTTATAGCCCTGGCCTGCCATGGGGGAGCCGGCGAGATAATTGTCGATGCGGCCCGTCCACTCATTAATGAACGAATCGTAATCGGAGCTACCGGTATTGGCGTTGTTCACCGTGGTGTCGATGGTGGTGTTGGTGTTGGTGGCCTGGCTGCTGGAATTGCTGCCGCTTACGCCCTCGCCCGAGAGCTTCTCGGCGGCAGCGGCCTTATCGGCCTCAAGCTTGGCAAGCTCGGCGGCATTTTCCTGCTCGGCTTTTGCCTGTGCCTCGCTGCGGAGCTGCTGGGCCTGAGCCAACGCATCCTCGGCGTTTTTCTGCTCTGCCTCAAGCTGAGACTTGGCCTGCTGGAGCTCAGCCTTGTTCTGCTCGAGTTCGGTTTGCATGTTATTGAGCTGTTCGATCTCGTCGACGCTCGAGCTCGTGATCTGGTTGGTGTATTTGCAGGTCGTGATGAACTCACCCAGGCTCTGCGCGTTGACCAGGAAGCTCACGATGGGGTTGGTGCCCTTCTGATACTTGTACAGATCGCGCATGGCGGAGCTTGCCTTGGCCTGCTGCTCGGGAAGCTTAGCCTCGATTTCCTCGATGCTTGCCTCATTGGAGTCAATCTGCTTTTGCAGGTCATCGAGTTTGGTGCGGGCGTCGTTGTAGGCGCTCGTGGCGGCTTCGATCTTCTGCTGGGCTGCGGAAAGCTGGTCCTGCGTTGCCTGCGAGGCGGCATACGCCGCAACGGGGGAGAGCATCGGCGTGGCCGTCAGCGCAACGGCGAGCGCGGCGCTCGTGATGATACGAGCCGGCTTCGACGCAATGAGCGCTGCGGCGCGATGATTCGAATGCTGCATCCAGTCCCTCTGCAATCAATCGTAGGTTATGGTTCGAACGGTATTCTACTACTGCTTTCGACCTCAACTTGAACCTTAAAGGTTCCAAAGGGTCAAGTTGAACTTGAGGCTTTGGCTTTGACCTGCAGTTATGATGAATTGTTGAGAAACCATAGAGTTCAACTTTAACGTTACGGAACCCTGTCGAGAGGGTTTTTGTTTATCAAAAGTCGCCTCATGTGGGGTTTTGCAACTACAGGGTCCCATCACGGCGAGGGCGGATTTCATGCTGGATAATTGCGCTGATTGCCATAGATACGGTGGAGCTTTGGGCACCGGCGGCTCGTCACGCTAGAATAAATCAGTTGCGCAAAGACCGCCCGCTGTGTGGGCAGTTCATGATAGGAAGTTTCCATGGCATTGCAATTTACAGAGCGCGAGTTCATTCCCGTGCTGCTCGGTGGCGACATCAACGCCTATTCGGTGGCGCGTGCCTTCTACGAGGAGTACCAGGTCAAGAGTCTGGTCTTTGGCAAGTATCAGACGGGTCCCGCGTACCGCAGCCAGATTATCGACTACACGCCCAACGTGGATATCGATACCATGCCCGTGATGCTCAGGACCGTCAACGGCATTGCCCAAGCGCATGCCGATAAGACGATTGTCCTTGTGGGCTGTGGCGATAACTATGTTGCCCTTGTGGCTCAGGCCAAGGATGCCCATGAGTTGGCGGATAACATCGTCGCGCCTTACGCTCCCTATAGCATGCTTGAGCAGTGCCAGAAGAAGGAGATCTTCTACGAGCTGTGCGAGAAGCACGGCGTGCCCTATCCGCATACCTTTACTTTCACCATGGCGATGCTGAATGCCCAAGGCGAGGCACCTGCCGAAGTGCTCGACCAGATCGATTTTCCCTACCCGATGATCCTGAAGCCTTCCGACGGCATCATGTGGTGGCAGCACGAGTTCGAGGGCCAGAAAAAGGCCTATGAGATTGCCGACCGTGCCGAGCTGGAACAGGTCATTCGCGACTCGTATGCCAGCGGCTACACCGACGACCTGATCTTGCAGGATCGCGTGCCCGGCAACGACGAGTACATGCGCGTGCTCACCAGCTATTCCGACCGCAACGGAAAGGTCCGCATGATGTGCCTGGGTCACGTGCTGCTCGAGGAGCATCAGCCTCACGGTGTCGGCAACCACGCCTGCATCATCACCGAGCCCAATGACGAGCTTATGGATGGCGTGCGCAAGTTGCTCGAGGACCTTCACTTTGTGGGCTATTCCAACTTTGACGTTAAGTACGACGAACGCGACGGCTCGTTTAAGTTCTTCGATTTCAACACGCGCCAAGGTCGCAGCAACTACTACGTTACCAACAGCGGCTTTAACGTTGCCAAGTATGTGGTGGACGAGTATGTGTTCAACCGCCCGTTTGAGCCGGAGTTTGTGACGGCGCAGGACGAGGCGCTGTGGATGGTCGTTCCCATGGGCGTCGTCGACAAGTACGTCAAGGATCCCGAGCTGCGCGCTAAGGTGCATCGCCTGGACAAGGAAGGCAAGGGCGCCGACCCTTCGTTTATGAAGGGCGACTTTGTCTTTAACCGCTGGCTGCGCATGTGGCACACCAAGCTGCGCCACTTTAAGCTGTTCAAGACGTATTACAAGTAGATGAGTGCGGCGCCCGTCCGGTTTACATCGGGCGGGCGCGGGTATGATACGCGCAATTGCGCAAGCGTCACCAAGGAGGCGGCGATGGAAAAGCTGGGGGTTATCGGCGGCATGGGCGCCGAGGCCACGTCGTATTACTACGACCAGGTGGTGCGCCATACGGCTGCTGCCTGCGATCAGGAACATATCGACATGGTGGTGCTCTCCAAGTCGACCATGCCCGACCGCACGCTTGCCATTAAGACCGGCGAGCATGCCAAGCTGCTGGCGACCATGAAAGAGTGTGCCCAGGCACTCGAGTCGCTGGGCTGTGCGCACATTGCCATTCCCTGCAACACGTCACACTACTTCTACGACCAGATCCAGTCGTTTACGAAGGTGCCGATTATCCACATGCCGCGTGAGTCGGTGCGCTATGCCCTTGCGGGTGCGGTGATGGGGGAGTGCGAGTTCGACCCCAACCTGAGTATGCCGGCCGAGCCGGTGCGCAAGATTGGCATCATGGGCACCGACGGAACCGTGGGCGCGGGCGTCTACGGCCGCGAATGCGAGGCCGCGGGTGTTGAGGTTGTCTATCCCAGCGAGAAACGTCAGAACGATGTGATGTCGCTTATCTACGATGATGTGAAGGCCGGACGTGAGCCCGATATGGATAAGTTCGACCGCGTGATGTGGGAGTTCGCCCGTAGCGGCTGCGACCGTGTCATTCTGGCCTGCACCGAGCTATCGGTGCTGCAGAAGTATCGAGAGATGCCCGAGATCACCCTCGATGCCATGGATGTCCTGGTGCGCGAATCCATCATCCGCAGCGGCGCCCCCTACCGCCTCTAGCTTCCGACCTGTCAAAAAGGGACAGGTTAATTTTGGTAGGTTTTATCTGGTGAAACAGTAACGGCCTCGGCTCGTTTGGTGCGAGCCGAGGCCTTTTGCGTTGGGCGGTTGCTGCCGGTGGCGAACTAGAACAGGAAGCCGATGGCGATGAGGGCGATGCTGACGATGAGCACGGCGATGTCCAGGACCTTGATGGGGTAGCGCTTGTACGAGCTGGCGCGTGTACGCAGATAGAAGCCGCGCTGTTCTGCCGCCAAGGCTGTGGCATCGGTCTTGCCCACGCTCGAGATGAGCAGTGGCACGCACAGTGGCAGCATGAGCTTAAGCTTCTTGATGGGGTTCTTGGTGTCGTACTCGACGCCGCGTGCGGTCTGCGCTTCCATGATGGCGTTCATCTCCTGACCAAACACCGGCACAAAGCGTAGCGCCGTGGTAAAGGTGAAGGCATAGCGATACGGCACGTGCAGCACCTCGACGCAGGCGTTGGCGAGGTCGTTGAGCTTGGTCACCATAAGCATGAGGATGAGCGGTAACGCCACGCCCAACAGGCGTAGGCAGGCCTTCGATCCGGTAATGAGGCCCGTGTCGGTGATAAAGCCCCACACTATGTTGCCGTCGCGCATAAAGGCCAGCTGGAGCACCAGCATGATAAGCGCGAGCGGAATCAGCAGCTTGAGTAGCGAGAGCAGACGGTCGACGACACCGGCATAGGCGCCCAGTGCGAGGGTGAGTGCCAAAAAGCCCAACAGCGCCACGTAGGTGTCGGACAGGAAGATGCCGATGATGATGGCGGCGGCAAGGCCCAGTTTGACGACCGGGTTCAAGCGGTGCAGCAGTGTGTCGCCCGGCATATAGTCGATGACGTTAACCACGGTGGACCATCTCCTCGGTAATGCGAACGATATCGGTGACCTCGCTCACCTGTGCAAAGACGGGAGAGACGGAGGATGCCAGACGGCGCGAGAGTTCAATAACCTGGGGAGGCTCCACGTAGGCACGCCGCATGAGATCGATGTTCGAGAATAGCTCGTGCGTGCGGCCGCGGTCGAGGATGTGACCGTCGGCCATTACTACGATACGCTCGGCAAAGTCGGAAACAACTTCCATATCGTGGCAGACCATAATCACGGCGCAACCGCGCTCGGCCATGGTGCGCACTGTTTCCATGACGGTCATGCACTCGCGGTAATCAAGGCCGCTCGTGGGCTCGTCGAGCACGACGATCTTGGGCTCAACCACTACGACGGAGGCAAGCGCCACCATTTGTCGCTGGCCGCGCGAAAGCGAGAAAGGTGCCTCATCGGCAGGCAGGCCAAAGCGGTCGATAACAAGTTGAGCACGACGCAGAGCCTCGGCACGGTCGATGCCGGCAAGCTCCAGGCCAAAAGCGACCTCGTCGAGTACGGTATCCTTACAGATCTGGCGGTCGGGGTTTTGGAAGAGCGTTGCGACCTCGCGGGCAATGCGGCTCGTGGGGACCGCGGCGGTATCCAGCCCCGTAACGCGCGCGCTGCCCGAGGCGGGCTTAAGCAGGCCTGTGAGCAGCTTGGTGAGCGTGGTCTTGCCGGCACCGTTCTGGCCGACGATGCCCACGAGCTCGCCGGGATAGAGGGTCAGGTTGAGGTCGTGGACGGCGGCGCCGCCATTGGGATAGGCAAACTCAACATGGTCGAAGGTGAGCACGGGCTCGGCGTCCTTGGCGTGCGGGCGCAACGACGGTGCGTGCGGTGAGCCGGCGGGTGCCTGAATGTCGCTGCTTGCGTGTGCGGGGTCGACGATGCCCGAAATCAGGCGCTCGGCCTCATCGACATCCAAGCAAGGGGTACCGCTTACCAGGCCATCGGCCTCGAGGCTATTGAAGATACGCGTGACGCGAGGGCAGTCGACGCCGATGGCACGGAGCTCGTCGGTATGCGCGAAGACCTCGTGTGGCTCGCCCTGCAGCGCGATTTCGCCATGGTTGAGCACGAGCACGCGGTTGCAGTACTCCGAGAGTAGGGCGACCTTTTGCTCAACGACGACGATGGTGATTCCAAGCGCGCGGTTTGCCTCACGCAGCGTCTCGAAGACCAACGTGGAGCTGGCGGGGTCGAGTGCCGCGGTGGGCTCGTCGAGAACCAAGACGCGCGGACGCATGGCGAGGATGGCAGCGATGGCCACCTTTTGCTTCTGTCCGCCCGAGAGGGTGGCGATCTCGCGGTCACGCAGGTCGCTGATGCCGACGGTCTCGAGCGTTTCACTCACGCGCCGCTCGATCTGGTCGTGGGGAACGCCAAAGTTCTCGAGGCCAAAGAGCATCTCGTCCTCGACGACCGAAGCGACCATCTGCGTGTCGATATCCTGCAGCACACTGCCGACGATTTGCGACACGTCGGTGAGCGAGGCTTCGCAGGTGTCGTGGCCCTCTACCATGACGGCCCCAAAGAACGTGCCGGTGTAGTGGTGGGGCACGGCACCCGACAGGCAGGCGGCAAGCGTGGACTTGCCGGCGCCCGAGGGCCCGATGATGCCGATGAAATCTCCCTTGTTCACGCTGAGCGAGATGTGGCTGAGCGCCCGCTCGGTCTGCGTGCCATAGGAGAACGAGACATCGTCGACGTTGATGATCGTTTCCATGGATACCTTTCATAGTCATTGGGGACGTTCTTTAATGACTAGTCGTTTAAGAACGTCCCCAAGAGTTAACTGTTTGGGACAGTCTTTGCCGGTGGAGCACGGAGACGGCTTTACGAGGGGCCCCAGGTTGGCGCGAAAGAGGAGCGAAGCGTACTTGGGTACGCGAGCGACGAATGAACGCCAAGATGGGGTGGCTCGTAAAGCCGAGCAGGTTAGTTGAGCTTCAGGGCCTTCTGAATGGGCAGGTAGAGGGCGCCGACCAGAATGGCGTTAAAGACGGCGGTCATGGCGACGACGGGCAACATAGCGGCGGCGAGCTCGCCGACCACGCCAAGCATGGCCATCTTGATAACCATGAAGATGACGCCGGAGACAAAGGTGGTCACGAAGGTAGCGACGATGGCGACGGCAGGCTTAACCTGACCGTTCTTGCCGGCGGCGTTGACGATGCCGGCCATGAGCATGGCGGCGATGCCCTCGGCGGCAAAATCGACGAACGGCGAAGTGGTGGTGATCTGGATCACGGCAGCCGAGATGAGGCCAATGACGAGCGCCTGGCCGATGTTGGGGCGAACGACCAGGATGGTGAGGCAGAAGGCTGAGATGATGAACTCGGGGCTGATCATGCCGCCCGAGATGCCCGAGATTGCCTTGCCGACGGTGAAGTTGAGGATGAAGCCGGCGGCGAGCAGGATGGCGAGCAGGACGAGGGCGCGGACATCGAGTTTGCCGCGATCGGCGGTCTGGACGGTGCGGGGCTGGGTGGCGGTGGTGTTCTGAGACATGGTGAAAATCCTTTCGGAAGGGGATTGCAAGAGAAAAGCGGAGGCGCGTGATGCGAATGCGATCGGGCTCGAGATAGAAAAAGGCCCCCGGTCGAAACCGGAGGCCTTCCAATCACCTAGAGCGCAAAAACAGGCGTGAGGGACTCACTGTCGACCGATCGTATTCGCATCACGCCACCACCAGTTGTTGAGAGACTTCATCGTGTTCTTCATGTTGGTGGCTCCTTTCGTGATGCCGTGGCGCGGTCGCACCTAGTTGCTGTTGCGCTGCACTATAGCACAGCGAAGTGTGTGCGGGGAAATCTTTTTTAAAAAGATTTCAGGCGGGTTTCCCGTCGGTCAAAAAGGCGGGTTAAGTGGGCGTGGTGACTCATGTGCCCCGCCCGCTCAGCTAAGACGTTACTCCTTATTGCGACGGTAGAGGAAGTAACCGCCCGCGGAGATGACGGCAACGCCAGCGATGGCGAATGCAGCCACCATGCGGCCATCAAAACGATCGCCAGTGGTGGGCAGGCCGCCCTTGGTGTTCGTCTTGTTGGTGGTTACCGTGGTCGTGGTGTCCGACTTGCCGGGCTTCTCGGGCTTGGTGGTGGGCTGCTCGGGCTTAGCGGGCTGTTCGGGCTTAGCGGGCTGCTCGGGGGTACCGGGCTGTTCGGGAGTTCCGGGCTGATCCGGGGTCACCGGGTCGGTGGCAAGAGTGTCCTTGGCATAGGTGATGGACACCTTGAGGCCGTTGGTCTCAGTGTTCAGGTCGCTCGGGGTGAAGGGCGTGCTGAAATCCTCAGCCTTCAGATAAGCGCGCATCTCCTGGAGAAGGGCCTTGCACTTGACGTAGGTGTTCTCAGTGGCAGCCTTGCCGGCCTTGTTTGCCAGGGCGGTGCGGCCCTCAGTGGTGGTCTCGGCCTGCATAGCAGCATCGACCTCAAGGTTCTGCTCGATGAGCTCGTTCTGGAGAGCGTCGAGGTAGGCGCGAACGCCGGTGCCGAGCTGCTCGCGGTGCTCGTAGCAGAGGGAACTAATGTCCATGAGGACGTAGTTGATGGAGTTCTCGGGCTCCTCGTTGTTCACGATGTCCGTCTCTTCGCAGTGATCGTAGGAGACATCCTGATTGCTGAAGTAGGGGCTGACCTCGGTGAGCAGTGCAGAGTACAGAGGAATAGCGACGGAGTAGGCGGCGCGGGAGAGCATCTCCCACTGAATGGTCGCGATCTCGGGGTCCATGCCCTGACGGATCTGGAAGAGGTTGGTCTCGGTGCTTCTTTCGGTGCCGATGGCGTAGACACCGTCGGTGTTGGCGTTGAGGCCGGGGACATTTTCGCCGCGGTTGCCAAATGCACGGATCATCTCAAAGGTGTTCCAGTCGGACTTGCCGGGCTTGAAGAACAGGGGCTGGATCTCGCTGACCATGGCTCCGATTTGGTCGGGGCCTTTTTCCGGTTTAACCGTGACGATGTCGTAATCCGCACCCTTGGTCAACGGGGCCATGAAGTAATCGCGGCCCTGGACATAGCGAGTCCACTGATGAACGCCGGAATCGGCGACGCTTTTGCCATAGGTCTTGGCAACGTCGAACTTGCCGTCGGTGTACTCGGCGAAGCCATTTTTCTCGGGCATGGTCTGGATGCCCTCGGAGTGGAGGCAGTTCTCGTCGTCATCAAGGTTGACATCGTAATTGAGTCCGCCGATGTTGGGGTTGAGTGAGGCGACGTCATCGGCGAGCTTCATGGCGATCCACTGGTGGCCGGAAAGTGCGGCAAACAGCCAAGTCTCGTTGCTGTCGGCGATGATAATCTGATCGTTGCCGTTGGCGCCCTGCTCGTCGATGATCTTGCCGAGGAGCTCGACACCCTCACGTGCTTTGGCACTTTCGCCTAAGATAACGCTGCCGTAGCTATACTCGCCAATGCCAGTGTCGGTCAGGGGGTCTGCCTTGGCGGCTTTATCGTTCATGTTGGTGGTCAGCGTTGCGGAGCAGGACACGCCCTTCTCGTTGATGCCTGCCTCAGAGTAGGCATCATAGCGCCCGTGCCACTGCGAAGGATGATCGCGCACGTAGCTATAACGATATGTAGTCTTGGTCGACCTGTATGAGAAGTCGGACTCGTCTGAGCCGTAGGTATACCCGGGGGCATGCGACGGCTCAATGCCAAAGTGCTTGAGGTAGCGCGGGCCAAAGTCCTCGGCGCGACCATAATATGTGTTGCCGTCGGCTGTTAGGTTTTTGCCCATGTACATCTGCGTGCAGGCGAGCGCAGATGTCGGCATGGACATGATGGTCGCAGCTCCAAAGGCGAGGCCTATGCCTAGCTTCTTGAGCGCGTTGACGGGGCGAGTTTTCCTCATTTTCCCTCCCAGCGTGCGAAAGCCCTCTGTCGCCAGAGGGCTTCAGCCAATAAAGACACCTCATTAGCGTAACGAACTGGAAACAATATTCATCTATGAAAGAAACTTACTCGATAAGCGTGATGAAATATGCGATGAACGGTTAATCGTACTCAGTTTGCAGCTTTACTTTAATAAAGACGCCCTGTAATTACTGTAGCCGAATAAAGTAGCTGGGAATGCCCGAAATGAAAATCCCCCGCTGTTTGACGAATGCATAAACAGTGGGAGAGTCGATAACTGGATGAATATCATACCAATGTGGATTTACTTCTTTCGGCGGTGAATCACGTTGATGGCGTAACCGACGAGCATGGCCAAGACGATGACAATAAAGCCGATCAGGGGATTGTCGTTCATAGGGTCCTCCTATTTTCCGAGCGGGGAGAATTCGTCGACGATGAGGTCGAGGCATTGCGGAAGCGCGCGGGCTCCAAAGACGCCCGAGTTGCTGGAGATAATCTCGCCATCGAACTGCATGCCCAGTGACGGGGTGCAGGTGATCTTGGCTTCCTTGGTCTGGATGATCTTGAACTGTGGGCGCCCGAGTACCTTGCCGGCGGGGTCAAGCGCAGCGGTGATCACGGTAGGCAGCAGCTGCACGGTGCGCACGGGTTCGATGACCGCAATGTCGACCATGCCGTCGTTCATGCGGCAGTTGGGGAACAGGTTGATGTCGTTTTGGATGACCGAGGTGTTGCCGGCCATGCAGCAGATGCCATCGAGCTCCTCGACAATGCCGTCATGCTCGATGGTAAAGTGCGCCACCGTGGGGTTGGGCGTGGCGAGCGCGGAGAGGAAGTAGGCGATCTCGCCGATGTCGTTTTTGGTAGGGGCGGCCTTCATCATGATCTCGGCGTCGAAGCCCGAGCCGGCGATGATGATAAAGCCGTGGCGCCTTTCGTTGCCGTTCTCGTCGAGCCAAAAGAGCTCGCCCATGTCCACTTTGACCGTGCGACCGGCACGGCAGGCCTTGGCAAGTGCCGCTGCCTCGGGGGCATTACCGATGTTGTTAAAGAACAGGCAGGCTGTGCCGGAGGGGAAGACGAGCGTGGGGACGCCGCATCCGCGCATTTGGTCGAGTACGTTGGAGACGGTGCCGTCGCCGCCCGAAATCACCACGCGATCAAACTCGCGCACGTCTGCCACGGCGTCTTCGGGTTCCATGCCATCGCCGATAAAACGCATCACGACCTCGTCGCCGCCCTGCGCGAGGGCGTGCGTGAATGCGTAGATTTCATCTGAGCTGGGGCCCGATGCCGGGTTGTGGATGATAAGGCAGCGCATACTTACGTTCCCGTTCTGTGACTAACCGAGTATAGTTGTAAGGCAATGCCGATATCCTACCCGTGTTTTTCGGGCCTAACCTTATTCGATGGGTTGATATGTACATTTCCACACATCAGGCTCTACTCGACTTTTGCCAGCGCGCCCGTGAGTTTGACGCGATTGCCGTCGATACCGAGTTTTTGCGCGAGCGCACGTTCCATCCGCGCCTGTGTTTGGTTCAGATTGCCACCCCTGCCGAGAGCGTTGCGGTCGACCCTCTGGTGATCGACGACCTGTCGCCGCTGGCCGAGCTTATGGCCGACGAGAGCGTGATCAAAGTCTTCCACGCCTGCTCGCAGGATATGGAGGTTATGCTCCATACCGTGGGCGTGCTGCCGCGTCCGATTTTTGACACGCAGGTGGCCGCCGCCTTTTTGGGCGAACGCCAGCAGATTTCCTACGGCGCGCTCGTGCAGACGTTTTGCGGCGTCTCGCTGCCCAAGACCGAGTCGCTGACCGACTGGTCGCGTCGCCCGCTGACCGACAAACAGATCGAGTACGCGATCGATGACGTCAAGTACCTGATCGTCGCCTATACCGAGATGATGAGCCGCCTGCGCGAGCTGGGCCGCGTGGACTGGGTGCTCGACGAGCTGCGCCCGCTGGCTGACGAGTCGCACTATCGCGCCGATCGCCACGAGGCGTTCCGTAAGGTCAAACGCATCAATTCGTGCAGCCGTCACCAGTTGGGCATCGCGCGCGAGCTCGCCGCCTGGCGCGAGGACCGCGCCGAGCGCCGCAACATCCCGCGCAAGTGGGTCATGTCCGACGATACGCTGCTGGCGCTCGTTAAGCGCAATCCCGTGCGCGTTGAGGAGTTCCGTAGCATTCGCGGTACCGACCAGTTGGGGGAGCGCGACGTGGACGGCGCGCTCATGGCCATCAAGCGCGGTGCGAGCTGCCCGCACGATCGCCTGCCGCTCATGGTGCGCGGGCATCGCCAGATCTCTCCGGAGCTGGAGAGCGTGACGGATCTCATGTACGCGCTCATCCGCCTGGTTGCCGAGCGCTCGGGGGTGGCGACCTCGGTCATTGCCTCGCGCGATGACCTGGCCGATTACATCGAGCATCCTGAGCAAAGCCCCCTGCGCGAAGGCTGGCGTTTTGAGCTTGTGGGTTCGCGCCTGGACGATCTGCTTTCCGGCAATATGGGGCTGACGGTGAAGGACGGCAAAATTGAATTGCTATAAGGAAGCCTAGCCGCTTGAGTGGGTAGAATGCCTCCAACGTGTAACTCGATTCGGAGGAATTCGCATGCCCTATTATTATGGTTACGGCTTTGGCATCGACCCGCTGTACCTGCTGGTTGTTCTTGTCTGCACGGTGCTTGGCCTTGCCGCACAGAACTATATCAACTCGACGTACAAAACCTGGTCCAAGGTTCGCTCAGACGGCGACACGGGCGCCACGGTCGCTCGCCGCATGCTTGACGCCAGCGGTTGCAATGCCGTGGGTATCAAGGGCGTTGCCGGTGAGCTCACCGACCATTACAACCCGCAGGATAACAATCTGTATCTCTCGGATGCCAACCGTTCGGGCGGGTCGGTCGCAAGCGTTGCCGTCGCCTGCCACGAGGCGGGCCATGCCGCCCAGCGCCAAAGCGGTTACGCCATGATGAAGGTACGTACCGCCCTCGTGCCGGTCGTCAACTTTACCCAGAACACCTGGACCATCGTGTTGCTCTTGGGCCTGTTTATGAACATCGCGGGACTCACGACCCTCGCGCTGATCTTCTTCTCGTTAAGCGTGCTGTTCCAGCTCGTTACGCTGCCGGTCGAGATTGACGCCAGCCGCCGCGCCGTGGCGTATATCGAGCAGTCGGGCATGAGCTCCAAACAGGTCAACGGTGCCAAGAAGGTGCTGACGGCCGCCGCGCTTACCTATGTGGCTGCGGCGCTCACCTCGATTATTCAGCTGCTCTATCTTATGGCTCGCTACAACAGAAACTCCAACCGATAACAAATTGGGTCGCTGGGCGCCGCGGGGATTTGTGTCCCCGCGGCGCTGTACTATGTGTTGGACTTGAATTTGCGCAGGGCCGGAGCCCTTGTGCACGATGACGAAAGGAGGCTGCGTGGCAGGCTGGAATCTAACCGGCAATGCCGTTTCCGCCGAGTTCGACGGTTCGGACGAGCAGGAGCGCAAAGAGCTCAGCGTGAGCCAGGCGGTAGAGATCGCCGCCGGTGCGCTCGAGGCCATTCCGCAGCTGAGCGTTCTGGGCGAGGTCACGGGTTTTCGTGGCCCAAACGCCCGAAGCGGCCACTGCTACTTTCAGATCAAGGACGACTCGGCGGCCGTCGACTGCATCATCTGGAAGGGCGCTTACCTTAAGCGCACCTTCGACTTGCGCGACGGCATGCAGGTAAGCTTTAAGGGCGGCTTCAATCTCTACAAGCCTACGGGTCGTATGAGCTTCGTCGCCCGCTCGTTCTCGTTAGCGGGGGAGGGTCTGCTGCGTCAACAAGTGGCGCAACTGGCCGAAAAGCTACGCCGCGAGGGCCTGATGGACGAAGCGCGCAAGCGCCGCATCCCGGTGTTCTGCTCCCGCGTGGCGGTCGTCACCTCGCTTTCGGGTGCCGTAATCGACGACGTCAAGCGTACATTGCGTCGTCGCAACCCGCTCGTCGAGCTCGTTTGCGTGGGCGCCAAGGTTCAAGGCGAGGGTGCGCCGGCCGAGCTCATTGAGGGCTTGCGCCGCGCCGCTTCCATTACGCCGGCGCCCGACTGTATTTTGCTGGTGCGCGGCGGCGGTTCCTTTGAGGACCTCATGACCTTTAATGACGAGGAGCTTGCCCGCGCGGTGGCGGCTTGTCCTGTGCCCGTGGTGACCGGCATTGGCCATGAGCCCGATACCTCGATTTGCGACATGGTGAGCGACCGACGCGCCTCCACGCCCACGGCGGCGGCAGAATCGGTGGCGCCGGCTATGACGGAGTTGGCCGATGTGCTCGAGGCGCGCCATCAGCGTCTGGGTGCCGCGATGGCATCGATGATTGGGTCGGCCCAGGTCGACCTGGAGATGCTCGATCAGCGCGGTCGCCGTGCCTGGGATACCTATACGGCTCGCTTGGGTGATGCGCTCGATGCCGCTGCGTGTCGCCCGTGCCTCAACGACCCCACATTTATGGTCGAGCGTCGCGAATCGGAGCTTGCGCTGACTGCCGATCGCCTGTCGGGCGCCATAGTACGCTCGGTCGGGACATTCCGCTCCAACTTTGAGCGCTTTCCCGAGCGTCTGATTACAAGCACCTCGGGGCTCGATGGTAAGCGCCATGCGCTCACGCTTGCGAGTTCCCGCCTAGAGCATCAAGGGCGCACGATGCTCAGCAAGCCAGCGTCCGACCTGAGCCGTGCGGCAGCGTCGCTCGATGCCCTGTCGCCGCTCAAAGTGCTTGCTCGCGGCTATTCCATCGCGTACAGCGATGATGGTGTGGCTACGAGTGCCAAGACCTTTAAGCCTGGCGACGCCATTCGCGTGCACATGGCAGACGGCAACGTGGCAGCAACGGTCGATACGGTCGAGTAACCCGCGTTTCATAGCGATAAACCTTTAGGAAAGGAAACAGATATGGCAGAGAAGACCCCGGTCGAACAGCTTACGTACAAGCAGGCCTCGCAGGAGCTGGAGCTCATCATCCGCAGCCTTGAGTCGGGCGATATGGAGCTCGAGGAGTCGCTCGAGAGCTACACCCGCGGCGTCGAGCTCCTCAAAAGCCTGCGCACCCGCCTGTCCGATGCCGAGCAGAAGGTCTCGGTGCTCCTTAAGGACGTCGACGGCAACGACGTGCTCGCCGACGGCGAGGCCGCCAACACCGATGATAACCTTTCGTTCTAAGCATCTCGACCAAATATAATTACCTTGGTCTGTAAGAAAGGAACCAGCTATGTGCGATTGCATCTTCTGTAAAATTGCCAACCACGAGATCCCCTCGACCGTTGTCTATGAGGACGACCAGGTCATCGCCTTCGACGACCTCAACCCGCAGGCGCCGGTCCACACGCTCGTGATCCCTAAGAAGCACTACAGCGACATCGCCGACAGCGTGCCTGCCGAGACCATGGGCGCCATGGCCCACGCCATCCAGGAGGTCGCCAAGGCCAAGGGTCTGGAGGACGGTTTCCGCGTCATCTCCAACAAGGGCGTTAACGCCGGCCAGACCGTCATGCACTTCCACATGCACGTCCTCGGCGGCAAGAGCCTGGGCGAGAACCTCATCTGAGGACGCGTAGCCCGTCGACTTGGCTGCCTTTGGAGTAATCTATGCAGCTTTCTCAACTCGAATACCTTCAAGCGGTAGCGAACTATGGCGGCGTGCGCAAAGCAGCTCGCGCCGTTCATGTGAGTCCGCAGGCCGTTTCGTCGGCAATCAAAAAGTTGGAATCTGAGTATCAGATTGTTTTGCTCGACCGATCGGCGGGGGAGGCTGTTTTGTCTCCGGCGGGCAGAGAATTTGCGCGTCGTGCACGCGTGATCCTGACACAAGTCGACGATCTCAAAAAGTACGCTCAATCGAGGGGCGACGGCGTTTCGCCCGATGGCCACTTTCGTCTTTACGCCCCCTGCCTTCATGGGCGGGGGCGCCTTTTTGCCGAAAACTGGTATGACTCGTTTGAACGCTCGCATCCTCAGATTCACCTTGATGTGTGGCATCAGCCAACGGCTACATGCTTTGAATCACTTGTGCTTGGTATTTCGGATGCGGCCATCTCATTTGAGGAACCAAGGGACAGTGTCCTTTCTTCAAAATATTTGGGTGAAAAGGAGCTCAAGGTTCTTTCATGCCCAGCGGGTCATCAATCTGTGGGCGCCATGACCATTCGCGAGTTACTGGGCGGCAGGCTCGCTGTTCCCATTAATTTGTCACCCTGTCTCAATGCAATCAATCAATGTCCCGAAGCCCAGCTCGTCAATTTTCGCTTCCGTGATGTTGAATACGGAAACAGGGCGCAGACTGAGTTTCTTCAAGCCGGGGGATTGATATTGAGTTTTTCTGGCTCTTCTCTCGCATCAGATGTATTGGAAGTGAGCGAGTGCTCCATTGAAGGTTCGCGTGACGTAGCCTTGCCCATCTACTTTTGCTATCGACAAAATGCCTGGACTGATCGACACCAGACGGTTTTTCTGCACCTATTGCGTCATCTTGCTTCGTGAGATTAATTGGCTTCGAGGCATCAAGTGATTATTGACGCCTTGTAACACATAGCTGACAGCTTTGCCCTCATGCTTTTCCAAGATTCCGATTTAGATTGCTGACTCTTGGAGGGTGGAGCATGAAAAACCGTACGGTTTTGCTTTATATGACGTTCGTTTTTCTGCCGAACTTCAGCACCATCTTGTATTTTCTAACTGTCTACCTTGAGTTCGTCGGACTTTCGATGGTATCGATTTCTAGCATGATGATTGCATATCAAGTGAGCAAGTTCATCCTTGAAGTTCCCACTGGCTATATTGCTGATAGGTTTGGACGAAAGACAAGCGGTCTCGTTGGCGTCGTGGGAATGCTTGGATACTACGCCGCCCTGCTTCTCGTCCGTTCTCCCCTGCTTTTAATCGGTGCGTTCGCTCTCAAGGGTTTTGCCGTTGCGTGTGTGAGCGGATCCATCGAAGCGATTTACATTGACAGCGTCTCTCAGGACCAGCTCGTAAGACTTAATGTCGTTGAGCGATTTGTTTTCTATGCCTCTTATGCCATCTCCGCTTGCGTGGGCGGTTTCATTTCGTCCGTCGGTGCATATCTCATTGGTCTTTCGGCAGATATCATCGCAATGGTGTTGACGTTGGTTGTCGTTGTCTGCATTCCTGAGATGCGAAGAGGGGGCACTGCGACGACACCTGAACATGGGATTAGCCCGAAGATGATCGGTGCCGCTATTGCGGGTAATGGCATTCTTCGTTCAGCGTTCATCATGGACTGTTCTCAGGCATTTGCTTTTGTCGCCCTGGAAGACTTTTTCTCACTGCTGCTTGCGGGTCGCGGAATGAATGCCGTCGCTTCGGGTGTGACCATTGCGGTTCAGCTCCTTGCCTCGGCCTCCATGGGACTTATTGTGCCCTGTGCGATTGCTCATGTCGACAAGGGCCGCTTTGCGCGTATTTGCGGCATCGTGCGTCTTTTCCTGACAGCTCTGTTTTTGATTCCCTTAACTCCGGTTTATTTGCTGCCCGTGTTCTATGTGCTGCAGACGGTCGCGTACTCGTTATTTGCTCCAATTAAATACTCAATTTTTCAAAAAGCAGCCGATCCTTCGATGCGCTGTTCACTGATTTCGGTTCAAAGCCAGATGGTGGCGGTGGGTGCCATCCTTTTCTATCTGTTCAACGCTGCGTTGAGCGGCATCGCGGGCATTCGAGTCATATTGCTTGTCGCGCTCGGGATTTCTTCCCTTGTGTATATCCCCGCGTTATTTCGTCTTACAAGCCAGAGGACATGAGTATTTAGGCACCGATAACTTATATATCAACGCAATAAACCCGAGCGCGAGGGCGTTTGGGTTTATTATTGAAGCGTATGTAACCTGGCGGCGCCACACCGCCTGTTAGTAGGGAGACACATGAACGTTCTGGTCGTCAACGCAGGATCTTCGACCCTTAAGTATCAGGTCATCGATACCAAGTCCCATAAGGTGTCCGCAAAGGGCTCCTGCGAGCGCGTCTGCTTTACCGGTGGCACTTTCACCCATGCTGCCAACGGCTCCAAGAAGGTGACCGAGAACATCGAGTTCCCCGACCACAAGGTCGCCATCGAGGTTGTCCTGAAGGACCTCGAGGCCAACGGCGTCAAGATTGAGGGTATCGGCCACCGTATCGTTCAGGGCGGTTGGTACTTTGGCGATTCCTCCCTCGTCGACGAGGATGTCCTCGCCAAGATCCGCGAGGTCGCTCCGCTCGCCCCGCTGCACAACAACCCCGAGGCCAACGTTATCGAGTACTGCCTGGAGCAGTATCCCGACCTGCCCAACGTCACGGTTTACGACACCGCTTTCCACTTCAACATGCCCGAGGTCGCCAAGACTTACGCCCTGCCCAAGGACGTCTGCGACAAGCTGCACATCCGTAAGTACGGCGCCCACGGCACCAGCTACCGCTACATCTCCAAGAAGGTCGCCGAGATGACCAACGGCGAGGCCCGCAAGGTCGTCGTGTGCCATATCGGCTCCGGCGCTTCCCTGTGCGCCATCGAGGACGGCAAGTGCATGGACACCACCATGGGCTTGACGCCGCTCGACGGCGTTATGATGGGCACCCGCTGCGGCTCCATCGACCCGGCTACCGTGTGCTACCTGCAGCGCGAGGGCGGCTACACCTTCGACGAGGTCGACGAGATGATGAACAAGAAGTCCGGCCTTTTGGCTGTGACCGGCGGCAAGACCAACGACTGCCGCAACGTCGAGGAGCTCGCCGCTGCCGGTGACCCCGAGGCCCAGCTTGCCTTCGATATGTTCGTCTACAAGATTGCCGCCAAGGCTGCCGAGATGGCCACCTCCATGTGCGGTATGGACACCCTGGTCTTCACTGCCGGCATCGGTGAGCACGCTCCTGCCGTCCGCGCCGGCGTGGCCGACCGCCTGGCCTTTATGGGCGTCAAGATGGATCATGCCCGCAACGCCCTGCGTGGTGACGGCGCATGGTGCCTGTCTGCCAAGGATTCCAAGGTTAAGATTTTCGTTATCCCCACGGACGAGGAGTTCATGATCGCTTCCGACGTCGAGCGCATCGTCAACGGCAAGTAATTGCAAAAGGGGAGGGGCTGGACGACCGAGCGCCGTTCGGCCCCTCTTTTGTGCTCGTTGGGCGATATGCCTGATAGTTATTTATTAAGTTGTGATAACTTCTTATTAACATGCGGCCGCCTTAAGGGGTCTGCGCCGACCGTATCGCACTGCAAAGGAGTCTCATGAACGTACTTGTTGTCAACGCCGGTAGCTCAAGCCTTAAATATCAGCTTTTGGATACCGATACCCGCGAGGTTTTCGCCAAGGGCAACTGCGAACGTATCGGTTCGGACATGGGCATCTTTGGCCACTCCGAGAACGGTGGCGCCAAGCAAACCGAGGAGGTCCCCTTCCCGGACCACCGTTCGGCTATCGCACGTGTGCTCGAGGAGCTCGAGAAGACCGACTTTACGATCGATGGCATTGGGCATCGTATTGTTCAGGGTGGCTGGTACTTTGACGATTCCGCGGTCGTCGACGATGAGGTCATGGCTAAGATTCTCGAGGTGGCACCGCTTGCCCCGCTGCACAACTACGGCGAGGCAGCGGCAATCGAGTATTGTCGCGAGAAGTATCCGGAGCTGCCCAACGTGGCCGTCTTCGACACCTCGTTCCACATGACTATGCCCGAGGTCGCCTACACCTACGCCCTGCCCAAGGACGTGTGTAACAAGTACCACGTGCGCAAGTACGGCGCCCACGGTACGAGCCACCGCTACGAGTGGATGATGGCCAAGGAGATCCTGGGTTCGCGCTGCCACCGTCTGCTTTCGTGTCATCTGGGCAACGGCGCTTCACTCGCCGCCATTGAGGACGGTGTATGCCGCGATACCACGATGGGCCTCACGCCGCTCGACGGCCTGATGATGGGCACCCGTTGTGGTTCCATTGACCCGGCTACCGTGTGCTACCTGCAGCGCGAGGGCGGCTACAGCTACCAGGAAGTCGATGACATGATGAACAAGCAGTCTGGTCTGCTTGCCATCTCGGGCATCTCCAACGACGCCCGTGACATCCGCACGCGCGCCTCCGAGGGCGACGAGCGCTGCCTGCTCGCCTTCGATATGTTCGCCTACAAGGCCATGCAGCAGGCCGGCTCCATGATTGCCTCCATGGCGGGCGTGGACACCATTACCTTTACCGCCGGCATTGGCGAGAACGACTGGTCGATCCGCAAGGCTTTCTGCGACTGCTTCGAGTGGCTGGGCGTGCGCATCGACAACAACAAGAACCGCGAGGCCGTGGGTAACGGCCCGCAGGTCATCAGCGCCGCCGGTTCCGCCGTCACGGTCATGGTCATCCCCACCGACGAGGAATACATGATCGCCCACGACGTCGAACGCCTGACCAAGAACAACTAACGCATTCGTCTGTAATTGAAAAAAGGCCTCCAGAGCAACAGCTCCGGAGGCCTTTTTACTAGCAGGCGGTAATTCCAGTCCCAAAGTGACCATCGCCGGCAACGCCTGCGCTTTCAGCAACGGCATCCATTCGTTCAGATCCTAAGCCCCAGCTCGTAGCCAAGCCGCCGCCCACTCCAGATTCCCTGACTGCTGCGTGACGGCAGGGACCCTGCAGGGCAAAGCTCTGAAAACATTCCGCAGGACGCAAAGAGGCTCCGCCGCGCGAAGCGCGCAGCGGAGCCTCTTTGCATGTCCGAGGACGTTTTCAGAGCTTTGCCCTGCAGGGTCCCGAGGGGATATGTAATCTATTCAGCCATCTGAGCCTGGACGGCGGTGATGGCTACGACACCCACGATGTCGTCGGCAGAGCAGCCGCGCGAAAGGTCATTGACCGGCTTGGCGATGCCCTGCAGGATGGGGCCGTAAGCGTCGGCGCCAGCGAAGCGCTGGACCAGCTTGTAGCCGATGTTGCCGGCCTCGAGGTCGGGGAACACGAGCACGTTGGCCTTGCCGGCGACAGAGGAGCCGGGAGCCTTGAGCTGGGCGACGGTGGGGACGATAGCGGCGTCGAGCTGCAGGTCGCCATCGATGGCGAGCTCGGGAGCCTTCTCCTTGCAGAACTTCACGGCCTCCTGGACCTTCTTGGCGACCTCGCCGCCGGCGGAGCCCATGGTGGAGTAGGAGAGCATGGCCACGTGCGGCTCAACGTTGCCCATGAAGGTGGACCAGGAGTGAGCGGAGGCGATGGCGATCTCGGAGAGCTCGTCGGAGGACGGGTTGATGTTGAGGCCGCAGTCGGCGAAGATCAGCGTGCCGTCGGTGCCGAACTGCGGGGTGTCGGTGCACATCACGAAGAAGGCCGAGACCAGCTTGGTGCCCGGGGCGGTCTTGAGGATCTGAAGCGCGGGGCGCAGGGTGTCGGCGGTGGAGTGGCAGGCGCCGGAGACCAGGCCGTCGGCGTCGCCCATCTTGACCATCATGGTGCCAAAGTAGGTGGCGTCCATCACCTGGGCGCGAGCCTGCTCGATGGTAACGCCCTTCTTGGCGCGGAGCTCGGCAAACTTCTGCGCGTACTCCTCGTGCTTCTCGGCATTGCGCGGGTCGATGACGGTGGCGCCGGGAACGTTGATCTCGTTGGGATCGCCCAGGATGACGATGTTGGCCAGGCCTTCCTCGATGATCTTGTTGGCCGCGACGATGGTGCGCGGATCCTCGCCCTCGGGCAGGACGATCGTCTTAAGGTCGGCCTTGGCGGCAGACTTCATACGGTTCAGGAAATCGCTCATGATACTCCTTACAAGCGTTTCGCTAAGCTCCAGGCCCTCGGCTGTACACGAATAAACCCGCTGCTAGCGGGTTTACCTTTCAATAATGTACGCCGCGGTGCTTGAGCTTTCCTTGTGTGGCAAGCTCATTATAGGACGCATTAGCGCTATAATCGCTCTGATAAATATGTCTCGACGTATGTTCGAGAAAAAGCCCAGTTAAAAAGCGTGTGGCTTTTGACAAGGAGTATTGATGCAGATTACCTCAGGCCTGCCTGAAGGCTTTAATGCCGGTGCGTACGACATGATCGTTGTCGGCGCCGGTTATGCCGGTGCCGTTTGCGCCCGCCGTCTTGCCGAAACTATCGGCTATCGTGTTGCCGTTTTGGAGCGTCGCGGCCACATCGCGGGTAATGCCTACGACTGCACTGACGAGGCCGGAATCCTGGTCCACGAGTACGGTCCGCACATCTATCACACTTTTAATGAGCGCGTCCATAACTTCCTGTCGCGCTTTACCAAGTGGACGGACTACCAGCACAAGGTGCTCGCCAACATCAACGGCACCCTCATGCCCGTACCCTTTAACCATGCGAGCCTCAAGCTCGCCTTTGGCGATGAGCGCGGCGAGGAGCTGTACCAAAAGCTCGTGGAGACCTTTGGCAAGGACGTCAAGGTGCCCATTATGGAGCTGCGCAAGAAGAACGACCCGGATCTTGCCGAGGTCGCCGATTATGTCTATGAGAACGTCTTTTTGCATTACACCATGAAGCAGTGGGGCCAGACGCCCGACCAGATCGACCCCTCGATCACCGGCCGCGTTCCCGTCTTTGTGGGCGATGACGATCGCTACTTCCCGCAGGCTCCTTTCCAGGGCATGCCGCAGGACGGCTATACCGCGCTGTTCGAGCATATGCTCGATCACGATCTGATCGACGTGTTCTGCGACGTGGACGCCCGCGATCTCTTTGAAATCGACGAGACCACCGTCAAGATCGATGGCAAGGTCTACGGCGGCGAGATTGTCTATACCGGTCCTCTCGATGAGCTGTTCAGCCTCGACTTGGGTGCGTTGCCGTACCGCACGCTCGATATGAAGTTCGAGACGCTCGATATGGACCAGTTCCAGCCCGTGGGCACCGTCAACTACACCACGAGCGAGGACTACACGCGTATCACCGAGTTCAAGAACATGACCGGTCAGGTCCTGCCCGGCAAGACCACCATCATGAAGGAGTACTCCAAGGCCTATACGCCCGGCTCGGGCGAGACGCCGTACTACGCCATTCTTGAGCCCGAGAACCGTGAGCTCTATGAGCGCTATCTTGAGCGCGTCCAGAACCTGACGAACTTCCACCCGGTGGGTCGTCTGGCCGAGTATCGTTACTACGATATGGACGCCGTGACCAATTCTGCCCTCGATCTTTCGGATGAGATTATCGCCTGCCATGCATAAAGTCATAACATTCGGTATTCCCTCGTATAACGCCGCCAAGGACATGGACCATTGCATCACCTCCATCTTGGAGGGGAGCAATTACGCCACCGATATCGAGATTATCGTGGTGGACGACGGCTCCAAGGACGAGACGGCCGCCAAGGCCGACGAGTGGGAGGCCCGTTATCCTGGAATCATCCGCGCGGTGCACCAGGAGAATGGCGGTCACGGTATTGCCGTCCTTTCGGGTCTGCGCGAGGCGCAGGGCACCTACTACAAGGTTGTCGACTCGGACGACTGGCTTGACGGCGCTGCCCTTTCGACCATGCTGTCGATTCTGCGTGGCTTTGAGGAGCGCGACCAGCGCGTTGACCTGTTTATCTCGAACTACGTGTACGAGAAGGTTTACGAGGGCACGCATACCGCTATCGGTTACAAATTTGCCCTGCCGCGCAAAAAGATCTTTTCCTGGGATCAGATCGGTCATTTCCGCCTGGACCAGAACCTACTCATGCACAGCCTGTGCTATCGCACGGATGTGCTGCGCGAGTCCAACCTTCCCATGCCGCCGCACACGTTCTATGTGGACAACATCTACGCCTACGTGCCGCTGCCGCGTTGCAAGACCATGTACTACGCCGACATCGACCTCTACCGCTACTTTATCGGTCGCGAAGGTCAGAGCGTCAACGAGGCAACGATGGTCAAGCGTCTGGACCAGCAGTTCCGTGTTACGCGTATCATGATGGAGTCGTACCACCTGTACAGCGATGTTGAGTCGTCGCGTCTGCGTTCGTACATGATGGGCTACTTCACCATGATGATGGCGATCTGCTCGGTGCTCACCAAGCTTTCCGAGGAAGATTGCGCCGACGAGCGCCTAAAGACGCTGTGGAATGATTTGAAGGCCTACGACGAGCGCATGTATCGTCGTGCCCGCTACGGCGTGGTCGGCTTCTTCACCAACCTGCGCGGACGGGCCGGAGACAAAACCACACTCGGCCTATACCGTCTTGCCTCAAAGATCTTCAAATTCAACTAGCACAGAAACGCACGGGTAACGGGGACCCCTGGTCCTTAACTTGCTACTTCGGACAGTCCTGCGCAAGACGGAGGCGCCACTGGCGCCTCCTTTGCGTGCGGAACTCGTATCAAGTTAAGGACCAGGGGTCCTCTGCTATGTCTTGCTTTATGTCAGACGGCTGAATTTGAAGATCTTGGACGCGCGGTACACAGGGGCCTGGGCTGAAAAGAATCTGGTTGGTAGGTTGCCCGGTGGGGTTTGGTTATGTTTGTCGCGAGTTCCGCACGAGCCGAAGAGCACTTAATGTGCTCTTCGTGCGAGCCGGGACTGTAGAGCAGCAAACATAACCAAACCCCACCGGGCAACCGGACGAGCTAGTTTACTTTGCGGCGCCGGGTATGCCGTGGGAGGTTTTGGCGTTTTTGGCTCCGTTTACGATGGCGGTCTGTAGGGCCCTTACGGCGAGCATGCCCAGCAGGTCTAGGGGAACGGCAGCGCTTGCCTGGGCGCCCAGTTTGCCGCTGGCAAGGGTGTAGATGGTGTCGCCGTCGTTGGTGGTGTGTGTGGGGCGGATGGCGTGCGCATAGGCGTCTGCCGCCATCTGGGAGACCTTGGTGGCCTGAGCTTTAGTGAGCTCAACGTTGGTGACGATGCAGCTGATGGTGGTGTTGGTGCGGTCGAGCGGCATTTGCATGGAGCCGGCGGCGGCAAAGGCTGCGAGCTCCATGTCGACGATCTGGTCGCTATCTGCTGCGGCGCGCATACCAGCGACCCATTCGCCGGTGAAGGGGTCGACGACATTGCCGCAGGCGTTGACCGAGACCACGGCACCCACCTTAACAGGGCCGAGTGCCACGGCGGCAGCGCCTAGGCCGGCCTTCATGCAGGTGGCGGGGCCCATGAGCTTGCCCACGGTGGCACCGGTGCCGGCACCTACATTGCCCTGCTCGAGCGTGGTGGGGGTGTTGTCGAGCGCCTCGCGCACGGCGGAGATGCCAGCCTCAATGTCGGGGCGTACGGCGGGGTCGCCAAAGGCGAGGTCGAAGATGCAGCTGGAGCACACGATAGGCACCTGCGTGGGGCCGACGGGAAGGCCGATGCCGCGGCTCTCAAGCTCGCGAGCGACGCCGCTTGCGGCCTCCAGGCCAAAGGCCGATCCGCCCGAAAGGCAGACGGCGTGGACCTTGTCGACGGTGTTCTCGGGACGCAGCAGGTCGGTTTCGCGCGATGCCGGGGCACCGCCGCGAACGTCAACGCCGCCGGTGGCGCCCTCGGGTGCCACGATTACGGTGCAACCGGTGCCGGCCTCCTCGTCCGTGTAGTTGCCAAGGCAAAAGCCATCGACATCGCAAACGTCAATGGCCTCAAGCAGTGTATCCATGTTTTACTCCTATCGGTTTTCCGCCGGGCCTTATGCCCGGTCGGGATCCGTACGGTACGCCGAAATTGTAGGCGCTGGGGGATACCCAGCGCCAGATGCAATTACGAGAGTTTTTGAATCGCGCGCGCGACGCGGGCGATGGGTAGGCCCACCACGTTATAGAAGTCGCCCGAAATATCGTGCACGAGCATGCGTCCTCCTGTGCCCTGAATGCCGTAGGCGCCGGCCTTGTCCATGGGCTCACCCGAGGCGACATAGTGCTCGATCTGCTCGTCGGTGAGCTCGTAGAACGTCACGTCGGTCACATCGACAAAGGACAGGCTCTCGGCGGAATGCGGAGCCGTGGCGTCGCCTGCCTTAACGATGCAGACGCCGGTTGCGACCTGGTGCGTGCGGCCCGAAAGCTCACGGAGCATGGTACACGCCTCGTTCTCGGTTGCCGGCTTGCCCAGAATCTTGCCGTCAAAGGTGACGATGGTGTCGGCCGCGACCGTCAGCTCATTGGGCTCGGCATGCTCGGCGGCAACGGCGGCGGCTTTGGCGCGTGCTAAGCGTTCAACGAGCGTAAGTGGGGCCTCGCCATCAAATGGCGTTTCGTCGATATCGGCAGGAATGATGCGAATGTCATAGCCCGCCTCGCGCATCAGCTCGATGCGGCGCGGTGATTGCGAGGCCAAAATCATAGCTGAATGCCCTCGGCAACCTTCTCGACAGCCTTGTCGCCGGCGAGCGTGCGCAGCAGCTCAAGCGCAAAGGGGAGCGACTGGGCCATGCCGCTGGCGGTGATGATGTTGCCGTCTTGCGTAACCTTCTCGCCGGTATAGGCGCCTTCGGGGAAGCTCTTCTCAAAGCCAGGGAAGCACGTAGCGTGGCGCCCCTCGAGCAGGTCGAGCTCACCCAGGATAAACGGGGCGGCGCAGATGGCGGCGACGTGTTTGGCGGCGGCGAACTCGCAGACCACGTCGCAGACGCGCTGGTCGGCACGCAGGTTGGTGGCGCCGGGCAGGCCGCCAGGTAGCACGACGCAGTCGTACTCGTCAAAGTTGATCTCGTCAAAGAGCGCATCGCAGGTCACGGGAATCTGCAGCGAGCTTACGACCTCGCGCGTGGGCATGATCGAGACAAGCGTGGCGCGCACGCCGCCGCGACGCATGACATCGACCATGGTCAGGCATTCAATAGTTTCAAAGCCATCGGCGGCGAGAACGGCAACGCTGGGCATGAGGGTTCCTTTCATAGGCGGCATACAATTAGCCGTCTTATACCCCGAAGACCTCCGCTTGCCACGCTTGATTTCCCAATGTTTAAAATAGCCCCGTCCGAATTAGCTACCCCCACCCATCCTCAACAATCTCAATCTGTAACATCCATCGACCAAAACTAGCCCCAACTGTTACAGATCGAGACAGTCCCCAACAGCACCGCCCCGTTCGGGGAAACGACCGCTACAGGTACGGCGGGCAGAGGCTCACTTTTTTCTTCGGTTTTTCTTGACGGAATCTCACCTGTTGTAGTACTTTGTCCCAGTCTAAAAACGCGTGGACTTTTCTGGGCGCTAGCCACCTTTTTGCCACGCAACCGAGCAGTCGGTTGCGTGGCTTTTTTCGTCTTGGCAGCAGGTACCACATGCGCCGCCAGAAGACCGCACGAGCCCACCTTCCGACTGCAGGGAACAGACGCACGAGACGTGCATCTGCAAGACAGCAGACGGAAGGGAGCCTAATGGCAGAAACAAACACAATCAAGCAACAGACCGCCGAGGCGGGAGCCGCGGGCGCGGGGCAGGTCAAGGCGGCGCTCCAGGTCTTTGCGGGCGGCGCCTGCTACGGCGCGATGGCCACGACCTACAAGCTCGCCTACGCCGCGGGCTTCACCTCAGCGCAGGTGGTGGCGAGCCAGGCGTGGTTCGGCTGCCTCTTCTTCGCCCTCGCCACGCTCGCAGGGCACGCACTCGGGCACCGCTGGCAGCGCGTGGGCTGGAAGCTCGCCCTCAAGCTCATGGGCCTGGGAGCCCTCACCTGCCTCACCTCAATCCTCTACTGCTACGCCATGAGCGTGCTGCCCGCCCCGGTGGCACTCACGCTCCTCTTCCAGTTCACGTGGCTGGGGCTCGTGTGGCAGACCGTCATGACGCGCCGGCCGCCGAGGCTCCTCCAAGTGGCCTCCGCCCTGGTCATCGTCTTCGGAACGGTGTTCGCCAGCGGCGTCTACAAGACCGGCATCACCGGGTACGACCCCGTGGCCCTGCTCTGCGCGCTGGGGGCGGCCGTGTCCTGCTCCCTCTTTGTCACCCTCTCCGGCAAGGTCGAGGCCCCCTGCTCGTCCGAGCAGCGTGGCGTCATCGTATGCGCGGGCTCCGTGGTCATGTCGCTCACGGTGTGTCCGGACTACGTCGTCTCGGGCGTCCTCGCCCAGGGCATCCTGCCCTTTGCCGTCATCGCCGGCTTCTTTGGCATGCTCTGCCCGGTCCTGCTCTTCGGCATGGGCTCTCCGCACCTGCCCGCGGGCCTGTCCACCGTCATGGCCGCCGCGGAACTCCCCGCCGGCCTGCTCATCGCCATGATCGTCCTCGGCGAGCCGCTCGGCGTCGTCGAGTGGCTGGGCGTCGCCATCATCCTCGCCGGCGTGTGCCTGGCACAGGTCCCCTCCCTGCTTGGAGGCCGGGAGGCACGTCGCGCCGCCGCAGGACAAGCCGTCAGCTAGTCACCCCTTCACAGGCGGCCCGCGCGCATCAGGGAAAGGGCCACGGGCCAGGCGCGCGAGGCCGCAAGGACGTTATAAAGCGTCCCCCGCAGAGATGGGGGCGCCAGAGAGAAGGAGGCACCATGCCATTTCCAAAAGGGTTCCTTTGGGGAGGAGCCACCGCCGCCAACCAATGCGAGGGAGGTTATGACGAGGGCGGCCGCGGCCTTGCCAACGTCGACGTCATCCCACACGGGCCGGAGCGCAACGACGTAAGCCGCGGCCTGAGGCGCATGCTCGACTTCGAGCCCGGGTACTACTACCCGGCCCAGACGGGCATCGACTTCTATCACCACTACCGCGAGGACATAGCCCTCTTCGCGGAGATGGGCTTTAAGGTCTTTCGCCTCTCCATCGCCTGGAGCCGCATCTTCCCCAATGGCGACGAGGAGGAGCCCAACGAGGCCGGGCTCGCTTTCTACGAGGACGTGTTCCGCTGCTGCCGCGAGCACGGGATCGAGCCCCTCGTGACCATCACGCACTTCGACTGCCCCATCCACCTCGTCAAGAAGTACGGCGCCTGGCGAAACCGCACCCTTATCGAGCTCTACAAGCGGCTTGTGACGGTGCTCTTCAACCGCTACCGCGGCCTCGTGCGCTGGTGGATCACGTTCAACGAGATGAACATGATCTTGCACCGTCCCTTCATGGGTGCCGGCATCGTCCTCGAGCCCGGGGAGAATGCCCGCGAGGCCGAGTACCGCGCCGCGCACAACGAGCTCGTGGCGAGCGCCTGGGCCACCAAGATCGCCCACGAGGTCGATCCGGAGAACAAGGTGGGCTGCATGCTCGCCGCGGGAAGCTACTACCCCTACTCCTGTCGTCCCGAGGACGTTCGCGCGGCGCAGGTCAAGAACCAGGAGGACCTCTTCTTCGTGGACGTGCAGGCGCGCGGTCGCTACCCCGGCTACGCGCTCAAGATGCTCGAGCGCGAGGGCATCGACGTGGGCATGACCGCCGAGGACGAGCGCATCCTTGCGGAGAACACCGTCGACTTCATCTCGTTTAGCTACTACTCCTCGCGCTGCACCGCGGGCGACCCCGACTCCGTGGGCGGCGTCGCCGAGGGCAACGCCTTCGCCGGCGTGGAGAACCCCTACGTGCGCACGAGCGACTGGGGCTGGGTCATCGACCCGCTGGGATTCCGCATCACGATCAACGACCTCTGGGACCGCTACCAGAAGCCGCTCTTTGTGGTGGAGAACGGCCTCGGCGCCTATGACGAGGTGCTTCCCGACGGCACGATCGAGGACGACTACCGCATCGCCTACCTGCGCGAGCACATCGAGGCCATGCGTGACGCCATCGAGCAGGACGGCGTCGAGATGCTCGGCTACACCACCTGGGGGCCGATCGACCTCGTGAGCGCGGGCTCCGGCGAGATGGAGAAGCGCTACGGCTTCATCTACGTGGACCGCGACAACCTGGGCAACGGCACGCTCGAGCGCAGGCGCAAGAAGAGCTTCTACTGGTATCAACAGGCCATCGCCACCAACGGAGGCGACCTGGGCTAGCCGCCCGGGCAATATCACTAAGGAGAAAATAATGGCTGAAAAATACGACGATCTGGCCAGATCCATACTCGAGAACGTAGGCGGCACAGAGAACGTCGCCAGCGTCGCGCACTGCATCACGCGCGTGCGCTTCAAACTCAAGGACGAGTCCCGCGCCAACACTGCCAAGATCGAGGCCCTCAAGGGCGTCATCCAGGTCATCCAGGCCAACGGCCAGTACCAGGTGGTCGTGGGTAACATCGTCGAGGACGTCTACGACGCGGTCCTGGAGGCCGGCAACTTCTCGGGCGGCGCAAGCGCCGACGACGAGCCCCAGGGCGATAAGACCGTTGCCTCCGTCGTCATCGACCTCATCTCTGGCATCTTCCAGCCCATCCTGGGACCGCTTGCCGCCGCAGGCATCATGAAGGGACTGCTTGCCCTCATCACCTACTTCGTCCCGGCCTTTGCAAACGACGGCCTCTACACGCTGCTCTACACCGTGGCTGACGGCTTCTTCTACTTCCTTCCCGTCGCCCTGGCGTTCAGTGCCGCGCGCAAGTTCCGCATGAACGAGTTCACCGGCGTGGCAATCGGCGTGGCGCTTCTCTACCCGACGATGGTCGCCCTGACCTCGGGCGAGGCGCTCGGCAGCATCGACCTCGGCGTGGCCGGCACGTTCTCGTGGTACGCCACCGCCCTCGGGCTCCCCATCATCATGCCCGTGTCCGGCTACGTGAGCTCGGTGATCCCCGTCCTTCTCATGGTGTGGTTCGGCTCTATCCTTGAGCGCTGGCTCAAGAGCTGGATGCCGGCTGCGCTCAAGATGTTCCTTGTCCCGCTCGCCACGATGACGGTCTCCATCGTCTTGGGCTACCTCATCATCGGCCCGGTGGCCACCCTCATCACCAACCTGCTGAGCGCGGCATTCTCGTTCATCTTCCAGCTCCCCGTGGTTGGTTCCGTCCTGGGCAGCGCCCTGGTTGGCGGACTGTGGATGTGCCTCGTCATCTTTGGCTTCCACTGGAGCCTCATCCCCATCTCCATCATGAATCTGAACACCCTCGGCCACGACAGCGTGCTCGCCGCCACCATCGGCCACGGGTTCGCGCTCGGAGCGGTCATCTTTGCCATGTACCTCAGAAACAAGGACGAGCGCTTCCGCGGCATCGCCCTTCCCGCGATGATCTCCGCCTTCTTCTTCGGCGTCACCGAGCCGGGCATCTACGGCATCGCCCTCCCCAACAAGCGCGCGTTCGTCGTGGCATGCCTGAGCTCCGCCGTGGGCGGCGCTATCGTGGGAATGACTGGCGCTCTCATGTACATCTCGGGCGGCCTCGGCGTCTTCAACCTGCTCAACTTCATCGACGGGACCCCTGGTGGCGCCGGGATCTCCCACATGATCTTCGCGATCATCGCCTCGCTCATCTCCGCCGTCCTGGCCTTTGTTATCGAGTTCATCACCTACCGACCCAACGACGAGGAGGAAGGCGCCCACTAGCTTGCGCCCTCCTCAATCAGCTCTATGTAATTGAGGAGCAGTTGAGGTGGGTGAGGGCCGAGGGCGATCAAGGTGGCCGCCCTCGGCCCGGGACAACCTGCCAGAAGGCGTTTAGCTTTCTCGGGCGGCGCTGAAATGAACTGCGCCCCGATACTTGGACGGGTCAATTAGCGGCCTATGCCGCACATGGGGACTGATTTCGGAACTCCTCCGGGGTCAGTCCCTTTTGCTTAACCCGCCTCCTCTTGTTCCAGTGAACGGTATAGGCTTCGAGGTCCCGCTTGAACTCCTCGAAGCTCCGCCACGTCCGGCTCCTGTAGAATTCGTCCTTCAGGCGCCCGGGCAGCAGCTCCGTCGCATGAGCTTGCCCTCGCACGCCGCCGGCCCCGGCCGGGTCCGGGCACCCTTCGGCCTCCCGCTGGCCTTCGGCGCGCCCGCACCCCCTGTCGCAAAGCTCTGCTGCAAGAGTCCTCAGCGTGGCGTCGTGCCTGACTCTCCCGTCCATAAAGAAGCCCCCATTTCTAATGTTCAAGAAATGAGGGGCGGTTCAATTTCGGGACGGGGATTAAATAATCATTCGGAGCAAATCTATTTTTATCCCCGTGCCAGAAAAATCATCGGGCGTGGTCTGGGGCAAACAGTCTAGTTGCGCTTGAGGTGGACGACGGTTTCGCAGTGGAAGGTTTGCGGGAACAGATCGACCGGCGTGATCTTGACGGGGGAGAAGGTACCTTCCTCGACAAAGCGCTTAAGGTCGCGTGCCAGGGTGGCGGGGTCGCAGCTCACGTAGGCGACATCGCGAGCGCTCGTGCTGGCGATAAGGTCGATCGCCTCGGGGGCGAGGCCTGCGCGCGGCGGGTCGACCACCAAGACGTCGGCATCCTGGTCGGGGAACTCGCGCACCGCGTCTCCGCCAATGACGTCGACGTTATCAAGCTTGTTGATTTCCAGGTTACGGTGCAGGTCGCGCACGGCCGGGCCGTAGGCCTCGACGGCGGCGACGAAGTCGCAGCGGCGGGCGAGCGGCAGGGTAAAGGTTCCGGCGCCGCAGTACAGGTCCACGGCAAGCTCGTCTTCTTGCGGGTCGAGCGCTTCCATGACAAGCTCGATCAAAATCTCAGCACCCTTGGTGTTGACTTGGAAAAAAGACGGGGCAGACAAGCGCATCTGACCCTCGGCGATATTCTCGGTCCATGAGCCCTCTCCGGCGAGCATTTCGACCTTGGAGACACGGCGGGCCTTCTTCTCACCCTTGCTCATAACGCGCACTATGCTCGTGGGGTGTGCGGCGTCTGCCAGCACGCGCGAGACTTGCGAGCGCGGAAACGACCCCGTGGGCGTCCAGAGCGCGACCTCGAGCGCTTTGGTGCGACGCGAGGCGCGAATGCCCACGCGCTCCAAGCCCAGGTCGTGGCTGCCGCTCAGATAATTGAGCGCGCCGACAACCGATTTGAGTGCCTTGGGGAAGCGCTTATCGAACAGCGGGCACGAATCGACGGTCACGATCTTGCTGGGATCGACGCCGTGCATGCCAAGACGAACGCGGCCGTTAACGACGGTCGGTTCGAGCTCAATTTTATTGCGGTAGCCCCAATCGTCCTTGGTGTGGCGGATGGGCTGCACCAGCTCGTCGACTTGCTCAGGGGTGAACTTGCCGATGCGCTCGAGCGTGGAGCGCAGGTTTTGCTCCTTGGCGGCAAGCTGAGCGGTGCGCGAGAGATTGCCCCACGAGCAGCCACCGCAGATGCCCACGAAGGGGCAGGGAGGCTGAATTCGATCGGGGCTCGGTTCCAGAATCTCGGTGGCGCGGGCGCGCATAAACGATTTGCCGTCCTGCACGATTTCGGCCTCGACGGTGTCGCCCGCCACGGCGCCCTGCACAAATACGGCTTTGCCGTTATCGGCATGCGCCAGACCATCGGCGCCGTAGGTCATCGATTCTATAGTGAGCTTCATATCCCTGCCTGTCATTCGCGTTGTTGTCCGCAACCATGGTAGCAGGGAAAAGCGCCCCGTACCTGAGGCATTCCTCAAATACGGGGCGCTTCTACAAACGTCTATTTCGTCTTGCCGGTAATGAGCGTCTTGAGTCCTAGGCCGATTAGGCCCAAGCCCATGCGCACGCGACCGGGGCGATGGCGCTCGATGGCTTTGGTCTTGCCGGCGGGTTTCTCGCGGCGGGCGCTTGCCTGGGGCGCGGGCTTGGCGGTCTGCGGCTGAGGCTGGGGCGCATGCTCGGGCTCGGGCTCGGGCTCCAGGTCGGGCTCGATGACGGTCGCCTGGACCTTCTGTACCTTAGGGGCTGCCGGCTGTGGCTCGGGCTTGGGACCCAGAACAGGTGCGGATTCCGGTTTTGCTTTGGCGACGGGCTCCGAAGCCACGGCTGCGGACTCGGCGTTGCGATAAGCGCGCTCCAACAGGAACTCCTGCGAGTTAAAGGGCTTCTCACCCTCTTTTCGCTCTACGGGAACCCAGGTGCCGTCGCTCGTCAGGCTACGTGCCTTCACGTTGTCGCGCAGCTGCACACCCATGTACTCGTGCACCAGCGCGCGGCAGGTGGGGTCGAGCACGGGGAAGGCGATCTCCACGCGATGCTCGGTGTTGCGCGTCATCATGTCGGCAGAACTCAGGTAGATCATGTCCGAGTCCACGCCGAAGGCATAGACGCGCGCGTGCTCCAAGAAACGTCCGACGATAGAACGTACGTGCACGTTTTTGGTCTTGCCCGCAATGTTGGGCTTCAGGCACGAGATACCGCGGATGATCATGTCCACGCGCACACCGGCACACGATGCCTCGGCGATCTTGTCGATGACCTCGCGGTCGGTCAGCGAGTTGAGCTTAAAGAATACGCGCGCGGGCTCGCCGGCGAGAGCGCGTTGTATCTCGCGGTCCAGACCGCGCATGATGAGTGGCTTGAGACCGACGGGCGCCACGCCCAAAAAGCGGTAGTCGCCGCGCAGGTTGCCCAGCGACAGGTTGCGGAAGAACAAGTTGGCGTCTTCGCCGATGCCGGGATGGGCGGTCATGAGCATAAAGTCGCTGTAGAGCTTGGCCGTCTTCTCGTTAAAGTTGCCGGTGCCCAAAAGCGTGAGTCGAGTGAGCGCCATGCCCTCGCGATAGGTGAGCTGGCAGATCTTTGAGTGGCATTTAAAACCCTCGGAGCCATAGATGACGGTGCAGCCCGCTTCTTCCAGACGCTCTGCCCACTCGATGTTATTTTGCTCGTCAAAGCGCGCGCGGAGCTCCATGAGCACCGTGACCTCTTTGCCGTTCTCGGCGGCGTCAATCAACGACTCGCACAGACGACTCTGCTTGGCCACGCGGTAGAGCGTGATGCGCAGCGAGATGCACTCGGGGTCGTATGCGGCCTCGTGTACCAGGTCCAGGAACGGATTCATGGCCTCGTAGGGGTAAAAGAGCAACTTGTCGCCCTGCAGCACCTGCTCGCGAATGGAGCGGGACATGTCGATGGTGGGGTTGGGCTGAGGCTTAAACGGCGTAAAGAGGAGCCCGTTGCGCAGGTGCTCGGGAATTTTGCCCTCGATGCCAAAGACATAGCCCAGGTCGAGCGGGATATCGCAGGTAAAAACCGAGCGGCGCGAAAGCTCGAGCGCTTTGCGGATGGTCTTGAGTGTCGCCTTCTCGAGCGAACCGGAGACGGCAAGCACCACCGGTTGCAGGCGCAAGCGCTTTTTGAGGATGCGCTTCATGTGCTGGCGGTAATCCTCTTCCTCCTCGACGCCCTCGCCGTCCGGGTCGATATCGGCATTGCGGGTGACGCGGATCAGAGCGCGGTCGAGCGGCTTATAGGAGCCAAAGCAGCTGTCCAGGCAGGCGAGAATGACGTCCTCGAGCAAGATGTAGGAGTAGGTGCCGGCGGGCGAGGGGATCTCGACCACGCGGTTCATTGAGGCGGGAATCTCGATAAGGCCCAGCAGGCTCTCCTCGTCCGTGACACCGTCCAGTCCGCAAGCTAGATAGAGTGCGCCGTTGCGCAGGTTGGGGAAGGGGTGGCGCGGGTCAATGACCAACGGCGAGATGACCGGCGACACGTAGGCCTGGAAGTAGCGGGTGACAAAGGTGCGCTCCTCGGGCGTAAGCGAGTCGATGCGAGCGCGGTGAACGCCCAGGGCGTCGAGCTTGCCCTCGATGCTCTTGAAGATGGTTTCCCAGCGGGTAAGGAGCCCGGGCATCTCGGCCATGACGGCATCGACCTGTTCGGAGGCGGTCATATTGCTCTTGTTGTCGACAGGCTGTTTTTTGAGCTCTGCCAGATCGGACAGGCCGCCCACGCGCACCATGAGAAACTCATCGAGGTTAGACTCGAAAATCGACACGAACTTTAGCCGCTCGAACAGCGGAACGGTCTCGTCGAAGGCTTCGTCAAGCACACGGTTGTCAAAGCGCAGCCAGCTGAGCTCTCGGTTCTGCGTGTACGAGAAGTCGCGCGGCGGCTTACGCAGCTTTGCAGCGGCTTGCTTTTTTTCGATTTTGCTCGGCATATGCATCTGTCCGTTCAGTCCCCGTGGGGGACGGTTGCCTAACACTATTCACTATTGTCTCAATTTAGTCGACCTATGGCACGGACGTATCGCGTGAACGGTATCTTTACCTACTTCTTACGCTGACAAGCCATAGAGCTGACGCCCTTCGCGTTGTGAAAAACGGTCTATATCCTCACTCAACTGGTGAGTATGTGTGAATAAGAATGATAGGTAGCTGAATATCATCGAATACAGACAGAAACACGAACAAGCGTCATTTATATACATAAAACCGTTTTAGATATGCAATTCTTAATCGAAAGATTGGAGTTGTAATTGCGAATGATTTTTAAGAAAAAAGAGCATTTACCTTAGAAAAGCTACTTTAGAACGCCGAAGTGCATTATGGGGGAATCATATTCTATATACCGTTCATCGAACTTTGTTGACCGTTCGGGGGCGAGGTGGAATTGCGGTTGGAATTTGGATATAACTAGAGCTGTCAGCAAGCAGCACCCGTTACGGAAGGGTGCTGAGAGATTCGGCCGAAAGGCCCGAAAGAAAGGTAGGAGGCCATGACGAAAGGTCTGCACGTGCC
>NZ_QRKJ01000007.1:0-60583 GCF_003471905.1 Collinsella sp. AM16-21
CGCAGGCCATAGGTGCGGGTCCAGGCGCGCACGAGCATGTCGGAGCTCGCCTTGGTGCTCGAGTACGGCGAGGACGGGTGGTACGGCGTCTCCTCGGTGAACTTGGCGGGGTCGTCGAGCGCCAGGTCGCCGTAGACCTCGTCGGTGGAGACGTGGTGGTAGCGGATGCCGTGCTTGCGGACGGCCTCCAGGAGGCGGAAGGTGCCCTCGACGTTGGTGCGCAGGAAGGGCTCCGGGTCGGCGATGGAGTTGTCGTTGTGGCTCTCGGCGGCGTAGTGCACGATCGCGTCGTGGCCGGGGACGATCCTATCGAGCAGCTCCGCGTCGCAGATGTCACCGACGACGAGCTCGACCCTGTCCTCGGGCAGCCCCGCGATGTTCTCGGGGTTGCCGGCGTAGGTCAGCTTGTCCAGGACGGTGACGTGGACGCCCGGGTGGTTGTTCACGACGTAGTGCACGAAGTTGCTGCCGATGAAGCCGCAGCCGCCCGTGACGATGATGTTCTTAGGTTCAAAAATCTCAGACATGAAAATCCAATCTGAAGCAAGTACAGCTTCTTTAGTATGCCGCAGGAAGTGACGCCGCGGCACTATTCAACAAAACTATCGGACATTTCGGCATGCGATAAGAGCCATGACCTTCGCAGAATTACTTCCCCTACAAAACGCCTCCGGAATGCAGTCTTTGTCGTACCGGAAGACCGAATTCCCAGTTTTATCGCGTAAGTACTTATAGAAGAAATCCTCCCAGCTTTTAAACTTCTCACTGTTTACAAAGGCTTCTGGGGTTTCCAAAACCGTCTTAACATCTAGCTCTGAAATTACGCCGGAGCTCAGCAGAAGCCACTCGAATGATTCGGGAAGACAAACCGTAACAGTATCGCGGTGAATGTCTTGCAGCTTAAGGACGCGGTCCGCATAGCACCCAAATGCCGCCCCGTCCGCGACAACAAACACGCGATCGTCGAGATGCTGATCCAACCAGCCCAAAATCGCGCTGTTCGTCATGGCCGAAGTACAGGTAAGCTCACTGTCAGCGAAATGCCGTTCAAAGAACTGGAAACCAGACTTACTGTCCTCGCATAGAAGGATAGAAAAGTCCTGTTTTGGCGCCGACCGGGAAATAGCATAACGATGATTCCCGCGATCTTGATAAACAGGGACGAAAGAATGGTATTTTCCGCTCGTCTTAATCTTGTAAATCTCATCCACGCTATACGGAAGATTGGGGAAATCAGCCCTTGAGATCAGCACGAAATAATTCGAGGAATACAGCACATGATGGGCAAACTCATCAGAATGGATCTCTTTTAAGCCCTCATCGACAAATACAATCGAGTCATGAACGGACGAAAGCTGGTTTCGCCAATCATAATCGGTCAGGGCGACACAGGGACAATCGCATTGCAAGGAAACGCCCGACTGCTCGCCCGTTCGCATGTAGTCTGCGACCATGTCAAACAGTGTCGTCTTACCCGTGCCACTATCGCCACGCACAATAGTGATGTTCCGCTTGATGGTAAATGTGTACTTAGTTCCCCTGCGGCGGGAAATCTTAACGAGATGCGAACCGTTCATAAGCAGTACCTACAGATACGGAATCGACTCGTGAATCAATTCGGCCATGTTGTGAACGATTCGGCCGCTATTCACGACTTTAATTTTAAAATCCTCGCGACCAAAGTCCATCACATGATAGAGATTCACAACAAGCTTGCGGTCTTTCGCCATGTCGAGAATCCACTTGGCACAGTTGTCACCACAGGTAGAAGCGTTAAAAATTTGCTTACGATCAAATCTCATAAGCAGCAGCGTTTTCACGCCACCAGAAAGCTGGAGTGGGGAGATGAATCCAAGCACAGGGCTTTCGATGACGTTTTCGGAGACAACATCCGATCGATCAACATCTTTAATTATCGAGACTGCATAGGGATCCGTAATCCAAGAAGACCGGTAAGAGTTTTTGAAATATGTCGCTGTGTTGTAAATCGCTTCTGGCATATCGCCAAAGTAGACGCTTAACACATCCACTCCCAATCATATTGTCTTTATGGTCAACGTAATCATAACGAAAGGGGCCACCAGATAAACGGTGACCCCTAAAAGAAAACAAGCTTGCGCTAGTACTCGCGCGGGCTGTTGACGATCTCGCCGGCGGCGACCTTCTTCAGGTGCCGCCCGTAGACCGACTTGCCGTAGGCCTTGGCGGCCTCCTCAAGCTCGGCGGTGGAGATCCAGCCGTTCTCCCAGGCGATCTCCTCGGGGACGGACACGGGCAGGTCCTGGGAGTGCTCCACGGCGCGGACGAACTCCGCGGCCTCGTGCAGGCTCTCCATGGTGCCGGTGTCCAGCCACGCGTAGCCGCGGCCGAGGGTCACCACGGACAGCGTCCCCTCCTCCAGGTACATCTGGTTGAGCGTGGTGATCTCCAGCTCGCCGCGCGCGGACGGCTCCACCCTATGTGCCTTGGCGGCGACATCGCCCGGGTAGAAGTACAGGCCGGTAACGGCGTAGGAGCTCTTGGGCTGGGCGGGCTTCTCCTCGATGGAGACGGCCCTCCCCTCGCCGTCGAACTCCACGACGCCGAAGCGCTCGGGGTCGTCCACGTGGTAGCCGAAGACCGTGGCCCTGCCCGACTCGGCGTTCTGGACGGCGCGCGTCAGGTGGCGCGACAGGCCGTTGCCGTAGAAGATGTTGTCGCCGAGCACCAGTGCGCACGGCTCGCCGGCGATGAAGTCCTCGCCGATCGTGAAGGCCTGGGCCAGGCCGTCCGGCGAGGGCTGCTCGGCGTAGGAAAGGTTCACGCCGTAGCGTGAGCCGTCCCCGAGCAGGCGCTCGAAGTTGGGCAGGTCGGTCGGCGTGGAGATGACCAGGATGTCGCGGATGCCCGCCAGCATGAGGGTGGACAGCGGGTAGTAGATCATGGGCTTGTCGTAGACCGGCAGCAGCTGCTTGGAGGTCACGAGCGTGAGCGGGTACAGGCGGGTGCCGGACCCGCCGGCGAGGATGATGCCTTTCATAAAAATCCTCTCGATTGACAATCGTTGAGCAAAAGCCGCTGATTACAGATGCATAGTTAATTAAATTATACGCACCGGCAGCAACCTCCCCGTCTTCTTATTTAATTCGGACAGCAGAAACACGCAACTCTTTCTGCATTTCTAGCGAGGCAACAAATGAAAAAGTACAATGGGCAGTGTCCAACAAACGAAAGGCAGACAATGCGAGTCGAAACAACCGGAGTATGCAGAGGAAACTGGAAAATCTACCAGCAGCTTAAGATTGAAGGCATCCATAAAGGCTCCAGCGTAACAGCCCAAGCGGCTACAAACGACAACCGCTGCTTACCTTTATCCCTCCTAAAATTCCGGGACAATGGTTGTGACTCGAACTCATACGTCCTTGTACTCCCCGATCCCGATGCCCGCACCATCAAAATTGAGTTTTGCGAAATCGGCCAAGACGGTCGTACCCTGAGCAGCGACTCCCTTTCACTCAATTGCAAGAACATCAAATGGGAGTCTCGCCTTAACTACAAAATTAAACCTGACATGTGCAGTAAACTCCGAAACTATGATGACGTTTCAGAGTTTGACATGGCAACGATTGATTTCTGGCAGTGCATCGAAGATTCAAGCGACTACATCCTTAGGTGCACGGTGAGAACGCCGTATCGTAGCGACTCCCAAATCAAACTTCGCTGCCTCGACCGGTTCCTCAATGAGGTTGGGCTGAGCATAGTCAATTTCGGTTCAAATGTAACGAGCGTTGGATTTACATCCGAGAAAAAGCAACTTGAAACGCAGCTCTCGATCCGCATGCCAAAGGCGTTTGATCGTTACTATTTTATTATTGACGATCAAAATCACCCATCATTCAGTGCATTTGACTGCTTAACGCCTGATAAATTAGGCTTGCTTCTTGAGGAGACCAACTTCCTCTTTACCCATGCGCAGTTTGACCCTGAATACCCCGAATGGTTTACAGAGCATAAGGCAACCATTGGTGCACTGGAGAAGCAGAGAAAAATCGTCTTCAATAGCGCTCCGAAATTCAGCATCATTGTCCCTCTTTACAACACGCCCATTTCGTTTTTTAACGATATGGTCGAATCCGTAAAAAACCAGTCTTATGCAAACTGGGAGCTCCTCCTAGTTAATGCAAGCCCTGACAATCAGGAACTAAAGGCTCGCGTTGAGCAGGAGACAGCCCGCGACAACAGAATTAAGTCAATTATTCTTACCGAAAATAAGGGTATTTCCGAAAATACAAACGCAGGCGTTGCCGTAGCTTCGGGCGATTTCGTTAGCTTCTTTGACCATGACGACATCCTTGAACCGGATTTGTTGTTCTCGTATGCCGAGGCAATTGAAAACAATGATAACGTTGATCTTCTTTATTGCGATGAAGACAAACTCATGCCCGATGGAAAGCTGGCACAGCCGTTCTTTAAACCGGATTTCAATATCGATTTACTCAGAAATAATAACTATATATGCCACATGCTTACCATCCGTAAGTCCCTTCTTGACACGCTGCAACCGAATACGAAAGAGTTCGATGGGGCCCAGGATCACAATTTGACTCTCCGGGCCGTGGAAAAGGCTAGGAACGTCCACCATGTTGCAAAAGTTCTATATCACTGGCGCCTAAGCGAAACGTCAACCGCGGCAAATGCCGACAGCAAACCTTATGCCACCATTGCGGGTATTAAGGCGGTTCAGAATCACCTCGACAGACTTGGGCTCAATGCAAAAGTTGAACAAGCGCGTCGTCCCTTTACATATAAAGTAACCTACGCCGTACCAGATTCCCATCCGCTCGTTTCGATCATCATTCCGACCAAAGATCACGCTAATATCCTCGATAACTGCATTACGTCAATTATCGAGAAATCCACATACGACAATTACGAGCTTGTGATAATCGAAAATAACAGCACGGAAAATGCGACGTTCGAGTATTACGATAAGTTACAAGCCAAATACCCTGATATCGTTCGCCTTGTTACCTGGGAGCACGAATTTAACTTTTCCAAGCTCATGAACTTTGGAGTGGCCCGCGCCAAGGGAAATTATCTCTTGCTGCTGAATAACGACACCGAAGTGATTACGCCCAATTGGATTGAAACTATGCTTGGCATCTGCGCACGCGAGGATGTTGGCGCAGTTGGTGCAAAACTCTACTATCCCGACAACACCATTCAACACGCTGGCCTATGCGTCACGGGCGGCGTGGCAGGACATCTCTGCCAAAGCATGCCAAAAGACAACTGGGGCTATTTTGCACTCAACGATGCGCAGCAAGATTTCAGCGCCGTCACGGCGGCTTGCATCATGACCAAACGAAGCGAATACGAAAAAGTCGGAGGTTTCACCGAAGAGCTTCAAGTCGCATTTAATGATGTTGACTTTTGCCTAAAGCTTCGCGAGATTAACGATCTGATTGTATACACGCCCGAAGTCGAGCTGTATCATTACGAGTCAATTTCTAGAGGCGTTGAAAACAACACAAACAAGCAGATTCGCTTCCACAAAGAGGTTGCGTACATGAATTATCGCTGGGCAAACTACTATGTCGAAGGCGATCCATATATAAACCCGAATTTCACCGTGGGAGAACCTGGAAATCGCTATTACCACTTGTGAGATCTAAATGCAGCCTCACAATAGGTGCAAGCAATATCATTGCATATAGATAAGGGGGACGGGGCCTCCATTCCCCCGCCCCCCCCTTATTGCGGCGACATAATTGTGAGTTACTGATTCCTTTTTCTGTATTTAGAGAAAGGAATCTCATTGACTGAGTAATCGTCTTTCTCCGTACCACTTATAACGCGCTTCAGTACCGCCATTCAAAAACGTGAAAATTGCCCTTCAGTACCGCCAGCGGCGCGCTTGAGTACCGCGCCCCAGCGGTCCGCCGCCTATACACTCGAAACGCCATACCATTAGTCGAGAGAAAGGAACAGATTATGGCAAGAAGGTGATTTCCGACGTTGATGACCTGCAAGCTTTCTCTGGAAAAGTTGCCCCTCTATACGATATGCTTCTCTCAAACAGAAAAGAAATTGTCGCTCTCATCGAGCTTCGTGACACTCTGCTGTCTAAACTTATGTCAGGTGAATTCGATGTCTCTAGTGTTGAGCTTTAAGGATAATTTCAGGCGGTGCCGATGTACTCAGTAAATGGTGTCGACTTGCAGAGCAGTGAGCTTGAGGGGTTGAATCTGCTAGTTGCGGCTGAGGGGGAAGTGAGGGTAGCGGTTTTGTTGCCGAGAATCACCTTCATCTCACGGGCGAGAAGTACTGTTTCATCGAAAAGTATATTGAGCTCTACAACGGCCTACACGAAGCGGGCTTGATAAAAGGCCATGGTAGCGATGGTGGATTCCTCTTTGGGGGAGTCACTCAAAGAGGATTTGATTTCGTAGATGATTACGCCACCGTTGTTGCCCTGAACAAAGAGGAGAAAAGGTAGCAGAAGCTTCATGATTACAAAATTGCTGCATTCGGAATTATCGGAGGCTTATTGAGTGGTGCGCTCGAAAGCTGGATGGTTGAGGCACTCAAAAACATCCTTGCTCCATGCAGCTAAATGCCTAGTTTCTTATGTTGGAGGATGTAATGGATGACGAATTATTCGTAAGGACTATGATTGAGGTCTTGAAATTCGATAAAAAGTATTCAGGGAAAAAAGACGACTTATTGCCCATACTCAGAAGAGTCACGCTGAATAGAAAACCCCAATGGGGGTTTGTGCGGCATGGGCGCCCTAATCAGCGATACGAAGATATTGAGCTGCGCATACCCGTACCCCTTCTGAATGAAGCCAATAATCAATATGACGATTTGTACGACATAATCAATTACGTGTACGAAGAAAGCGATGAGTATGCTTTAGGAGAATTGACCCTTCGCCCAAAGATTATTCAATCCGAAGATGTTGAATACACGGAACATGATGTCGTGTTTACCAATATTCAAGAAGAAATTATCCAAGGTATCCGGGATGCGCGGTATTCCATCTGGGCTGCAGTGGCATGGCTGACCAATCGGGCCTTTATAAATGAGCTCAGAGCAAAAAGGCAGCAAGGCGTTTCCGTGAGATTGATTGTCTCAGACGAGGATGCCAATCGTCCTTACTATGGCCAGCTTAGTGGTTTTGATACCGTTCTCATCTCGCGTTCTGGTTGGCGTGAATGGAACCGTATGCACGATAAGTTTTGTATCATTGATTTTGAGTACGTAATGCATGGCTCATACAACTGGACAAAGACAGCAGAACATAATGATGAAACGCTAGCGACCGCCATCGATAGAGATTACGTAAAGAAATTCTCTGATGAATTTGTTCACCTTTACCGTAAAGGGAGAAAGTTGGATATGGCCTAACCGTTACTTGATAATGCAAAGGTAAATAATCATTTGTTGCTCATGGCAATAGAGATGCCGGATCTGAGCGCCTTGTCGAGTTTTGAGATTTCTGCTGTTCTCTATGGAAATGTTGAGACGTAACGAGAGGTGTGCAATATCTCGATTCATCCGATCGGTTGCGCGTCGTTTATTCTTGAGTAATAGACTTTCTCCGTTCCACCTGCAACGCGCTTCGGTAGTATCATCCAAAAATGTGAATATTGCCCTTCGGTACCGCCCGCGGCACGCTTGAGTACCGCTCGCATCCGCGCACGCGTGTTTGTGTCAACGGTCAACTGAACACTGTGGCACGCCGCCCCAGAACTCGTACATGTGCACGTGGCAGCGCAGCCAGGTGCGCTCCCTCATGTCCAGCGTCGGCTCGAAGTAGGCCTTCTGGCTGAACGGGAGCACGCCGACGAACAGGTAGATCTTCGAAACCTCCCCGGTGACCGGGTTCACCAGCCCCCTGCCGACCGTCGGGCCGGACCAGTCGACCTCGCAGGACACGCCGGCCTTGTGCTCGATGCGCTTGGTCAGGTTGTTCGCCACGGTGTAGTCCCCGTAGCGCTCGCAGAACCTGGTGTAGCCCATGGCGACCATGTGCTCGCGCGAGCACTTCGACTTGTACTCGTCGTGCAGCAGGCGCAGGTTGACGCCGACCTTCGCCATCTCGGCGTGCACGTAGGACCAGTCGGGCTCCTCGAAGACGCTCTCGCGCGCGTTGCGGTCGGGGTAGAACAGCTCGTAGACCCGCTCGTCCCCCATACCCTTCACCTGGTCCCAGGTGATGCCGCGATCGTCCGCAATGTCGAACACCTCGCAGACGCTGCCCATGGACATGTGCCTGGTCTTGGCGATCGACCTCCTCGACATGCCCTGGTCGCGGAGCTCCATTATGAGCTTCGCCCTTATCTTCCTTGCCATGTGGTTTCTCCTTCCGTGGATCGGTTGCATGGCAAGCCGATTCTACGGGCGGAGGAGGGGCGATACGGAAATGGCGGAACGGGCGATACGGAAGGAGCGAAACGTCTGGATGGGAAGCGATACGGAAAGCGCGAAACAGGTGCTACTCAGAGCGAGCAATACTCACCGCCCGCGGCGCGCTTCAGTACCGCTCGCATACGCGCCCGCGCCCCACCGGTCCGCCGCCTATACGATCGAGACGCCATACCGGTAGTCGAGAGAAAGGAATGGATCATGGCGAGAAGGATACCGGCGAGGGAGGTGCCCAGGCTGAGGTCGTCGAACCTATCGCTCAACGCGATCGCCGCCGCGCTGCACGCGTCGAAAGCCAGCGTCTCCGTCGTGCTCAGGGCCGCGGCCGAGCACGACGTCGCCTGGGAGGAAGCGGAACGGATGAGCGCCGGGGAAGTGTACGCCCGCCTGTTCCCGGAGCGCGAGCAGCCGGGGCCGGTGTACCCGGACCCGGATTGGGACGCGGTCCACGCCGAGCTCGCGAAGGTCGGCGTCACGCTCAGGCTCCTGCACGGCGAGTACCGCGAGGAGTGCGCCGCGCGGGGCGAGGCGGCCACGTCCTACGACCGCTTCTGCAAGCGGTACAGGCAGTTCACGGTCAGCAGGAACGTCGTGAGCTGGGTCGGCCGCAAGGCGGGCAGGAACATGGAGGTCGACTGGTCCGGTCCGACCATGTCCCTCGTCGACCCGGCGACCGGCGTCGTCTCGAAGGTCTACCTGTTCGTCGCCTGCCTGCCCTTCAGCAGGTACAGCTACGTCGAGCCGGCCCTCGACATGAAGCAGGACACCTGGCTGCGCTGCCACGTCCACGCGTTCGAGTTCCTCGGAGGCGCCACCCCGTGCATCGCGCCCGACAACCTCAAGACCGGCGTCACCGCCCACCCGAGGGAGGGCGAGGTCGTGCTCAACGCCGCGTACGAGGACCTCGCCGCCCACTACGGGTCGGCGGTCATGCCGGCGAGGGTCCGCAGGCCCCGCGACAAGGCGACCCGGCGTCGTCGACCTCCTCGGTCAGCCACTAGTCTATAACCAGCAGCTCGCCGCGTGGCTGGCCACCAAACTACCAGATTACTATGAAATAATACGAACATGCTGCGGAGAAAAAGACCATAATTGACGTAAGAAGCAGCATAGTTATTCTTGTCGTGCTTTCTTCCTTTATCAATTTGCCTGAATTACTGATCTGTATGCCCCCTGTAGAAAAAGAAGGGGCAAGCAAGGCAGCGTATAGCAACAGCGGAGTAAGGTATCGTGCTTGACAACCTGCAATGGCATCCGATCCAACTGATGTAAAGCTCACATATAAAGCCGTGCAAACAAGAGCAATCGATGATGCGACTATAGTAAGAACCCACAACCTACCACACAGGCTCAATCCAAAAGTCTTCGTTTTTGGACTATCAATTAAAGATCCAACGACGAGAACCGTAAAGGGCAAGGCTGAGCTCCATTGCAACACAACCGGAAGAGAGACGCCCATATAAGAGAATGAAAGCGAGTACATATCGGAATTAACAGGGGAAATATAGCCCAATATGAAGTTGATGAGCGTGTATGCGTAATCCAACGGATGAGAGAGAATATACGCGATTTGACCTGACGCACTAACATCAGATCCCCCGCGGGCATCCCCTGCTTGCGCATCAGCGCTAAATAGCATTGGCAACACAAATGATAAAACCATTACGAGCCCGAAGGCGACTACGAAACCGATATAGCGTTTGTAAGCGGTGCGCGAGGAAAACTTGGCTCGGGGCATAAGAAGTAGCAGACCAATGACTGGAAAGTAAATTGCCTTTGGAGCAAGCCCTAGGAATAACGCAGTGACGATTTTTAGCAGGCTTTTGATTGTAAGTCGCTCGAGCGGACGGCTAATTTCTCTCACTACCAAAGCAGCTGCAAGCATGAGAAATGACGTCACAACAGGATCATACGAATAATTTGAAGCGAGAAAAATACTCGTCGGAAGAAGACCAATGAGCATCATGGACAACTTTTTAGTAGGGATAATACGGATGGCGAAAGCAACAACTACTGCATATGAAATAAGGTTGCCCATCTTACCAAACATGAAGCTCACCAAAATTGGAACATGGAATACGCGAGCTACCCACAGACCGATTGCCGATGGAACATACCCGAATGTGGAGACCGTAGTGAGGCTGCTTTTCGATATGGGCGATGCAAAACTTGCCTGCTCCATATATTCGCCCGACTGTTCAGCAGAAGCACCCGCTTCAGCGACCTCATCCACCGACTCGCGGAGCAATTCATGGTCTAAATTCACCGCAGCCCAGGGCTTGGTGACGAGCAGTTGATCCGCGTATGAATACTCCGAATGTCCTAGGTATGACAAACCGAGAGCCCTGTCGTAATGAATCTCGTCATCCCAAGAAATCGCGGTTACCGGAGGTGCTATGAAAACTAAGAAAGATCCCAATAGTAGGCAAGAGCTGAGAAAAAAAAGCTCGACCCTTCCCTTCTTCCAGAAATAAAAGAACGCACCAACGCCGACAAGGAACAAGCAAATCAACAGATAAGTTAAACGACCCGCAACTACACCGATTATCTTAGAGACAAAGTAACTAGGCACCAAGCAAATTATTGCGACAAAGAGGGTCATCAGCGTGACACCCGGAATAGAGTAGACAAACAGTTTGCCAATAGACCTTTGATACGAATGCCCTGAAGGCCCGATCTTGGGAACCGCGGCGTACGAATTGGAGACATGTACGATTATGCAGCCCGAAATAGCGACGAAAAAGATTAGAATACGTCGCTTGCTCCAATCTGATAACTCTAACGGGGTAGACAACGGCGCTCCCCAAAGCGTAAACACCTCAAGAAGAATGGCACCTATAGCGCTTAACCCAATGATACAAGCGAGCATCTTGGGAGAAGAAACGCCATATTTGGTCTGTTTCGGAGTCCTAAGAAAGAAATGATACGAATAAGCAATGAGTACAGCTCCGACAAACGCAGCCAGGGCATAGACAAAAGCCGCGGAAGGACGTAGCTTGATAAAGGCCAGCGACGCAGCAGATAAAACGCCGACGAGCAACGCGGCAATTACCCCAATATCCGCCTTACTCAGATCGGCCTTCCCAATAGTCATCTTTCTTTATCCTCCAAACCTCAAGCGGGGCTAAGGGCAGTTTCAGAGTTTTCCCCTCACTTGCTATTCTGCACTGGTTAGTATCGATACAGCATGCCTGGGCTCAATCGATTTCTCATCATCTGATGATACAGTGAGCCCTCTTGGCTATTTGCTCATTCTCAAGTTCTTGTTCCAAGATTAGCAACATCCCGCGCAATTTTGAACGGCGCCTTGCAAAGCATGCCCTAGACGCAATAAATAAGATGAGAATTACACATGAAGCGGAAAACCAAATAATCAGAGAGGCAATGGTGCTATCCGCAGAAATCTCACCATTGCCTCCCTTGTACCATTCTGAGAAGGCCCAGCCGATAGTAGCTCCCGGAAAACCCATGCCACTGACATAAGCGAAACGATCTCGCCGTCCCCATTTGCGGCATCAAGCAGTGCAAGCAGGATTCTTACTTACTGCGCCAAACCAAGCTCCATCTTTTGAGGAGCCTCGGATGTGCAGCTTGAACAAAAAGAAATTCTAACCAAACGCCTCCCGGAAACTTTCTTATCGTTGTTACTCATTTTGAGCTCATACTCCGCACAGCCCAAAATCCCAGAATCGCCGTGACATCGTTTATGCGAAAGCATATCCGGGATTTTTATATTTAATATCCCTAACACACTCCCCAACTCGCCTGCAGCGCTACGTATCTTCTTGATCGTCCAATCACTTCATAAGCGCAAGCTATTCAACGCGAGAATTCTCGCGGCGTTTCAGTTTGGGGATTTTTACCATGGTTGATTCGTCAGGAGATGACGAGTCTAGCACCGGGGCTGCGCCGCGAGGTGGAGTATAATCACTTTTCGTTGAACGTTTTGTCCGTGAAAGGCAAGTGCATGCAAAGCGATGATACTCAGACTCCGTCCCCGAAGCCGATTCTGTGGATGGTCATTCCTTGTTACAATGAGGAAGCTGTCTTGCCGGAAACATCTGGGACGTTTTTGTCTGAGCTCAGCGGATTGATTTCGGCCGAAATCGTAAGTGATAAAAGTAGCATTCTGTTTGTAGACGATGGGTCGAGTGATAGCACATGGACCATCATTGAAAGACTCTCAAACGACGATGCTCATTTCAGGGGAATATCACTGTCAAGAAATCGAGGTCATCAGAATGCCCTTCTTGCGGGGCTTATGGAAGCGCGTAAGTACTGTGACGTCTCCATTTCTTTGGATTGCGACGGGCAAGACGATATCTCGGCCGTATCTAAAATGATTGAAAAGTACCTGGACGGTAGTGACGTCGTATATGGCGTTAGAAACGACAGGTCTACCGATACGTTCTTTAAAAGGATGACTGCGGAGGCTTTCTACGGCATGATGAAAGAGATGGGGGTAGATACCGTCTTCAATCATGCAGATTATAGGCTCTTGAGCCTTGCCGCTCTGGATGGGTTGTCGGAATATGGAGAATCAAATCTGTTCTTGCGCGGAATGGTTCCGTTGATTGGGCTTCCCAGTTCAACCGTTGAGTACTCGCGCGCAGCTCGCGTTGCGGGTGACAGTCACTATCCCCTACGAAAGATGATCGCTCTCGCTGTTGACGGGATAACGAGCCTTTCGATTAAGCCTATCCACCTAATTAGCGCGGCGGGCGCTGTAATTGGCCTCGTTGGCCTATTGGGGACCTTTTGGGCGATCCTCTCTTATTTCTCTGGGGCGACGGTTTCGGGCTGGACGAGTACCATCTGTGTCATCTTGTTTTTGGGTGGCACGCAACTCCTGAGCCTCGGTGTTATCGGCGAGTATGTGGGCAAGGCGTATCTTGAGACAAAGAGTCGCCCGCGCTATCTAATCGAAAAGAGAACGTATGAAAGCAACCGACGAAACCTAAGGGGCTAACGTGGTCGAATCTTGTCCTGCGACACGTGGAGTCGTTAAGATTCCGTGGTTTTTGCGTTTTGGCAGATGTGTCGCTTTGGCGTATTTCTCGCTTGCCCTGCTTGCCGTTGCTTTCCTTGCCCCGCGCCTGCCTTATGCCTGCAAAGGGGAGGAGGCATCCCTTTCTTTACCTAGTCTGGCTGTGGTTGTGATAGTGGGGCTCGTTGTCTCTGTGGCATTGGCTAAGAGACGGCCAAAGGCGAACGTGGACTTCCTTGGTCTTCAAATGTTTAGACGCGTTAGCATTTCATTGGCCGTGGTAGTTTTCGTGCTTCAAATCTGCCTAATCAATAGCATATATTTTGAGACAGGCTGGGATGTCGGTGTGCTGATGTCGGGGTTGTCCGATGAGGGAGCCACGCTGGATTATTTCTCGCGCTATCCCAACCAGCTGTTTTTGCTTTTTATCTTCAAGACTGTGGGCCACTTTTGCCAACTTATTGGATTCCAAAACGTATACCTCATGCTTGACGTGGTGGGAGCAGCGTGTGTTACTTTGGCTGTTGTTCTGACCTCCTTTGTTGTGGCGAGGCTGGCGGGTTTTGGTCCTGGGTACTATACGCTTGCGTTCGGTTGTTTGTACTTGAGCTTCTCTCCTTGGATTGCGGTTCCTTATTCAGATACGTATGGAACTATCTGCCCCGCGCTGGTCTTGTTTCTGTACAACAATACTGGCCGAAGCCCGTTACGCACATTCGGCATGCTCTTTTTCGGCGTGGTCGGATACTTTATTAAGCCTACGGCCATCTTCGTTGTTGTCTCAATTGTGCTTATAGAGGCTGCATGCGCGATAAGTCGTCGAAGGTTTGTCGTTGACGGGCAGTTGGATTGCTCTCAAATCAAATCGCTCTTTTTCCAATTCGCTGCGATCACATGTGCTCTTGTTCTCTCGTTTGGCGCCAACTCACTCGCAAGGGAGGCGGGTCCGGTGATTGACGCCGATAAATCCTTTTCGATGGCTCATTTCTTGATGATGGGATTTAATGACGAGACTTATGGGTGCTACTATGAAGACGACGTTATCTATTCCGCCTCATTTGGTAGCCAACAGGATAGATCACATGCAAATTTCGAAAAGTGGGCTGAGAGGTTAGAGTCTCTGGGTCCCCAGGGTGTTTTGAAGTTGATGGTCCAGAAGACTATTTCGAACTATTCGGACGGTACTTTTGCGTGGGCTGCTGAAGGAAACTTTTTTTTGAGTACTCCTCATTCTGACAACACGCTGTCAAAGTTCTTTGGAGAAGACGGCTCTTTCACGCTGTTCCAGGTTTTTGCCCAGCTTTGCTGGATGTTTGTCCTGGTCGGTATGTGTCTGAACTGGCTGAAGTTCCCTAGATCAAAGACGGAGTATGTGGTTTTATGTTCGGTGTTCTTGCTCAGCGTGTTTTTGATGCTGTTTGAGTGCAGGGCCAGGTATATGTTTCTCTATTCTCCATTTTTTATTGCGCTCGCGGTGCTTGGATGGAGAAACCTGATTGATGTGTTTGCGAAGCGATTCTCGGAAAACAGACTGTCTGGCCGAGAAAGACTCCGCGGGGTTTAACTTGCGGCGAGAAACCTCTTTCTAGACCAGTAGTTCTACATCATAACAACGGCTATGGCGGCAATCTTTAACTATTCTGTAGTCCAGGTTCGCCAAGTAGGTTCTAATCCACATGCAAATCTCATTGATGACCAGACCTGGTAGTGCAAGGGGTTGAATTGTCACTCTTGGATATTTAAATGAAGGCCGCATTTAGATGGTAGCTATCGAGGAGGGACCTGCCGGCATCCGTAGCGCATTGAATGCCGTGAACATGTCGTGCATGAAGCGAGGGTTAAGCTGTGGGTGAGCTTGTCGAGCACGGTCACGTGCACCCCGGGGTAGTTCTTCACTACGTAGTGCACGAAGCTGGACCCGATGAAGCCGCAGCCACCGATGACGATGATGTTGGTGGGTTCGAAGGGCATAAAGACTGGTGTCATGCTACTTGAGAGCGAGCTCTTCAACAAGTGCGTTCACGCGACGTCTGAGCTCTGCAATCTTTACCGTGTTGGAGAACTCTCGATAAAGAAGCAGCGCAATTGCATAGAGGAATACGAAGTTCGACGGGCTTTCGAAGCCAAGGGCCCCTGCGAGCCAGAAGGCAATCTGGGGAACGGCTGCAAACACGACAAAGCTCAAAGCAAAGAACAACCAGAACACGGAGTCGAGAACCTGTATCTGAGCCTTACGGAGCTTCTTCACTATCACGAACAAGATGGCAAATGCACCCAGAATGAGTACGACCCTTAAAACGCTAGACATATAATCACCTGAACCACTGAACGAAAAGAATGGAGATGCAAGCTCGCGCCATGTAAGCAATCGACTTGGAGATATTAAGATAGCTCTCCCCCGCCTGGCGTTCACGCATCTCAACTTGAACCTCGCTCACCTTCGCCCCCTTTTTTATAAGAAGCGAAATGCTCTCGGGCTCAGGGTTAAGCGAGTCGTCCTGCGCGAAGCGCTTAATCATTTCCTTGCTAAACATTCTCATTCCCGAGGTAGGGTCAGCTACGCGCTTTCCCGTAGTCAGCTTGATCATGACTGTAATAAGGCGTGAGCCAATCATTCGAGCGGAGATTTCCTTTTTCACGTGGAGGAAGCGTGAGCCAATTACGATATCAGCGTTTTCATTAATAGCGGTCTCGAGCATTTCATCGATATACTCAGGCATATGCTGACCGTCCGCATCAAACTGAAGGGCATAATCGTAGCCGTTGCGGAGCGCGTACTTCATGCCCGTCTGAAATCCAACGGTGAGGCCAGAATTGACTGGCAGTGTTACGTAGTTGTACCCACGATCGCGACAAATCCGCTCAGTTAAATCCTTGGAGCCGTCGTTTACTACGAGATAGTCAACACTTGGAGCGACACCTACCAGCTCGTCAACCGTGGCCTCGAGCGATTCTTCCTCATTATACGCTGGAATAATAACCAGCAATCGATGATGCTTATCCATACATCCACCTTACCTTTTATCTTCCGAAACGTAATCCAGGCATCACATACTATTTCCAGTAGCCTTTTAGCTGAATAACTAACACGGTTGCCATGAAGCCTATTCCACAAAGAGCAGAAATGAGACAGACATATGTAACACCATCCATCGAATACAGAGCAATTAAAGGTAAGGCGCAGAGAGAGGAAATTAGAGCAGCAACATTCCCAACAAAGGCACCCCGGAAGTTTCTGATAGCCATTAGCAAATCGTTTACAAACCACATATACCCCGTAAGCATCGCAAGCGCCACAAGCGGAGGAAGTAGATATGAAAAGCCAGACATCTTTTTCCCATACACAAGAACAAGAACCGGCTCACCTAAAACCATTACTCCAATAGCGCACACCAGCCCCAGAACAACGATCCCGACCGTCGCCTTTGTCAAAAGCGCATTGAAGCCTTTCCTGTCCCTAGCAGCAAAACTCTCCGAAAAATAGCCTAGAAGAGGATTGTAGATATAGGAGGCGCCCGTCTGAATAAGCGCAACAGGAGCAGCTGCGGCAGCATAAATGCCAAGAGCAGCCTCCCCTTGAACACCAACAAGGTATTGCCTTGGAATCGAAGATGCTGACGCCGCGGCAATGGACGCAAGAACGATGGGGAGACATCTCAAGGCCAGTCGAAGGCACTTTTTGAACGAGATGCTTGGGGCCAATGGGCCGAATTGAAGGGTCCTTGGCAAATCGTAGACAGCACCAACGAGGATCACGACAACGGTCATTGCAACTATCGCCGCCTCGAGCGATTCGCATAAGCCAAACACTACGGTAAAGGCAACAAGAGATAGAATCCCCTGAAAAGACAGAGACTTACCGATGTAATCCATTCGATGATGGCGCTGATCGCACGCGTGAAAGACGTCTACAACCAAGGAAATAGACTTGTAGACGGCATAGAGCAGAATAGCTGCAATCGCTCCCGATTCGCATGTAAACAGCGAATAGCCGGTGCACAGAGCGAGCGCGACTCCGCAAGTGAAAAACCGAAACGCCAGGTATTCACCCGTGGTATTCTCATTCTCAACATCTGAGACCTGGTACGTATACATGCGATACTGAGCGATAGGGGCAAAGATGTTGTAGATGGACATTGCCAAAGAGAAAACGCCGGATGCCTCGTAACCTGAACCAAGGCGAACGATCAGAATCGTAATCAGCCATTGGCAAGCAAGGTTAACGATGGAACCGAACGAGTTCCACAGCATATTCTCTTTAAGAGAGAGCTGCTTAACCTCACTCATCTACCGAACCAATGCTTCCCCGAGACTTTGCAGCCCCTTCTCCAGAACATCAGCAATTCGCTCACTCGCATGACCGTCACCATACGGGTTGCTGGCATGAGCCATGCGGGAATATGCTTCTTCATTCTCTAAGAGGTCGCAACATGTTGAGAAAATAGCATCTTCACTTGTGCCAACAAGCTTAAGCGTGCCCGCCGCAACGCCCTCAGGGCGCTCGGTCGTATCACGCATCACCAAAACCGGCTTACCCAAGCCCGGGGCCTCTTCCTGAATGCCGCCTGAATCGGTAAGAATCAAGTAGGAGCGGGCCATGAAATTATGAAAATCAACCACGTCTAGAGGATCAATTAGATGAATGCGGTCGCAGCCGTCCAACTCTTCATGAGCCGCCTTGCGAACGACAGGATTCAAATGTACAGGATAAACAGCGCGCACGTCATCATGCTTTTCAACAATTCTGCGAATAGCCCTGAACATGTGGTGCATGGGCTCGCCAAGATTCTCTCGACGATGAGCCGTAATCAAGATCAGGCGCCTATCTCCAACCCAATCAAGCTCGGGATGCGAATAATGATCGCGCACCGTCGTACGAAGCGCGTCAATGCCAGTATTTCCCGTCACGAAAATTCGACTGGAATCCCGATGCTCAGAAAGCAGGTTGTTGCGAGCTGCTTCAGTTGGAGCAAAGTGCCAAGCGGCAAGTATGCCGGTTGCCTGCCTATTAAATTCCTCGGGATACGGTGAGTGGATGTTGTATGTACGCAGACCCGCCTCGACATGGCCCACGGGAATGCCCTTGTAGAAGCATGCAAGTGCGGCGGCAAAGGACGTCGTCGTATCACCGTGAACAAGAACAACGTCGGGCTTGAGCTGATCCAGCACGCCGTCCAAGCCATTAAGAACAGCCGTGGTAACATCGAACAAAGTCTGTCTTTGTTTCATGACGTGCAAATCAAAATCGGGCACAACCCCAAACTCCTCAAGGACCACGTCGAGCATCTGGCGATGCTGGCCGGTAACGCAAACCTTCGCGTTAAGGCCAGATCGGTTCTTCAGCTCCTTTACGAGAGGACACATCTTGATTGCTTCGGGCCTTGTTCCAAATACCAACAGGACCGTCTTCTTCGACAAAGAGCTCATGCTGCACTCCATACTTCACTCAAGCCTATTTGCACAAACCAAACATTTTCAATAACGAACGGTACATAAATCCACAAAACGGAATGGCTTTTGCCCTTATTCCGACTGTGCTATGCATCAACTCTGAAACGTACAGGCGATATCCCTTCCAGTTCGTAATGAGCAGCCGATCAGTATTCTTCGTGTAGCCATCGGCAAGGTATTCGCACACGTAGAGAGGAAAGGCGTACCCACGAATTAGATATCCATCGTTGCTGAATCTATTAAAGACAACTGCTTCAGGAACAAACCTCTCATCTTCAAAAACCGGGAATCGGTACTTCCTCAACCGTTCCGTCACAAAGGCCTCGGCAAGGTCACCCGTAATCCCCTTCGATCGGCGATCAATTGACGAATAATCGATGTACGAACCCACATTGTCTTGCAGAATTCCTCCCGTAAGCTTGTTGCCCGGAAAAATACGAACTCCCGACAAGGCAATCAGGCGCTCGTTAGACATAACGGTTTCACAGTTCTCCCCAATACGCTCCAAGGCATCATCGGTTAGATAATCGTCGCTGTCTACCGGGAAAAACAAGGCTCCCTTCGCCTCATCAAGACCCTTATTCCATGCAACGTGCTTTCCGCTATTGACCTGGAAAAAATAGCGGATAGGAAATTTCACCTGACAATCTTGCTGCATCGCCTCGACGAGCTTTCGCGTATCATCCGTGCTTCCATCATCAACAATTATCCATTCGAAATCTCGAAAAGATTGTCTTTTCAGACTTTCGAATAGCTTGGGAAGGATATATGCGCGATTATAAGTCGGGGTAAAAACCGTTATAAGCATAGACGACCCGCTCACTTTAGCAACTGGACCCAACGCTTCCCAAATCCCTGGCAAACGGGATGAGGGAATTTGCAAAAGAAACCTTTTGCACCAGGCGATCACATGAATCCCTGTCGCATACCGCATTGTCCATTTTCAAAACGAGATCATCCACATCCCCGTTATACAGAAGTCCAACACCATGTCTATCAATCTCTTCGGCAATGTCGTAAACGTAAGGAGTAGTGATTACCGGCCTGTGCGCCGCGACGTATTCCAAGAACTTGTTAGGGTAAGCAAAGTGGTTCGTTGGAACGTCCTCTCTCAACATCACGAAGAAGTCCGCAGCACAGAACACGCTAGGGAGGTCAGATGGCTTGAAGCTATCGAATTCAACGTCGTCACAATCACCGATTGCGGCGCGTGCAGAAGTAACGTCACCAGACAAAACAAGTAGCTTTGCCCCACGCCTCTTCAGTATTTCGCGATACAACTCTGCAGTTTGCGGAAGGCATTGCCACGACGAAGCTCCGCCTGAGTAAACGAGCAGCCACTCGTTATCTTCTACACCGTACTTCCTCCTATAATCCTCTCGATACTTAAGCTCCTCCGCACGACCAAAGCTTGGCTTCGCCCCCGTCGCACACGGAACAATGTAGAACTGACCCTCTTTGCAGCCGCACTCTCGACAAAGGAAACTGCGATACGCTCGAGAAACACAAAAGATACGGTCGAACTTACGCAAATATTTGCGCTGCTCGTATCTCTCAACAAAAGCGGCGGCACGGTGGAATGAGCCAAGGAAGAGGGGCTCGTCGCGTGCAAGAAGGGAGCCGTCGCCGTAATAACCATGAACATCAGCACATACAAAAGCTCCCGACGCCTCGGCGGCGCGCTTCATCCGGTCGACATAACGAAACAGCCCCACGCCAGAAAGGATGATCGCCTTGTAGGAGCCACTCAAAACCTTTTTTTCCGCAGTGGTAATTAGCTCTTCATATCCCGACAGCAGCTGCATGGGATTCATAAAATCCCGCCGAACATAAACGCCGGGTCCAAAAGCTTCACCACCCTCAGAAACACCCAAGCGAACATTGCAAAGAGCCGCAACATCAGACTCAATGCCCCACCCATTCTTTAGAGCATCTGCTCTATTTTTAATCAGGCTAAACTCGCCGCCCGAGGTGGCAACATTCCTTGAGGTCACAATAAGAATATCGTGCATCACTATACCTTCTCATTCTCCTACTTCTGAAGAAAACAATATCCGAACGAGGAAACAAAACCGCGGCAAACCCCAGTCAACGGAAAAGCAACACCAACGTAATTGCTACGCACCAAGAAGTTCAACGAGCCTCTCTGCAGTATTGCCCCACGTACAATACTCTCGAACTCTACTCTGGACCAGCCGTCCCTTTCGCCGCGTCTCCGCTTTCGATGCGCACGCCACTCGTATTGCTTCGGCAATTTGGTCGGGAGCACAGCCATCCAACAAAAAACCGCAATCTTCCTCACCAAATACTTCGTCAACTCCGCCCACCAAGGGAATGATTGCCGGGGTGCCGCACGCCGAAGACTCGAGAAGGGTCGTACAAAAACCCTCTGATCTCGTAGGAAGACACAGCACGTCTGCGGCCTGAAGCAAGGACGACACATCCGCCGGACGCAAAGGACCAACATAGGAGACATTCTCAGGAGTAGAATCCATCAACTCACGCAGGGGACCATCACCCGCAACCACCAACTTTACGGGCGTTTCATTCAGTTGCTTCATAGCCGCAAGAAGGGAGTCGATACCCTTCTCGGGAATCAACCTTCCAACAAAACAGGCAAGAACAGAATCCGTCCCGACGCCCAATTCGGCACGAAAATCTCGATTTGAGGCATTGGAGCAATAAGCATCAACGTCAATCGCGTTAGGCAGGATATCAATGCCAGAAATACCAAATTGTCGAAGCCAATCCAGGCTTTTCTTAGAAACACCGCAAAACACTGGATGAAACCGCTTGGCAATCGAAGTAATTATGTGTTCATAGGCGCGAACGAACACATCCAATACTGCGTTTCCGAATGTAAGATACTGCGATCCATGGTCAAGAACGATGGGGGTAAGATGATGGCGCCTGGCGAACCGAAGCCCACAGATTGAATGGGGATAAAACCTCGTATTAACTAGGACGCCATCGAAGCACTCGCCATCAAGAGCCCTCAGCATGCTCCGATAAGCTCTTCCAAAACGCGAGACAGGGAACCTGCCACCAAGCAATGGAAAACACGGCAGTCTTACAACCTCAATACCATCGTCTGTTACCTCTCGAGACGGCAGCGAATCGCAATTACACGTGACCACGACCGGCTTATGGCCCATGCCAATGAGCGTAACTGCGAGGTTTCTGGTATAGGACTCAACACCGCCAATGTGAGGCAGATATTGAGCGGAAAAGATTGCTATTCTCAGCGCTTCAGCCATTGATTCTTTCTTACTCTCTCGTCATCTCTATCTCGCTCTAGAAAAGCCAGAACGAGCTTGAATCTTGGCATAAGAGCTCCCAATCTCTTAGCAAAAGATATAGTTTATGGTAGCAGACCGCCCTACAAACAAAGGGACGGAGCTCACGCTCCGTCCCTTTGCTACTTGACGGTCACGGGATTAGTCGTAAAACCGTTACCCAGATACTCGCTTGGTCGACGAGGGACATGGTCGGACCGGACCAGTCGACCTCCATGTTCCTGCCCGCCTTGCGGCCGACCCAGCTCACGACGTTCCTGCTGACCGTGAACTGCCTGTACCGCTTGCAGAAGCGGTCGTAGGACATCGCCGCCTCGCCCCGCGCGGCGCATCCTCGCGGTACTCGCCGTGCAGGAAACTGAGCGTGATGCCGACCTTCGACGCGTGCAGTGCAGAGGCGATCACGTTGAGCGACAGGTTCGACGACGTCAGCCTGAGCACCACCCTCGCCGGTATCCTTCTCGCCAAGATCAGTTCCTTTCTCTCGACTACCGGTATGGCGTCTCGAGCGTATAGGCGGCGAGCCGGTGGGTCGCGGGCGCGGATGTGAGCGGCACTAAAGCGCGCTACAGGTGGTACAGAGAAGGACGATTACTCATGTAGACCCATTACATGCACAAAACATCAAGGACAATTGCATTTAAGCCTTCGCCGTAACCTTTACCGGGAACGGCCCAACGTCCATTTAGGTCCGTCGTCTTGGGAGCACACCCACGGGAAACAAGATTAAAGCGTGGGTCAATACACGGATTATTCAAAGGTTCAGTTGTTGCGTACGCTTTTAAATGCTGCGCCTGAACCCTAAGCCCTTCTCTAACGGAAGAAAAAGTATATCCGGGATTTCCAGGACCGGTGGCTCCAACACCTCCAAAATTGCACTGATTTGCCTGGACCAAATTTCCGAATCTTAAATAGCCCGTCTCTTTCATGACTTGAGCATATAAAACTTCAGGACATACTCCCTCAAATGAGGCTTCTTCGTAAAGGATCTTACAAAACTCATCAATAGAGGCGCTGCCTTTGCTTTTATACACGCTTGTTGGATAAGTATGCTTCCCAACAGTCCTGCCGTAATGAACGGCAGCATCCTCGTAAGAAGTGAAAGACGAGGACATTATATAGCCCTCAAATCCAGTCATGCTCGAACCATTACGGTGCTCTTTCATCCCATATTCGAGATAGTGGAGATAATACTCTTTTAAATTACTTCCGTAAGCCTTCCTAAGATCGAGGTACCTCGTTCTATAACTATAAACGTCGAACGCCTCGGAGCCGCGGCGGCCCTCCGACATTCCGTAGTTGATGAAGTGCCGCAGGACGGCCGAGTCGTCGACCATAGTCACGCCGCCGTAGGTCGACTTGGTGAAGGCCTTCTCGACGTCGCCGTTGCGGGAGAGGTAGTACTCGGGGTCGTAGACGGGAGCGTAGTCCACGCCGCCCGCCTTGGTTGCGGCGCCCTTGAGCTTCGAGCAGCCGGTGGCGTGGCGCCCCTCCTTCTTGCCGTACATAAGGTAGTGCGAGTAGTAGCTGGCGAGGTCGGTGCCGAAGGCGGCGCGGAGATCGGGGTACTCATTGTAGTAGCTCTGCACGTCGAACGCCTCGGAGCCGCGGCGGCCCTCCGACATGCCGTAGTTGATGAAGTGATCCAGGGCCTTATCTTTGCTTCCGTTTGCCCATTCGTTAACATCTGGATACTTATTGAGATAGTAGTCGGCATCGAAAACAGACGAATAATCAAGCCAAGAGGATTTGGGGAACTGCGCGATGATGGCATCCGCATCAGCTTCTCCAAGGCGTTTGCACCCGGCATCACTAAAGTACTTGTTCGCATCGCCCCAATTAGAGATAAATCCGTGCTCAATCAAAATACCGGGGATTCCAGCTTCACGAGCGCAACGAATAACAGCGAATTCGTCGCCTACCTGCATCTGAAAGACACCACGGTTTGTAAGTCCGAGAGCAACAAGATTGTTCTGAACCTTCTGGGCCAGCTCGTACGAAACCTGGGTATAGTCAGCCCCGTTCACGGTAGGCGAATATACCTCGGCGCCATGAGCTGCGGACGAACCTGAATTGATATGGAAACTGATATAGGCCTGGGCGCCCTGATTGACGCAACGCTGAACGCGGTAAAGGAAGTCGCTGCTACCGTAGCTGCCCGACTGCTCACGAGCGAGAATTACCTTAAATCCGTAATTCTCAAGCTTGGTCTTACACGCGCTAACAATCTTCCATGTTAGGTCGGCTTCACTCTTCCCATTGCCCTGAGCGCCGGGATCGGATCCACCGTGACCGGCATCAAGTGCAACCACGCGAACGTTTTTACGAGCCGAACGGGAATCGACGCTATAAGCCGCAATGTCACCATCACCTTCAGAACCGGAAAGCGCCTCTTCAATAGAGAAAGCCTCGACAGGATTGCCGTTCTCATCAGCATAGTAGACCGACAAATCATCGATATTGTCAACGCTATCAGATGAAGAAGACGAATTGACTACGTCAAAGCTGTAATCCTCAGAGGAGAGGTCCACTGAATAGATCGCGTTCGAATCCTTCACCTGATACGTAATACCGGTTAAAAAATACCGCGCTACCAACAAATCTTGTCCAAATGTAAAGCCCGCAGCATTCCCAGAGAAAGCCGAAGCTTCAACGGAGCGCTCTTCGCCAGAATTGCTGACGAATGATAGGGACGCAGAGGTCAAAACATCAGAATCAGATGCAGTTGCGAACGCCGCCTCTTGCATAGCACCCAAAGAAAGAGAGGGTTGCGAAATGTACAAGTATTGGAAAGAGGCATCGACACAAGAGGAATCGGAAGATTGAGCCGATTGAGCGGCCGATTCGACATCCGAATTACAAGAGCCTGCTTCGGCGGTCTTCTCAGTATCCTCACAAGAGTCGGCTTCGGCGGTCTTCTCAGTATCCTCACAAGAGTCGGCTTCGGCGGTCTTCTCAGTATCCTCGGAAACGAAATCCGAAAATGAAGAGGAGCTAGAGGTCTCGGCTTCATTATTAGAGAGCGAGGAAAACTCAAGTGCATAGGCCGACGAAACGGGAGCAAGGAAAGAAGAGGAAACCAGAACAGCGGTAACCAAATTAGCAACTGCGCAACGAACCTTTTTCATATATGCACTCCCAATAAATTAACGTAAATCTAAATTGTAGACTTTAACTAAAACAAAATAGAACTCGAATAATTCTAACTGAATTACTTGACCTGCCGTTAACCCATTTTCACCCTTACCCCATTATCGGAACCGAGCTGAGGAAGGCAGCGTAGGAGAATCGCGATTACGAATTTACGCACCGCTTAGGACTTGACCCAACAATGGCCTACTTCGGCAAAGAAACCCCTTCAATCTTGTCCCACAAAACATCAAACACCCTACCCGGATGCTTGAAAAACGCCCGATACAGAACCTGTCGAACCGCCTCGACGCAGGAAGCGGCAACATACACGCCGGTCACCACGAGCACCACCGACAGCAGTCCCCACGCTGGGTGGCAGTGGGAGAACACAAGCAAGTTCTTCCACAGCAGCTCCTGCATGTACGCGCTGTCCGTGGCAAGGTACACGCCAAACGACAACGTGGCCAAGTAATTGACAACAGGCCAATGCGCAGGTTGAGCGTTAAAGACAAACAAGCACACCGGAAGTGCGATCGTAAGCGACAAGAGGCTTGCGGGATTAGTCACCACCGATTCGTACACGTTGGAAGCGAAAGCGCTCAAAAGGAGCACATCCTTTTGAGCCACAAAGTAGCAAACATACACAGCAACGTACGAAAGAACGGGCAGCACCAAAACCCTCGCACCCGCCCCACCGCGATAATGCCACTTAAACCAACACGTCACGCACGCGATCACGACCGTCTGACCCGTCAGGGAGGAAACAAAGCCACCAATTGTCGAATACGGCACAACGGGCAAGACCCCATATAACACGACCAGCAGCATACAGAGCTCACCCAGTCGCCGGCTCGTCAAGGTACGCAACCCGTCGAACAGATAGGGCGCCACAAGAATCAGCAAAATATACACCGTAGGAAACCACCACAGAGAGGCGAGCGGAGCAAAGACGGCAGCCATTAGCTCTTCAGCTTGCAGACCATCCCCCGCCTTAAACACGCCGAAGTACAGGACGAGTGGCACACTATAAAAGAGCATTTGCCCCAGCAGGGTCCAAGCCCTTCGCAGCTGACCCTTAAGTGTCAGTTGCGCGTCGGCCAGGTACCACACCGTAATGATAAAAAACACGGCAACGGCAATACGCCCCGAAGGGTACAACACGCCATGCAGCACCATGCGTGCAACGGTCCCGGGGAAAACGGAAATAGGCTCAGCATTATGAATCACGAAATGATGAGCTACTATGAACCACATCGAGATGATGCGCAGAAGCTCAACCTTTGAATTGCGCTCTTTTGATCGTCCCAAACTCTCCCCCATCAACCGTGCAACTTTTATGAGTCGCCAACGTGTCCTGCATACCAACAATTTAGCCAATTACACCTGGAGGGCAAGTTGTGTCACGAAAAGAGGCGTAATTCCCTCCAGGGCCGTCGTCGGCCGTTATCCTACGCGACCTTACCGAGCTTGTCCATGAAGGCGGCCTTCAGCGCGGCAACGGTGGCGCCCCCGACGCGCTTGTGGCGGCACCACTCCGCGACGTTGCGCTCCAGGTGGACTGCTTCTGTCAAGGCTAAACTGAACACCGGGGACTGCAGCGGAAACCCCGGACTGTGTTCCTACGCTACAGGACCTAGGCTTCTTCGGAACTGCATCGGGCTCATATAGCCCAGGTCGCTCTTGCGGCGCTTGTCGCGGTACCAGAACAGATAGGCGTCCGGCATCTCCATGAACTCCCCCATGCCAGCATCGTCCCAGCCCCTTCCGTGGAAGGACTCCACCTTCAGCCTGCCGAAGAAGCCCTCCGCCCTTGAATTGTCGGGTGAGCACCCCTTCCTCGCCATCGAGCGCACGATGCCGTGCCCATCGCAGATGGCGATCCAACCGGGCCACCGGTAATGGCTGCCGCGGTCGGAGTGCACCCAGTGGTGCTCACCATACGCAAGCTGCGAGCAGGCCCGCAGGAGCGATGAGTTGGCAAGCACCGCGTTCGGGGGCGTGCCGATGGACCAGCCGACGGGCATTCCGTTGAAGCAATTGATCGCCGGCGAGAGGTGCACTTGCCGGCGGGGATGCGGAATTCCGTGATGCCTGTGACCCACAGCCCGTTTGGCTGGCCGCGAAGCGGTGTCTGCCCCTCTCGTCCAGGCAGGTGTTCCCAGGCGCCACGTAGACCTCGCCCACGTACGGGCTGTACCTGCGCCTCCTCCGCGGCGCGCAGGCGACCAGCCCCTTTGAATTGCCCATGGAAGGAGAAGACCTATGGGCATCAACTGGAGGGTCCGCACGAAGCCGCTGGCGTTCTGGCTGGGCATCGCGGGCGCGGCGGCGACACCGGTGCTCGCGTACCTGGGACTCGGCTACGAGGCCATTCCACGCGCATGGGCGGCCCGCGGCGCGACCGACCCAGCTCGGCACCCGGAGCGAACGCAAGTTCGGCGCGGGCGGCCCCCGACGGGTGAGCACGTGGCAGTGGTTGCTCCGCTGGGGGGGGCATAATAATGAACGGTTGGCCTGCGTCCCGTGGCGGTTGCTGCAAAGGCTCCGCTTGGGAACAGATGCAATATTGCGTCCGCACCTTCTGTTAGAATTGTTCACTAGTGTTTTATGCTGCGGTTTTCTGATCCGCCGGCATGGGCTAAGGGGTGTTTTTTGGCTGTACAGGGTAAATCAAAGGAGCGCGTTCAGGACGTTGGCGAGGTCTTCACCAACGAGTGCGAGGTGAACGCCATGCTTGACATGGTGAAATCCGAGACGGAGCGCATCGACTCCCGGTTCCTGGAGCCGCCGTACGACAACGGCAACTTCCTCGCTGAGGTGCTGCGACGCAAGCTTTCCGTGGTGGCCTCGCGCTACCGCAAGAGCGCGACCGACTGCATACACGGTGCCGTCGCGGCGAGAAAGGCTGGCGCAGAGAAGCCGAAAACCGCGGCCGACAGCGGCGCGGCCGGCGTCGAACAAGGCCCAGTTGAACGCACTGGGAGCCGGGTGCAAGGTGCGCCACAAGGCATGGGGCGCCGGCACCGTGACGAGGATAGACGGCGGCTCGATCTACGTGAGCATCGGGGGCAAGGAGCGGATGTTTCAGTTCCCGGGCGCGTTCGAGCAGGAGTTCTTGAGTTTATTGGGAGCATGCATGTCTGACAACGCAATAAACATACCGGGCAACGTGTCCTCCGATATGCAGAAAGAATCCTCCAAACCCCTTTTTACCTTGCAGAGGGGTGCAACAAGGCGTGAGGTAAACGCGGTAGAAGCCAGACATTTTGTTCAAGGCATTCTTTCCAGGTCGATTAACCTAGCCACGCTTATCGGCTCTGGCGCATCTACTCCGGCCATTCCCCTGATGGGTGAAACCTTCAGGAACTTGCGAGCGGACCTCAAGCTCAACGATCCCGATCTATCTATCCTTCTGGAAAGTCGGATAACTAAAATTGCCTGTCGAGATAACGAAGACCCTGCGAAGTACTCGAACATAGAGAACCTCCTCTCGTGGCTGAGTCAGCGCATCGAGGGCTCTCTAGATAGCGCCGATGACGACAAGAGGGTTTCCGATGCAGTTCGCAAGGCCTTTCTCGAGTCCGTCGACATCAAATACAGCGCGGAGCACTCCGACGTCCTTGATAGCTATCGTAAGTTTGTTCAGGGACTTGGCGTATCGCGACAGATCCTTGCGCGCGGTGGTCAAGCTGCCTTCGACGTCGTTAATCTCTTCACAACAAACTACGACCTATTTCATGAGATGGCCCTTGAATCGAGCGGCTACGCCTATGTGGACGGGTTCTCGAACGGGCTGATACCCACATTCAACCCGCGGGAATACCATCGCAGGCCGATTGACCTCGACGAGAGATTCAGGGATCACTACGAACCGGTGAACCCCTTCTTTCGCCTTTACAAGATGCACGGGTCCATCAACTGGAGGATTTATGACGGAAACGTCGTAAGGATCCCCAGGTTTCCCGACATCACCGACGAGTACCAAGGCGACAGACAACTTATCGCCCCGATGACTTCCAAATACGCCTTGACCCAGGGCTCCCCCTATAGCGATATGTTCCGCGAGTTCGTAAATGCCCTCGCCGTCCCCAACACAGTCCTTCTGACTTGTGGATTCAGCTTCGCGGACTCTCACATATCAAACCTTATCAGCCAGGCTCTTGCGAGGCCCGATTTCACGCTCCTCGCCTTTATCGGCAACCCGGCAGAAGCAGATGTCGGTTCCCCTACACGTGTGTTCTACGATAAGGCAGGTGGCGCGAACACCTATTTCGTATATCCAAGTGAAAGGGAACTAGACCGCAAGCGCCCGCTATACTTCTCGGAATTTGCTGACTTTATCGGGCCCGAGATCACCTTCGGAGACGATGTGGCATCTGGATCTTTGGGGCTTGGTGACAAGAATGACTAATGAGGTTCCCAATCCGGGTTGGCTCATCGGCACCATCTGCTATATGGATCAGGAGAAGATAAGACTACGCGCATCACGTTCCGACTTTTCAGACCGGATGCTCGATGGCGAGCCAAGGCATCTAAACGGGCTCAATCAATATCTCTTTTCCTATCTCTCTATCTCGACAAAGATCATTTTTCGCGTGACTTCCGTAGAAGAGGCCGAGAGGCCGTATTCCGACCAGCCTTCGTCGAGGTTTAGCACGAGCTATATCTTCACCGCCGTCCCCATTGGAGAGATTGAAGGATCTTCCTACGTGCCCGGCGTAGTAGACCTCCCCATGGTCGGCTCCAATGTCTATGCCTGCGATGAATCAATCCTCAAGAGGGTCTTTTGCGTGCGGGAAGGAGTCGAGATTGGGTCCCTCGCTGGGTACGATTCAGTAAGACCCACTTTTGATATCGATTCCCTGTTCTCTGGTCATCTCGCTATTCTCGGTAATACCGGCTCGGGAAAGTCCTCAACCGCGCGGCTCCTGCTTGATAGGGCGGCATCGCTCTTAGATGCCGAGGACGCGCTCGATGCAGAGCCCCGATTCTTCGTCTTCGATCTGCACGGCGATTATGACTTTCTCACGCGCGGCGGTTACGGCTGCACGAGACGAATCGGCGCTGATGAGTACCACCTCGCGCCCGGAGAGTTGTCGATGGATGACTGGTCAGCTATTCTCGACCCCTCGCGACGCATCCAGAAACCTCTGCTTGAGAGGGCCGTGAGATACTCCCACCTCAACGAGGAGGGCAAGAAAAAGCTATTTGCTGCCTTTGCATATACCGCAATTCGGGACACGAGCATCGATAGCCACGCAGCGAGGAAGTTTCAGGTCTCAAAGTATTACCAGCCGATTGAGGGAGAACTTAACAAGATTCTCGAACGCGAGTCCGGACCTTTCTCTCGCCCTCAGACCGCTCATAACCTGTTAGTGTCTTTCAACCTGGAATACGGAAACATATCGAAAGATGTCGTCGAAGGGCTTGAGTCCCTTTTGAAGGAGTTCATCGAGGACGAATACATGTCCGATGGACTTCCCAATATCGAACGCATCTTATGTGAGTACGAAAAACCTAAAAGCGAGGTCTCAATCTCTGACGTCGTTGATGCGCTTGACTTCGTGTTCGACGAAGAAGAAGTGCGGGGCAACCGTCAGATAAGGTCGTATTCAGAGGGGCTGGTTACTCAGCTTAGAAACCTTAGGGAAAGGTATTCGCAAGACCTCTTCTCACTTGAGCGGGGCGAGTCAATTGCTGCCCTCTTAAACAAGGGGCATGGCATTCTTGTGCTAGACGTATCTCAGATAATCGACGAGTCAGGATTGAAGTTGTTTTCCCACTACGTTGCGCGCACCCTCTTTCAGGCTAGCCTAGATGCAGGAAGAGGCTCCTCGACACCCATCTATCTCATTTTTGACGAGGCGCATCGCTATATCAGGGATGCAGACCTGACAGACGACTCAGTGTTCAATCGAATTGCACGGGAGGGCCGTAAGTTTGGCATTTACCTTACCGCCATCAGCCAAATCCCCAGTGAGCTTTCCCGCGTCGTGCTCTCTCAGACGGGAACCTTCATAATCCACCGCATTCAGAACTCTTACGACCTCGATTACGTTCGCCGCAATATCCCTTCCATATCAAATGGCCAGGTCATGCGCCTTCCCGCATTCGCCCCGGGAACCGCGACCGCGCTGGGAAGCTCCATTACGGTGCCCCTTGAACTACAGATAGACGATGACTTTGCCGACGAGACGCCAACGATCCGGATGATGAAGAGCAATCGGATTCGATAAAGCTATTTGTGGCCGGCCCGGAGAATGCCCGCAACGGAGACGTTGTGGGCATTTCCTTTTGCCCGCTCGGGGCACGGGAGTCATACGTGGGTGAGTAGGATGGTAAGCCGCAGGGCAGCAAGGGCAGCCGGAGGAGCCGCAGGAGCAGGCGCCGCAGGTAGAGGCGGTGTCGAACTACTGCGAGCTTCTCAACCGGCGGGACGCGCGCTACGCCTAGCAACAAGCCAGAACAAGCACAGTATTTTTCAGCGCACCATACACGCACTCGCTGCTAAGGTTCGGCCCCAGCCACGGATCACCCGTCAAGAAGAACTCCAGCCAGTGCTGCATAAGCAGTGCCTGCTCGCGCTTCCAACGGCGCAGCTTTTCCTCGCTGGCCTCTTCCCTGCTGCGCGAAGTGAACTCGTAGTGGTGCAGCTCAGCATAAGGTGTAAAGATGGTGCGGTAGCCCCCATACGCGCAGGCAAAAATCCGCATCGTTAAAACCGACGGCAAACTTCTCGTCGCAGCCTTCAACCCGTTCATAAACGTCGCGACGGACCATCTGGCAGGCGCCCGTAACGGCGCTAAAGTTGCCCGGGTGCACGGCACGGGCAAGATATCCCTCGCGCTTTGCCGAAAAGTCCCAGTTGGCATGGGCAAGGGCGCCGCGCACGCCGACCACAATGCCAGCTAGCTGAACCAAATGGCCAGCAAAGTAGAGCTTGGCACCCACTAAAGCCCATTACTTGCTCAGGATGACCAGGAAGGTCAAGAGAAGTAGGAGAAGGATAATCCTATCCATCTGACTACCCCCTGCCTTGTAGAACCGCGGCCCGGAATACAGCTGGCTTCGGAGAACAAGGCAGAGGACGACACACCGCCGCGTCCAGCTAAAATTTAAACAGAAATACGTACGCATGTTCGCGTTTCGTGGTACACTGTATCTACCAGAATAAGACAGAGTGAAAGTCGCTTCGGAGGCCCCCAATGGTACGAAGCGCCGGCGCCGCGGATCCCTGCTGCCCCGACCCTGGCTTAGCCGGCGCACGCGACGCCGACTGACCGGCGGGATGCCGGTTGAAGCTACGCAATACCGGCATGTTGAAACCACTCGTCCTCCGGCGTGCGGATCATAGCATGTCGACTAAACCGAAGGGGCATACATCATGGACAATTCCAACGCAAGCCAGCAGATCGCTTTGTACGAGGACCCCGACCACGCAGTCCACCTTGACGTGCGCGTCGACGGCGATACGGTCTGGCTAACCCAGCAGCAGATGGCGACGTTGTTCGGGCGCGGAGTGCCGACTATCTCCAAGCACATTCATTCCGCAGCAAAGGAAGAGCTTGCCGGAATTCGAACTATTTCATTTTTTGAAATAGTTCGCTTAGAGGGAACAAGAACGGTCAAACGTCAGGTCGAGCACTACAACCTCGACATGATCATCTCGGTTGGCTACCGCGTGAAGTCTCAGCAGGGCGTGTACTTCCGCCGGTGGGCAAATGGCGTGCTCAAGCAGCATCTACTCCAGGGATACTCCATCAACCAAAAGAGACTCGAGGCGCTCGGAACGGTCTTCAAGGTCCTCGAGAGGTCGAGTACTCCGGAACTCTCCGGTGCGGCAGAAATTCTACAGAAGTACCTTCCGAGCCTGACTCTGCTCGATGAATACGACACGGGAAGGATGAAGGCGCCCCAGGGCAACGAGCCCAACTGGGAGCTCGGTTACACCGAAGCCCTCGAAGTCGTCCGCAGCCTACCGTTCTACTCGTCGTCCACCCTGTTCGGACGAGAGCGGGACAACCAGTTCGCCGGAATCATCAGCGCCCTCTATCAGGGCTTTGGCGACCAAGACCTATATCCCTCCGTTCAAGCAAAGGCCGCCAACCTTCTCTACCTCGTAGTGAAGGACCATCCATTCTTGGATGGCAACAAGCGCTCTGCAGCGGCGCTCTTCATTCACTTCCTCGACAAGAACGGGATGCTGCGCAACGGCGAAAGACTCCGCGTGGAGGGCAACGCGCTCGCGGCCATGACGCTCATGATTGCCCTCTCTGACCCAAGCGAGAAGGACTCCATGGTTACGCTGGTGGAGAATTTCATCGCGTAGCGCCTTCGCCCGAGCACCAGAATCGACGTTCCTTCATATAGCAGATGCAAACGAGGAAAGGGCCATCAAAGTAAGGCACCGTCATGGCGAGGGAGGTGCCGCAATGAGTCGTTCCATGAAAAGCCATATAAGCCTACAATTGTCATCAGATGTAGGCTTATATGGCTTTCGAGGGGAGGTCGGCATGGTGATCACCTACCGGGAGGCGCTGGCTGAACTCGGGAGCAGGTACCGCGTTCGCAAGGCGGTGTCGGAAGGAACGCTCCACCCCGTCGGCCGAGGGATGTACTCGACCAACCGGGACGAGGACGCCCTCGCCGTGATCGCGAAGCGCTACCCCGGGGGCATCCTGACCGGGCAGACCGCGCTCTACGCCCACGGGCTCGTGACCGCGCCCCCCGACCAGATCGACCTGGCCACGAAGCGCGGTGGGACCAAGATACGCGACGCCGCCGTGCGCCAGCACTTCATCCCGGAGGGATGGCTGGGCGTCGGGAGGTCGACCGTCTCGGTGGACGGGACCGAGCTTGCCGCTTACGACCCCGAGCGCATGCTCCTCGAGCTCATGCGCTCGCGCAACAAGCTGCCCTACGACCTCTACCGGGAGGCCGTCGCCTCGTTCCGCAGGCGGTCGGAGCGGCTGGACATATACAGGCTGCAGGACTACGCGGAGGCAATCCCGCACGGCGAGGCACACCTCGAGCGCGCCATGGAGGAGGTATTCTGATGGACCTGAACGAGATGAGGGCGCGCTACGAGCGCGAGGAGGGCTACTCCTGCCTCAACGCGACCGCGCGCGTCTGCCAGGACGTGATCCTCTCAAAGCTGGCGGCATCCAGCATGCGCGACCGAGTGACGGTCAAGGGAGGGGTCCTGATGTGCGCGCTGTCGGGGAGCGGGCGCCGCGCAACCCAGGACATAGACCTCGACTTCGTGCGGTACCCGATGAACGACGCCTCCATTCGCTCCTTTGTGTCCGCCCTCTCGAACCTCGGCGACGGCGTAACCGTCCGCATCGCCGGCGAGATAGAGGAGCTGTCGCAGCAGGACTACAAGGGCAGGCGCGTCAACCTCAAGGTCAGCGACGGGCGCAGCACGTTCGACACGAAGCTCGACCTGGGGGTCCACGCGAGCGCTGCGATGGAGCAGGACGAGCTGTGGTTCGACGTGGCACACCGGCAGGAGGGCGTCTGCCTGCTTGCGAACTCGAAAGAGCAGGTGTTCGCCGAGAAGCTCAAGTCCCTGCTGCGCCACGGCATCCGAACGGCCCCGGAAACTCGTTTCATGGAGCGTTTCATGGAAAATCCCCCCCCCCCCAATCTAGCAACGGTTCAGAGTCTACTAGATTGGGGGGACGCGAGCCAAGTCGACAAGGGCAGTTAACCGGCGGCTATTCATGCCTCGATTTAGAACCGCTCGAGAATCTCCGCGGCGTTCTCTCGCAGATAGATATCTAGGTCCGGCACGGCAAACTGCACGTAGCCCCTCTGCGGAGCTTGAATAACCTCTCTTTGAAGCAGCTTAGCCCTAATAGAGCTGACCTCATTGGTCTTTTTACCCATGCGTTTAGCAATCTCAGATGATTTGGACTGCTGCTTATCCTCGCACATGGCCAAAAGGTATTTGATATCGTTGAGTCCAAGTCCAGAAATCGCGGGCTCGTGAACAACATCGTGAAAACGAGCCTCTGCCAGCGCAATGCCTTCGGTGACGTCGCCCTCGCTCACAATGGCACTTTTGGCACGATGCAAGTTGGCGCGTTGCCAAATGGAGTAACCGACCAGTTGCACCAGATAGGCATAGCCCTTAGTGGCCTTAGCGGCTCTCGACAGAAGATCGTCCTCTATGGTCAAACCAGTCGCGACAAAGCTATCGCCCATAGAGAGCGCTACCTCCACCTGGTTGATAGGCGCCAGATCTTCGGAGAGGGCACGACGCAAGAACGTAAGCGCCTTGCCGTTAATAAGATCCATAACGCCGGCGGGTAAGCCGGCAAAGGCAAGTGCGATATCTACTTATATCGAATAATATCGAGCTGTATAAGCTTGTATAAACTTATCGCGGAAGTATCGAGCTTTCGTAATATGACTTAGTTAGTAGTCCACCATTGCTTTCTTCCAAGCTCATAGCGAAAGAAAGTTCAGGACTTCCTAAACCCATTGCCTTAGACCGAGAAATACTCACTCTCGGCAGATAGGTTTGGCCCCAACCACGGATCGCCATCGAGGAAGAACTCTGGCCAGCGCTGCATGAACAGCGCTTGCTCGCGCTTCCAGCGGCGCAGCTTTTTCTCGTTGGCCTCTTCCCTGCCGCGCGAGGTGAACTCGTAGTGATACAGCTCGGCATAGGGCGTATAGATGGTTCGATAGCCCGCCTCCCACACGCGCAGACAAAAGTCCGCGTCGTTAAAGCCGACGGCGAATTCCTCGTCGTAGCCTCCGACCCGCTCAAATACGTCGCGTCGGACCATCTGACAGGCACCCGTTACGGCGCTAAAGTTGCCCGGGCGCACAGCGCGGGCAAGATAGCCCTCGCGCTTTGCCGAGAAGTCCTGGTTGGCATGGGCAAGTGCGCCACGCACGCCAATCAAAATGCCGGCATGCTGCACCAGATGATCGGCAAAGTAGAGTTTGGCGCCCACCACGCCCGCATCGGGACGCTGCAGATAGCCCATCATCTCTTCGATAAAGTCCGGGCTTATGACCTCGGTATCGTTGTTCAGCAGCAGCAGGTAGTCACCCTTGGCGTGCTTCACACCAAAATTGATGATCTGAGAGTAATTGAACTCGCCCGGCCAGTACACAACGCGCGCGATGCCCTTGCCTTCGGATGCTGCAGCCACGCGCTCTGGCAGGGTTTCGTAATACGCAAACGTCTCCGGGGCTTCACTGTTGTTCTCCACCAAGACGATCTCGTAATTGGTATACGTGGCCTTCTGGGCGATCGACATCACACAGGCATCGAGCGTCTCAATGTGATCCTTGGTGGGGATCACAATGCTCACCAGCGGCGCAGGCTCCGGCAGCGCATGGCGCATGCGGTAGACAAACGGCGTCTCGGTCTCCTCGACCGTTCCGTGAACGCCCAGCGCGTTAAAGTGGCGCTGCAGCGCAAGACGACCCGCTTCAATGGCATACGGCTTGCTATCGGCAGAGCCATCGGCGGTCGATCCCGGATGCACGCGCCAGTGATACAGCACATGCGCAACGTGCTCAAAGCGCGCGCCGGCTGCAAGGCAGCGAAGCGTCAAGTCGTAGTCCTGGGCGCCCGCAACGTCTTCTGGGGACATACCAATGTGATCGATGAGCGCCTTCTCCACCATCAGGAAATGCGTCACGCAGTTATGGCTATAGAGCAGGTCGACGTTGAGTACGGTCTTAAAGACCGGCTGGCCCCACTCCCCCGTTTTCTGGAACATGTCCTCATCACAGAACAGGACCTGGGGACGCTCGCCCTCGGCCGCCTTGTTCAGCGCGGAAACATACTGGAATAACGCGTCCGGTTCCAGAATGTCATCGTGGTCCAAGAAAGCGATGTAGTCGCCTGTCGCTTGCTCGATACCTGCGTTGGTGTTGACCACAATGCCGCCGTTGCCGGGAAGCTCGATGCGACGGATGCGCTCGTCGTTGGCACCTGCCGCAAGGGTGGCCACCGCGTCCCATTCGGGCGAGGCGTCCATAAGCAGCAATTCCCAGTTGTCATAGCTCTGGGCTTGCACCGATTCCAGCAGCTCGCGCAGGTAGACCCGATCAGTCTTGTAGCACGGCACCACAATGCTCACGAGCGGTCTATAGGCAAAGGCCGCCGAAGCGACACGCTGGCACGCCAAATCGCCCGGCTTTGCGCGATGCTGCTCAAACCAACGTCGATAAGCTGCGTCGTCTGCACGCGCGTCCTTCATACGGTTCCAGCTGTCGTCGACCATGCCGTTGTACAGGCGACCATCCATGGCGCAAAACCCGCTTTGGATCCGCTCTGTGGGATCGCTCACGATCGCGACAAAATCTCGTATATCCTGAGGCATCTCAACACTCAGATACGATTTATTGATGCGGCATCCGTTCTGCTGCGGAACATCGACCTGCGATTCAAACACATGCACGGTAACATCGATGGCATTCATATGCGTATCGAAGATCTGGAGCTCAGGCGCGCACTGGGGGTCTCCCGCCCAGGTAACCTCATAGCGCCACACCGCGCCGACGTCTGCCGGCAAATAGCGAATGGCATCGATCTCGTAGCGGCCGCAGTGTTCGCCACGCTGCGCATCGCGGATAAGCGCGCACAGCGCAGGCTTTGCTTTGTAGTTAATCTTGGATTCCAATTTGGCCACGCGGCTATCGAGACGAATAGAGCCCAACCTTTGGCCACCGGATGCAAAAACGGCATCCATCGACGAGCCATCCAAAAACGGAAGCACCAAAACGGCGAGCTCGCGCTCGTAATCGGAAACAGAAGGGCATAGCGCCAGCACACGGCCATGATCGACCGGGAGCACCAGTGACGGCAAACAAGAACCGCTCGTAGTCGCATGGGCAAACGCCTGAGAGGCCTCCCGCTCAATAAGCGCGGCGACATCCTGACCGGCAAAACGAAGCAGCACAAAAAGACGGCCCTGGCTGCGGCAAAGTGCCAAACGCTTGATACTCATCTACACTTCTCGCTTTCCCAGGGCGTTCGCTGCCACGCGCTTGCAGGCACCCAGGCGCCCAAACCTCAAGACATCGTAATCGAACATGAGCTTTTTGCACGCACGGACATTGGGGGCCTTGCTGGTAAGCGCCGCACGCACCATAGCAGCAACAGAAGGAGCGCATTGTGCGAGCGCAGCATCGCTGCCCACGGCAGAACCGGCAAGCGCCGTGGCAACGGCAGCAAACACCTTGCCGCAATCCGTACTCAACAGCCTGAGCGCATCGTACAGCACCAGATCGCAGAGGAAGTACGCCAGGTCATCGGCATGCTGAGCATCGAGACCGTCGCGCTGCCAGTCAGCCAGCACCGCAGAGTAAATCTTCACGTGCTCCAGCAGACGCGTCTCGTCGTCGTAGCGCATGGTGTCCATGAGCGAACCCTTGCGCGCCACGCGGTAATCATACAGCTTGTTCGAGATAAGCGCGGTCTTGTGCGAACGACCGTACACGGCAAAATCGAAGACCTGGTCCTCGCCATACTTAACGGTTTCGTCGAACACGATCCCGTTGCCCAGCAAAAACTCACGCTTGCAGGCGGTGCGCCATGCAAACGGGCGAGATGCTTCCTTAAACAGTAGGTCGGAGCTATAGCCTTCAAACGACACATCGCGCGGGCTCAGCACATAGTTAAGCCACGGATACCCCGCCTCAAGCGGATACGGATTCGCGCCAAAGGTCAAAACGTCGCAGTCCTCGCGCTCAAAGGCATCGACGATCACGCGGCATGCATCGGGCGTAAATCGGTCGTCGGAATCCAAAAACGCAACGATAGGCGCCGTGGACGCGGCGATGCCTGCATTACGCGCACTCGACAGGCCGCCGTTCTCCTTATCGACCAGCGTAAAGCGCGCGTCCTTTTCGCAATAGGCAGCCGCAATATCGCGCGAGCCGTCCGGCGAGCCATCGTTGACCAGCACGCCTTCCCAATCGGGCATGTCCTGCGCAAGCAGGGAGTCCAGGCACCAGGCCAGGCACTCCTCCACTTTATAGATGGGAACGACAACGGAAATCTTGGGGGTAGCCATAGTCACTCGCTCCTACTGTGCGGCCGGAACGTCATCGGGGTGCGGGTTGTCGCCGTAGGTGCACTGATATGTCAGCACACGCCAGACCAGCGGCAGGCCGCCAATCTTAAAGTAATGCTTAAACGTATTGAGCTTGCCCGGCTTCTTAAAGTCAAAGCGCGAATCGATATAGGCGCGGGGCGACTTGACCATCAGGCGCAAGTCGGTCTCGCCACGCGGATCAAACAGCGACAGATCAAAGCGACCGGCATCCCAGTCGGCCTTGAGCTCGGACGAGGCTTTCTTCCAAAACTGCTCGCGCAGTTCATCGACCAGGCGCTCATCGTTCCAACGGTACGTATCGACCTTCATGCGCATTAAAATACCCTGAAGCTGAGCCTTAAGCTCGGGGCGTTCATCCAAAAAGCGCTGCATCTCGGCGTATTCGTCGCACACGCAAAATACCTTGTTGGGCGAATTAACGGAGCTCTTCTCGTTGTCTTGGCGATAGCACAAAATGGGGTCCGCGATAAACGCAGCACGCTCGGCGCATGCCCAGACCTTAAAGTTAAAACCCGCATCCTGATACGAGGCACCCGGCGTGGGAAGGAAGCGAATCTGATTGTCGTTGAGGAACGCGCGCCGATAGATAGCCGACCAAATGGAAGGTTTGCGGTAGAAGATGCCCGGGCGATCGACGGGGCGATACGCGGCGCCCGTCATATGCTCGTCGATAATCCCAAACAGCTCACGTCGCTCGCTGGGCGTGGACCAATACAGATAAAAGTCGCCCTTTACCGCATCGGCATGCTCAGCATCGGCCTTGGCGACCAGCTTTTGAAGCGAATCCTCAAACATAAAGTCGTCGGACTCAAGGATGCCCACGTACTCACCGCGCGCCATCTCCAGGCCACGGTTCATCGAGTCGCCGTAGCCGCTGTTGGCCTTGTCGATCATCTTTACACGGGGGTCGTGCTCCATGTACTCGCGGATGATATCCGGCGAGCTATCGGTGGAGCCGTCGTTGATGCAGATGATCTCGATGTCATTGAGCGTCTGCGCCACGGCGGAATCGAGGCACACGCGCAGATAGCGCTCGACATTGCAAATGGGGACAAGCAGCGAAACTTTAGGGGTATCAGAGTTCTGCAAGAGAACCTCCCGTTGAATAGCGTGTAACAGGGTTATTTTAGCAGCCGAGTTGCGGCGGGCGGCAGCGCTTGGAATTATAGAAAGCGCTCCAGGCAGGCTTTGAGACCGCGAGTCGAAAGATAGAACAGCGTGGCGTCTGCCATCGAAACGCCCGAGGTCGCCGCAACGAGCTTGTGGGCAACACGGCGAACGGCACCCTTAGCAGGCATATCCGCCCACTCCGTTCCCAAAAACGTCGTGAGGTCCATGTTGACGCGAGCCGCCACGCGATGGAAGTCATCGGCATCCAAGCGCGCCAGATCGAACACAATTAGGTCCAAAAACCAAGTTATCAGCTCGCCGGGACACAGGTCCAAAAGACCATAGGCCGCCCAGTCTTCCAAGACCTCCTCGAGCATCTTCATGTGGGCGTCAAGCTTTTTGGCGCGCGCCTCGGCACTGTTGAACTCGTGCGTCGCCGATTCGCTCTCCATCACGTAGTGGTAGAACTTGTCAGGCATGACGACGGTCCTGCGGGCAAGCGCATAAGCCGCAAATTGGAAGACGACGTCCTCGCCCAAAGCCAAACCGGGGGCGAAGCGAATGCCTTCGCGATTGAGCAGCTCGCGCGAAAAAGCCGCACGGCAGGCATAGGGCTGCGCATTCGAATGGAACAGCAGTTGAGGATCGCGGGCGCCGAAGGTACCAGCTTTGGGGCTCATGAGTTGCTGGACGCGTTTGGGGGCAGCATCGGCAGGTTCACAGACGCCGCCAAAAACGGCGGCCTCGGCATCCGCAGACTCCATGGCATGCAGCACGCGCTCGACCGTCTGGGCATCGATGTAATCGTCGGCGTCCACAAAAAAGACGGTCCCGCCCACGGCGGCATCGATGCCGGCATTTCGAGCACACGAGACGCCCGCGTTTTCCTGGTCAATCACCAGTACGCGATCGTCGGCCTGCGCGATCCGACGCAACACGTTCAACGAATCATCAGTCGAACCGTCGTTGACGCAGACAACCTGAATCGAACGCTCAGACTGGGCCAACAGCGAATCGAGGCATCGCTGAATGGAGCGCGCAGAGTTGTAAACGGGGACGACAATGGTAGCTTTAGGACACGAGGCCTCTCCCATGCCGACCTACCCCCTCAGCGATTCGATGAGGAAGGCGGCGACCACGCCTGGGCCTCCAACCGAGGCGTAATACTTAGCACGCCCCAAGGCACCATCCGTCGCAAAACTCGGATGCTCGTCAACCCAGCCCTCAGGATCTTTGAGGATGGCAGCGAGATTTGCGCGCTTCCACGGCTTGAGGTCGTCAAGCGAAAAGTCCCCGGCGTCCAAGGCCGCCTGAAATTCCTTGGCCATCTGAACCAGGAACTCCTTATAGAACTTGTGCGCCAGGCGCACGTAGTTCCACATGTACGAATCGTACTTAATGAGTTGATTGAACTTGAGCATGCGCGCGACATCGCCGCTTGCGTGGTCGCGGGCATAATCCTCTCGAATCCAACGCTCAATCTCGGCATACTCGGAATTGACGCAAAAGACCTTAGCCGAAGAATTGACCGAGGAATTCTCGTTGTCCTGGCGATAAGACAACACGGCATCATGCAGGTAAACAGCCTTATCGGCGCACGCGATCACCTTAAAGGCGAATGACGTGTCCTGAAAGGATGCCCCCGGAGTCGGCAGGAACTTAATGCCGTTGCGCTCAAGAAAATCGCGACGGTACACGGCCGACCAAATCGACGGCTTTTGCTTAAAGAACTGAGTCGTATCGCTCGGGTGCACCGGCTTGCCGCAGTCCTTGGCCTTAAACATCTCGTGCAGCGAACGGCGCTCCTCGGGCTTAGACCAGTAGAAATCAAAGTTAGCCTTCGCAAAGTCGGCATTATTGCTATCGGCGGCCGAGACAAGCTTTTCGAGTGCGTCGGGCGCCATAAAGTCATCGGACTCCAAGATGCCAACGTACTTGCCACGCGCCATCTCCAGACCGTGGTTCATTGAGTCGCCGTAGCCGCTGTTGACCTTGTCGATCATCTTGACGCGCCCATCGCGCTCCATATACTCGCGGATAATCGCCGGCGAGTTGTCGGTCGACCCGTCGTTAATGCAGATGATCTCAATATCCTTGAGCGTCTGCGCCATGGCGGAATCGAGACACTCGCGCAGGTAGCGCTGAACATTGTAAATGGGAATAAGTAGCGACAGAACAGGGCTGCCAGAGGCGTTAGTAGACAAATGTGCTCCTTAGGAAATACCTGTCGTTTCATGGTATCAAAGGGTCAGCGCGCCAGCGGGCGTTTATATAATCTATGGAGCCTCTTGCGGGCAAAGCAGCCCCACATCATGCGGCGGGCCCATGGCAGGTTCCTGCGTTTTATTCAAAGCTTGCCGCCAAGGTGCGCCGAGCCTTTACAATAGGACAGTCCCAAGGACGTATTCGATAGCTTCCGTGCAGCGCTCGCCCGCCGCGCGTGAAAGGATATATTGCCCCATGCCTTCAACCCTTCCCGCCCCCATCGACAAGCTCGCCATCGTTGTCGTCACCTATAAGCGCCAGGAACTCCTGGCCAACCTGTTCGACTCTATGACCAAGCTCACTGCCGCGCCCTGGCGCATCGTGATTGTCGATAACGAAAATTCGCGCGAGACCGAGGCCATGTGCGCCGCATTTAACGAGCGCCTGGCCAACCTGTGGGGCATCGACACCGAGCAGCCCGACGCGCAGGGCGGCACCGACCGCGTCATCTACGCCCCGCAGCTCGAAAACGGCGGCGGTGCGGGCGGCTTCTCCGCCGGCACTAAATGCGCCTACGACCTGGGCGCCCAGTGGTTCTGGGTGATGGACGACGACGTGCTCGTCATCCCCGAAGGCATCGAGCGTCTTGCCAAGTGGACCGACCGCTACGATGTCATCCAGGGTTCGCGCCTAGACTTTGACGGCGGCGCCTTCTTTTGGCAATACCAACTCATCCTTTCGCTCGGCATTCCCAACCCAGTCGCCAAGTGGGATCTGGGTCCCGAGGGCTACCGCACCATGAACCAGCTGTGCTTTGAGGGCGGCATGTTCTCGCGCCGCGTGGTCGACAAGATCGGCCTGCCCGACGCGCGCTTCTTTATCTACGGCGACGATGCCTGCTATGGCTACGTGGCCAGCCAGCACTTCTCCGCCGCCGTTGTTGCCGACGTGGTTCTCAAGCGCGCCCGCGCCGTCTCTAACTGGGATATCGCCGGCAAGCGCCAGCTCAACTCCACGAGCGACACCAACCGCTACTACATTATGCGCAACCGAGGCTTCCTCGCCCGCTACATGCAGATCTACGGCGACTATCACCCCGTGCTGTTCCGTCTGGGCAACGCCGCGACCTTCTGCAAGGAATTCATTCGCCTGGCTGCCGTTGACAAGTGCTTTAAGACCGGCATCCCGGCGCTGCGCCGTGGCATGAAAGACGCCCGCAAGATTATCAAGGACCCCGACTGGGAGCCCATGCCGCCCATGAAGGACGCAGAGTAACGGAAGCCGGAAACACCTCAGCGCTTAAAGCCGCTGGCACACCGTAGCCACATGCTGCCCATCAAAACCGAACCCCCAGCGCATGCGACCCACGCCGGGGCGCGGCACACGGATTTCGTCGATGCCGTCGCGCTCTATGTCGAGTAGCGACTGCACGGCCAGCAATTCCAGGCCCAGCGCATCCACATCGGGGTCATACATCAAGTTAATCGTTATCAGCGGGCGCTCGTCCAGCATGCCAATCGTATCTGCTACGTCGAACACAGCACCCGTAGGGAAAACCTGGATGTCCCAGCGACCCGCGCCACACTTTCGCCTCGAGGCAGGATTGGCATAGCCCGGCAAGCCAAAGCAGAGCCCCTGCAAGAGCAGATGATATGGCAGCGGCGCATCTGGGTCGGTCGCACCGATTCCCGCATCTCCCAGGATGCGGCTTAGCGCCCGCCTCACCGTATCCTCGTCCCCACGGCACAACCCGTCGCGAAACGCATCGACGTCTCGAATGTCTTCGGCAGCACACTCAAACCACTCAATAATCACTAGACGCAAGGCCTGGCGAAGCTCGTTATTGGGCAATCGCAAAGCACGGAGGCGATCGCCATGTTCTGGCTCCTCAGTCATATCCGTCGTGAGAAAACCGGACAGATACAGCGCTGTCCACATGCCATCGTCAGGCGAGACATCTGGCTCTGCAGTGCCCAAACAAAGCGGGACCTCAGCGCACCCATGGGCCTCGAGCAAATCAAACAAGACCGAAAGGCGGTCGAGATTCCACCCGGCAACTACCCTACTCAGGCAATCCGCATACCCATACAGATCGGCGCGCACAGGCGCCGTGCAGCCTCGGTCCAGAAAACCGATCACGCGCGCCGGACTCGAGCAATAGACCCTGCCAAACCGATATCCCTCGAGCCATTCACGCGCATCATCAAGGTTTTCCTCGCGCCCAGCACGATTCAACAGAGCCTGGACCTCGGCATCCGAAAAGCCGAACCAACGGTCACACCACGTCGAAAGCGGCGTCGACAGACAATACGAGCAACTGCGCGACGAAAGCGCCGCTTCGGCAGGACTGGGACGCTCCCCCATCAGACACGTCAGCCGCAACGAATCGCGCGCAGTGGCAATGGCGTCGAACAGCACACGATCGAATAGCCCTGCCGGATCGGCGCCGGAAGCGCCCCTCGCGCTCGCACGGCCCAACCACGCCGCGTCGTACCCATCAACGAGCAATACAACCTGCTCATCGCAGGCCATCTCCAGCAGCCCAATGAGCACGCCAAGCACCGAGGCGACCTCATCCTCGCTCGCCGCGCCACGCGCAACGCGTTCGATGTGACGCACCTTGTCTCGAGCTAAATCCGGAGCCTCCAAGAGCGCCAACAATCGAGCGCACTCGCCCGAAAGGGCATCGCGCACGGCGCCGGCAACAGCGGGGCCACGCCTCGCAGCGCTAGAAAAGTCCAGCGATATCACCGGATAGCAAGCGTACTCATCCCGATAGCGCCCGCCGTCTGCATCCCAAATCTGAGCATCGGCAAACAAACGCTGACCAGCGCGACCGACCGCTGGACGCTCCAGAAAAGCCCTGAGCATCGACAAGTTCATGCTCTTGCCAAAACCCTCGGGTCGACAGCACACCACAACGGACGCGTCGCAGTCCAACACATCGGCAATAAACATGGTCTTGTCGACCAGCATGCAGCAACCAAGAGCTTCCGCATAGTCGTGCATGCCAATGGGCAAAATCGCATCGTCATCACAGCCGATCAAACGCACGCCAAAGCCGGCAGCACAACCATTATTTGCCTGTTCAGACACCAAAACGTTCCCCCCTAAATCGCAGCACGATGCCAATTGTAATGACCGCCTCGCGCGTACCGATGTCGCCGCGCGAACATATCGGGCAACGGTAGCAACAAGAGGTGTGAGGGGGCACAACTAATCGTTGCACAACAAAAAACGGGGCCCGATGCATTCGCACCGGACCCCGTTCCGACTCTTTAGTTATCTGGCAACCGAGAGGCTACTCCTCCGAGCTGTCCTCCCCAGAAGCTTTCTTCTGCTGATCGAGCTTATGCTTACCGCTCACGATGGACGTAGCGCCCAGCGTAGCCAAGCTCGCACTGGCAAGGCTCGCCATCACGATCAAGTCGCCCGTCTTGGGCATATTGCCGCCAGATGACTTGGTCGTTGTAGTCGTCGTGGTTGTAGTGGTCACCGTCTTGGAGTCATTTTGCTCCTGAACCTGGTTATCAGCGCCGCTCTTGTCGTCGTCTTCGGACTGTTTCTTTTCGCCCTCGGTCTTGCTCTCGTCCTTCTTCTCAGATTCAGACTTCTTATCCTCGTCCTTCTTCTGAGCGGACTTGTCGCCCTTCTCATCAGAGCTAGGACCCTTATCGGATTCAGCCTTCTCGGAAGCCTTGTCCTTTGAGTCGCCCTTTGCGGCCTCGGTCTTTTCCATGGAAACCTGATCAGAGTTGTCCTTGTTCTGAGTCGAGCCATTATTGACGCCAGCCATCAGCGAAGAGCCCAACGTAGAACCAAGCTGCACGGAGAAAGAAGGCTTCTTGTCCGGCGAAGCAACGGGAGCGTCCGGCGCCTTATTCGAGTCGTCCTTGGAAGCATCGGAATCAGGGGTTGCGTCAGAGCCGAAGCCGTTGTTAGAGCCGGTGCCAACGGACGAATCGCTCGAACCAGTGGAAGAATCAGAGGAACCAGCGTCGGTCGAACCAGAGGCGGCGCTGTCCGTATTGCCGGCAGAGCTTGAAGACGAATCGCCCGCAGCAGAGCCGTTCAAATCGGAGCCGTTCGAGGTAGAGCCGTCGTTGGTAGTGCCGCCAGCAGAGCCATTACCGTCAGCATCGGTCGAGGGCGCATCCATCCTGTCATCGTTGACATCGTCACTCGAGTCGCCATTCGAATCAGGTGTCGGCGAGGGCGCCGGTGTGGGCTCGGGCTGCACGGGCGTCGCAGCGGCAGCCTCATCCTCGGCGATAAAAACCAAGCAGTCCTTCAGCTCATTTTTATAACGATTCTTCCAGCCCTCATGATACTGGGGCTGACTCGAAAACTTAGTGGCGACATTGTTGACCACGCTATTGGAGAGCGCCGTCACAAACTCGCGGTCGGACATATCGTTGGAAAGATTCGCCCAGCGGAAAAAGTCCCTGCAGCCACCGGTGCCGCACATGTTGGTGATGCTCCACACCATGCCCTTAACGCAATCGGCGCGGCCCGAAATATCAATGCCCAGGCCGCTCTTGAGCCACGCCTCGGTCACCGCATAGTACGAGTTGTACGCATAGGCATCTTGAAGTGCTGAGAACTCAACAGGATCGGTGTTGTACGCACCTTGGAAGGCATCCTGCGCGATATGGCCCAGCTCGGTAAATTGGCCGTTCTCGTACATGGCATTGCTCGCGTTGGAAATCTCGCTGCCGCGATCAATCGCATCCTTGAGCATGCTGTATTTTTCGGGGTTGTAGTTGTAGGCCTGCTTCATAAACGGAATGAGCGACCAACGGCGGTCGAACTGGTAATAGCCCAGCGCGTTATAACCGTCGCCATACGAAAAGCCCTGGTTGTAGTTGCCATGGCTCTCGTACTTGGTAAAGTACTTCATCTCGGGAGTCACGTTTACAAACGAAACGCCCTGGACCGACCTCAGCACGCCCGAGAAGGACTGCTGGGTGTAGAGGCCTTTGTCGATATCGGTGGCATCCGAGGCAACGCCCGGCGTGGGTTCCTCGGCAGCGGCGGGCGCGGGCGCGGTAACGGCGCTAAACGAAAGCGCCAGCGTCAGGCCCGCGACAATAGCAGAATGCTTGGGCTGCATAAGATCCTCCCTGCATTGGTGTAGTTAAAGTGCAGTTTGCAAAGATAAAACTAAGTATTGCAGCTCGCCCGTTGTTGCACAACAACCCCTCGGTAAACGGCAACAACCCTCCGCGAAATCTTAAGGAATTGCGCTCAACCTACAGCTTAATGTCAAAGTTGATCTCGGGGACGGCGGCCAAGTCGGCCAACGTCACGCCGTCGACGTACTTTTCGATCACGTCGTCCAGACCGCGCCAGAACTTGACGGTCGAGCACAGATCGCTGCGGGCGCAACTGTTGTCGATGCCGTCGCACGCCACCGGAGCCGTGCTGCCCTCGACGGCGCGCAGGATGTCGCCGGCACGCACCTCGGCCGGGTCCTTGGCCATCATGTAGCCGCCGCCCTTGCCGCGCACGCTCTTAAGCAGGCCCGCCTTCATAAGCGGACGAACCAGCTGCTCCAGATACTTTTGCGAGATATGCTCGCGGTCGGCAACCTCGCGCAGGGCAATCTTGCCCTCGGCGTCGCCCAGCGCCGCGATATAGATCATCAGTCGGAGGGCATAGCGGCCCTTAGAAGAAATGAGCATACCTACCCTCCCATCGTTACTGGGACAAAACCAGGCTTGTTTGCCCAAATCCTATGCACGCGGGGCAAACAAACCTGATTTTATGTCCCTCATCTAAAAAGTCGAGTGGATTAGTCGGGTTTTCCCTTGACTAACGCCGAACCCATAGTAACTTTATTCCGAGAAGATTCCTAGGGTTTAGTACACCTATGAGTACACCATATACAGAGAGGGACAGCATGAGCGCAAATCCGCTGCTTTCCATCGAAGGTCTGACCGCCTCCGTGGACGAGAAGACCATCCTCCACAACGTCAACCTTAACGTCGCCGCCGGCGAGACCCACGTGCTGATGGGACCCAACGGCGCCGGCAAGTCCACCCTCGGCCACCTGGTCATGGGCGACCCCGTTTACACGGTCAACGACGGCCGCATCGTCTTTGACGGCCAAGACATCACCGAGCTCACCACCGACAAGCGTTCGCGCGCCGGCCTGTTCCTGAGCTTCCAGGCTCCGGTCGAGATCCCGGGCGTGCCGCTGTCGAGCTTTTTGCGCGCCAGCATCGCCGGCCGCCCCGGCCTGGAGATGAAGGGCAAGGAGTTCCGCCGTCGCGTCAAGGAGCTCGCGGCCGAGCTCAACATGGACACCGCCTACCTCAACCGCGAGCTGGGCGTGGGCTTCTCGGGCGGCGAGAAGAAGAAGGTCGAGATGCTCCAGCTCCTGCTGCTGCAGCCCAAGCTCGCCATCCTGGACGAAACCGACTCCGGCCTGGACGTCGACGCCCTGTCCACCGTCAGCCACGGCATGGACGCCTACCGCAAGAGCTGCGACGGCTCCATGCTCATCATCACGCACAACACGCGCATCCTGGAGCATCTGGATGTCGACCGCGTCCACGTTATGGTCAAGGGCCACATCGTGCGCGAGGACGACGCCTCGCTCATCCCCTGGATCGACAAGAACGGCTTTGAGACCTTCGAGCGCGAGGCCGCCGAGCAGCGCGCCCAGGCCGAGGCCGCCGCTGCCGAGCAGCAGGCGTAAAGGGGCGATGCAATGACCAAGAACCGCACCGAGGTCGCGGACATCGACCGCAGCCTCTACGACTTCACCTATGGCGAGGAGGGATTCGAGCGCCTCGATGCCGGCATCACGCCCGACATCGTGCGCGAGATCAGCGCAAAGAAGGACGAGCCGCAGTGGATGCTCGACCTGCGCTTAAAGTCCCTCGAGATCTTCAACCGCTTCCCGGACCCGACGTGGGGCCCCTCCATCGAGGGCCTGGACATGGGCAACATCGTCACCTACGTTAAGCCAAACACCGACCAAAAGCACGACTGGGAGTCGGTGCCCGACGACATCAAGAACACCTTTGAGCGCCTGGGCATCCCCGAGGCCGAGCGCAGCTACCTGGCGGGCGTCGGCGCACAGTACGACTCCGAGCTGGTCTACCACAACATGCAGGACACCGCGTCCAAGATGGGCATCGTCTACTCCGGCATCGAGGAGGCCCTGCACGACCCGCAGTGGGAGCCGCTCATCCACGAGAAGTTTATGACGCTCATCCCGCCCACCGACCACAAGTTTGCGGCCCTGCACGGCGCCGTGTGGTCGGGCGGCTCGTTTGTCTACGTGCCCAAGGGCACCAAACTCGACTTCCCGCTGCAGAGCTACTTCCGCCTCAACGCCAAGGGCGCCGGCCAGTTTGAGCACACGCTCATCATCGTCGAGGATGACGCCGACCTGCACTTTATCGAGGGCTGCTCCGCGCCCAAGTACAACGTGGCCAACCTCCATGCCGGTGCCGTCGAGCTCTTTGTGGGCAAGCGCGCGCACCTGCGCTACTCGACCATCGAAAACTGGTCCAAGAACATGTACAACCTCAACACCAAGCGTGCGCGTGTGGACGAGGACGGCGACATCGAGTGGATCAGCGGCTCCTTCGGCAGCCATGTGGGCTACCTCTACCCCATGAGCGTGCTCAACGGCCGCCGCGCCCGGTCGAGCTTTACCGGCATCACCTTTGCCGGCGCCGGCCAGAACCTGGATACCGGCTGCAAGGTCGTGCTCAACGCGCCCGAGACCTCGGCGACCGTCGAGACCAAGGGCATCTCCAAGAGCGGCGGCATCCAGACCTTCCGCAGCTCTATCGTGGCCACGCCCAAGGCCGAGGGTTCCAAGGCAACCGTGAGCTGCCAGTCGCTGATGCTCGACGACCAAAGCCGCTCCGATACCATCCCCGCCATGGACATCCGCGCCAAGAACGTCGACATCGGCCACGAGGCCACCATCGGCCGCATCGGCGACGACAAGGTGTTCTACCTGATGAGCCGCGGTATCTCGGAGGAAGAGGCCCGCACCATGATCGTCAACGGCTTTGCCAACCCGGTCTCCAAGGAGCTGCCGCTTGAGTACGCCGTCGAGATGAACAACCTGATCAAGCTCGAGATGGAAGGAGCGATCGGATAATGAAACAGGAAACCAACACCGCTGCCACCACGCTCGAGCAGGTCAACGCTATGCCGGCAGCAACTTGGGGTTGGCTCAAGATGAACCAGACCAAGCTCGAGCTTTCGGACGAGCTTGTCACCGCTCCCGCCGAGGCCGTTGAGGTCGAGGGCCTGGACGAGCAGTTTGCCGGCACGGCCGACGCCTTCGACGCCGCCATGGAAGCCATGGCCGAGCGCTTCCCCGAGCGCCGTGCCGCTGCCCCCGGTGATGCCGCCGATCGCGCCCGCATCACGCCCGAGACCGAGCTCGACGTGCCCGCTACCTCCGTCTACCAGGCCGGCGCCATCAAGCTCGAGGAGGAACTTTCCCCCGCCGAGGCATTCGAGACCGGCATGGGCGAGGCTGCCTACACCTACTTGACCGACCACGCTACCAAGCGCATCGTCATCGATGTGCCCGCATACAAGCACGTCACGGCTACCGTGCGCGTGAGTGGCGTCGACGCAGCGGCTGCGATTGCCGCCATCGATGTCGTCGCCCGCCCGCAGGCAACGCTCGACTTGCAGATCGCCCTGGACTCCCCCGTTACCGGCGAGGGCGTCGTGGGCTCCGTGCTGCGCGTGTGCGCCCACGAGTACGCCACCGTCAATGCGACCTGCACGCAGACGCTCGACGACAGCTGGATCGCGCTCGACGACACCGGCCTGTTCCTGGACGAGGGCGCGCGCGTCAACGTGCAGCACACCGTCCTGGGTGCCGGCGCCAGCGCCACCGGCCTTGCCGGCGACCTGCTGGGCGACACCGCCAAGGTGACCATCGATACCGATTACCTGGGCGCCCGCGAGCAGGTGCGCGACTTTAACTACGAGTTGCGCCACCGCGGCCGCAAGACCGAGTGCGAGATCGACGCCAACGGCGTGCTGACCGGCACGTCCAAGAAGGTCTACCGCGGCACCATCGACCTCGTGCACGGTTGCAAGGGCGCAACCGGCACCGAGCGCGAGACCGTGCTGCTCGCCAACAAGGGCGTCGACAACAAGACCGTCCCCGTCATCCTGTGCGACGAGGACGACGTCGCCGGCAACCACGGCGCCACCATCGGCCACGTCCGCGACGAGCAGCTGTTCTACCTCGCCTGCCGCGGCCTTGACCAAAACGCCGCCGAGGATCTGTTCATCCGCGCCAAGCTGGAGGACGCCGCGCTTTCCGCCACCGATGAGCGCACCCGCGCTGCCGTCGTCCGCCTGGGCAACAACCTGATCGATAACTTTGAAGAGGAGCTCGCATGATCGATACCGAGCACGTTAAATGCGATACCTGCACCGCCCCCGAGCCCATGGAGCTCGACGCCAGCGACGAGGCCTCGCGCGGCTGGCCCACCGTCGACATCGAGACTAATCCATACAAGGCACAGTTCCCGCTGTTCCAGCAACACCCCGAGATCGCCTTCCTCGATAGCGCCGCCACCGCGCAGCGCCCCGCCTGCGTGCTCGACGCCGAGCGCGATTTCTACCAGCGCATGAACGCCAACCCCCTGCGCGGCCTGTATTCGCTGTCCGTCGAGGCCACCGATGCCATCGCCAAGGTCCGCCAGCAGATCGCCGACCTCATCGGCGCCGCCCAGGCCAACGAAGTCGTCTTCACCCGCAACACCAGCGAGTCGCTCAACCTGGTCGCTAAGAGCTTTGCGCCCACGGTGCTGGAGCCCGGCGACGAGGTCGTCATCACCATCATGGAGCACCACTCCAACCTGATTCCGTGGCAGCAGGTCTGCCGCGAGACCGGTGCCAAGCTCGTCTACCTCTATCCCACCAAGACCGGCCAGCTCACCACCGAGGAGGTCCTGGCCAAGGTGGGTCCCAAGACCAAGATTCTGGCCGTGGGTCAGGTCTCCAACGTGCTGGGCGTCGAGAACCCGGTCAAGAACCTCGGCAAGCTCGTGCACAAGTACGGCGGCTATCTGGTCGTCGACGGCGCGCAGTCGCTGCCGCACATGCCGGTCGATGTGGCCGACCTGGGCGCCGACTTCTTTGCCTTTAGCGCGCACAAGGCCATGGGCCCCATGGGCATCGGCGTGCTGTGGGGCAAGATGGACCTGTTCAACGCCATGCCGCCCATGCTCACCGGCGGCGAGATGATCGAATCTGTTACCGAGCAGGACGCCGTCTGGGCGCCCGTTCCCGAGAAATTCGAGGCCGGCACACAGGACGCCGCCGGCATCTTCGCCACGGGCGCGGCACTCGACTACCTGGTCAACACGGTGGGTTACGAGAACATCCAGGCCCGCGAGCAGGCACTCGTCCACTATCTGATTGGCGAACTCATGCAGCTCGACTTTGTCCAAATCATCGGCTCCATCTATTGGGACAACCACCACGGCGTTGTGAGCTTTAACGTCAAGGGCATCCACCCGCACGACGTCGCGAGCATCATGGACATGGACGGCGTCTGCATCCGCGCCGGTCACCACTGCGCGCAGCCGCTGCTTACCTGGCTGGGTGTCGAAAACCTTGCTTGTTGCCGCGCCAGCGTGGCCTTCTACAACGACAAGGCCGACATCGACAAGTTCATCGCCGGCCTGCATCACGTTTGGAGCACGTTCAATGGGTAATCTGTACACCTCCACCACATTTATGGAGCACAACTCGCACCCCGACTATAAGTACGAGATGGATGCTCCCACGCACGAGCACGACGGCATCAACCCCAGCTGCGGCGACGAGCTCACCCTGCAGCTGCGCGTCGAGAACGGCGTGATCGAGGAGGCCTCCTTTACCGGCCACGGCTGCGCCATCAGTCAGGCCAGTGCCGACATCATGGCCGACCTCATCACCGGCGAGACCGTCGAGGAAGCTCACCGCCTGGCAGAGCTCTTCCTCGCCATGATCCGCGGCGAGCAGCTCTCCGAGGAGGACCTGGAAGACCTGGACGAAGCCGCCCAGCTCCAGGACATCTCGCACATGCCCGCCCGCGTCAAGTGCGCCGAGCTCGCCTGGCGCACCCTCGACGGCATGCTCGAGGGGCAAACAAACCAGTAGTTTATGCCCCGAATCCAAGGTTTTTGATTGCCGAGCCGCCCGATACGGGCGGCTCTGTTTTTACCTAATGAGCGCGAACGCACAAAGTCCGCGCGTCCGGCGCCCCGTCTGACATTTGCCACACAGCCAGACGCGAGCACGGGCGTTTTCCACAGCACCAAAGGCCTGCGGCAGGGCCCCGGGCCCGCCAAGCAATGCGCCAAGCCCCGTTCTGCGAAGCTCCGACTCGCTTCGCGCCTGCCGCAGACGGGTCCCATAGGGAGCGGCGTGCATTTTTGCGAGTATTCAGCACGCCAAGCTGTGTGTATACGCATCGAAAGCGTTAATCAACGTCTTTAGGCGCATATATATTGTGTTTTAGAACAAGCATCGCGGTCTGACGGGACGCAGGCACGTGCTTCGGGGGCGCAACGGCGGGAATCAATAGCTTCGGGACCCGTATGTTGCAAGATTGCGGCGGTGCCGACAGCAACACGATGCTGAAAACTCCGTTTTTTGCACGGCGCAGACGGGGGTAGGCACGGGCAAACCCGGACCGAGCCGTTATTTTATGCAAGATGACGATTGTTCTATGCATATTAAGAAGTGCAGTTACCGTACCAAGCTTTTGAACGCTGGTTGCGGCGTATGGACGACCCCAGCTGCGATGAACAGGCGACCTTACATCACGTTTCCGCCAGCCCGCATCGCCGTTCGCGCGCGGGCGCGCACGATACGAGAGACGGTACTTTTGCCAATCCCGGTATACCGCTCAATCTGGCGCACCGTAAAGCCGGCATTGCTCAATCCAACAATAACGGTATCGCGCTGCGCCGGCGGTGCAGTTTTAACCACATTGAGCGGAACCCCGAGGCTCTTCGCCAACTTGTCGGCAAAGGCGTGGCGTTCCCACTCTGTCTCTTTCATATCGCACAGCGCCGGCTCGCTACCGTCCGGCGTCGAAAGCGAATAGGCAATAAAGCCCTCGGCAGAACCAAAAAGTTCAAGCACGCAAGAAGGATCAGAAAATCCCCTCGCGGCATCGGCCGCATCACAGTCGTAAGAGCGCAGATGTTCCGCAAAGCTGCTCCAGGGATAACGCTCGATTAGGCTAACGCCCACCTCCTGCGGATCGGCGTGTACGGAGCGAATAGCCTCCATCACCTGCCAATCGGTATCGAGCGAGCGCCGGTCAAAACGGTTCTGGAACAGATGCCCTGTGCGCCCCGTGCGTTTATTGAACCGCCGCGCGTACGTCAAAAGCAACCGGTGCATCGCCGCGCTCATCCTGTCCTCGTAATCTGTAAGCACCAAATGCACGTGATTGCCCATAAGGCACCAGGCGATAACCGTCACACCCTCCTCCCGACAGCACTCGCGCATCAGCTCCAAAAACTCCCACCGGTCTTCATCGCTCTCAAAGATGAGCTGTTTGCCCACACCGCGAGCACAGGCATGGTAAAAGCCGGTAACCGTTCTCCAAACGCGCTGCATGGCGCTCCCTTCGCCGGGATCTGCTTACCATCCAATACAGCACGATTGAAGCGTGCCATCAAAACATTCACGCAAAACAATACGCTCGCGCAGCCAAAGGCAGCAAACAGGCGGCGAACGGCACCGTTGCAACAGGTCAACCACTGCAACGCTTGCAAGAGCGGACCAAAAGCTTGCCCAAGACGGACCCCCTCTACGGAAGTTCACGACCACAGAACATAGAGTTAAACCGTTTCAATTAAAACTTCAGGACTTCTCGCTACGAAAACTGAGCCGTTCGCCGAATATTCCGTGCATTTCGCGGTATTATAGGGGCTGCATGTCATGTCCCTTTCGAAGGGTCGCCCGGCAATCGCCAGCCACGACCCCCAGACGGGACGCCAACACGATAGAGAGGAGAGGCATGCAGTACTCACAGGAAGTGGAGAACATGTGCCCCGTTGCCAAGGGTGCATACCACGGCCCCGCACCCATCCCCGAGGAGGGCAAGTGGGTCCAGGCTAAGGAGATTTCCGACATCTCCGGTCTTACGCACGGTGTGGGTTGGTGCGCACCTCAGCAGGGCGCCTGCAAGCTCACGCTGAACGTCAAGGACGGCATCATCGAGGAGGCCCTCGTTGAGACCATCGGCTGCTCGGGCATGACCCACTCTGCCGCCATGGCTTCCGAGATCCTTCCCGGTAAGACCATCCTCGAGGCCCTCAACACCGACCTCGTCTGCGACGCCATCAACGTTGCTATGCGCGAGATTTTCCTGCAGATCGTTTACGGCCGCAGCCAGACCGCGTTCTCCGAGGGCGGCCTGCCCGTGGGCGCCTCCCTCGACGACCTCGGCAAGGGCCTTCGCTCTCAGGTCGGCACCATGTTCGGCACCAAGGCCAAGGGCGCTCGTTACCTCGAGCTCGCTCAGGGCTACGTCACCCGCATGGCTCTCAACGACAAGAACGAGATCATCGCATTCGAGTTCCTGAACCTCGGCAAGTTCACCGACGCCGTCAAGGCCGGCAAGACCCCCGAGGAGGCCATCGCTGGCGCTATGGGCCACTATGGTCAGTGGGAGAACGCTGCCAAGTACATCGACCCGCGCACCGACGAGGAGACTCACTCCGTCGCCAGCGTGTTCCCGGTTCACGAGTAGAAAGGGAGGGAAATAACTATGACTGTTACGTTCGAAGGTTACGAGCGCCGCGCTGACAAGATCAACAAGTGCCTCGCCGACAACGGCATCGCCTCCCTCGAGGAAGCTCTGCAGATCTGCACCGACAAGGGCTTCAACCCGCGTGAGATCGTCAACAACACCCAGTCCATCGCCTTCCAGAACGCCGAGTGGGCCTACACCCTCGGCTGCGCTCTCGCTGTCAAGCGTGGCGCCAAGACCGCTTCTGAGGCTGCCGCCATCATCGGCGAGGGCATCCAGGCCTTCACCGTTCCCGGCTCCGTCGCCGAGGACCGCAAGGTCGGTCTGGGCCACGGCAACCTGGGCGCTATGCTGCTCTCCGACGACACCGAGTGCTTCGCCTTCCTGGCTGGCCACGAGTCCTTCGCTGCCGCTGAGGGCGCTATCGGCCTGGCTCTGAACGCCAACAAGGCTCGCAAGAAGCCGCTGCGCGTTATCCTCAACGGTCTGGGCAAGGACGCCGCTCAGATCATCGCCCGCATCAACGGCTTCACCTACGTGAAGACCCAGTTCGACTACTTCACGGGCGAGCTCAAGGTCGTCGAGACCATCCCCTACTCCGATGGTCCCCGCGCCGCCGTCAACTGCTACGGCGCCGACGACGTCCGCGAGGGCGTTGCCATCATGTGGCACGAGAACGTCGACATCTCGATCACCGGCAACTCCACCAACCCGACGCGCTTCCAGCACCCCGTCGCTGGCACCTACAAGAAGGAGCGCCTCGAGGCTGGCAAGAAGTACTTCTCCGTCGCTTCTGGTGGCGGCACTGGCCGTACCCTGCACCCGGACAACATGGGCGCCGGCCCTGCCTCTTACGGCATGACCGACACCATGGGCCGTATGCACTCCGACGCCCAGTTCGCCGGTTCTTCCTCCGTGCCTGCGCACGTCGACATGATGGGTCTCATCGGCATGGGTAACAACCCCATGGTCGGTGCCACCGTCGCCTGCGCTGTCGCCGTCGAGGAGGCCCTCAAGGCCTAATCGCGCTTGCGCGATGCTCATATAGTTGAGCTTTGGAGCCGCTATCCACCCGGGTAGCGGCTCTTTTTGTTTGCGCTGGCGCAGGGTATCTAATGCCGATATATCAGCTGGGGCGAAATACGAGATGTGAAGAGATGGAGCGTCAGAGCGTCCATGACGCCCACCTGCCATATTTGCCCTTTACCGATTTGACGAGTCTTTGCGGCCCCATTGCCGATCACCCGTGCGACAATGCGCCGGACGAGAAAGGAATCCGATGGAATCGACTGATGTACTGGTAATTGGATCTGGCATTGCGGGCCTTTGTGCCGCCATCGAAGCGGCACGCACGGGTGCAACCGTCACTGTGGCAAGCGCCGGCAAGACCATGAGTGGATCGAGCTTCTTCCCGGGTACCTGGGGCCTCGGCCTCATCGGTCCCGTCGACGAAGACGACGAGCAGGACCTCATCGACACCATCCAGACCGTCGGCGGCGGTGTCGCCGACCCCGAACTCGTCCAAACGTTCGTCCACGGCATTCCCCAAGCGATTGACTGGCTCGAGCAAGACCTGGGCGTTGAGCTCCAGCGTCCGCAAAGCGCCAAGAGTGCTCAACAAAAGCAATTTATCCCCTGCTTTGACCACAAGACGCGCATGTGGCGCGGCCTCACCCGCAAGCCCCTTGAGGACGCTCTGACGACCTGGATCGAGTCGCTCGGCATTCGCCTGCTCCCCCGCCATGAGCTTATCGACCTTGTTGAGGACACGAACGGCAGAATAACCGGAACCGTACTCTACGACCTTACCGAAAATCGAATCGTGCCCTTTGCTGCCAAGGCCACGATCATCGCAGCCGGTGGCACAGGCGGCCTGTTCGAGCGCAGCCTTACGTCGGCTGATGTGCTCAGCTCCTCGCAGGCCATCGCACTGGCGCACGGCGCAACACTTACTAATATAGAGTTCATGCAGATGATGCCCGGCTTCATCGAGCCCAGGCGTAACTTGGTCTTCAACGAGAAAACCTGGCGCTACGTGCATGTAGACCAGCCGGTAGATATTGCCGACGACAAGCTGAACGACCTGCTCGAGCAGCGCTCTGGATATGGTCCCTTCACGTCACGCTTGGCCTCCCGCGCTATCGATCTCGTCATCGATCAGGCAGGTGTCGAAGGCCTGGCACTCCACTACGACTTCCCCCGCGAGGATGTCCCAGAGTTTGTGCAGACCTTTGCCACCTGGCTGCAAGACGAGCACGGCATCGCCCCGACTGACGAGATGCGCGTTGCGATGTATGCCCACGCCGCTAACGGCGGCATCAAGATCGATAAGACTGCGCACACGGGCATTGAGGGCCTCTACGCTTGCGGCGAGGCGACAGGCGGCATGCACGGCGCCGACCGCATTGGTGGCTTGTCAAGCGCCAACGGCATCGTATTCGGACGTATCGCGGGCGCATCGGCAGCCCTCACAGCGCAGAAAGAGCCTGAGGCGGCCCTGAAGGCGGATATCACCCTCCCCCAGTACGGCATTGCCACAACAGATGCCGAACGCCTGACACACAGCCTTAGGCACACGATGAGCACCTTTTGCATGATCAACAGGACCGAAACAGGCCTATCCGAGGCACTACACGAGCTTGAAAACATTCAAGATGATGCCACAGCTCTAAATAAGCCGCATGCCAACGACAGCGAAATCGCTGCGCTCGCCCGCATACAGTCGCAGATTCAACTAGCACAGGAAATGGTCAAAGCCATGCGCAACCGAACCGAAAGCCTGGGCTCGCACTATCGAGCGAATTAAACTGGACACCTATCTAAAGCAGAACACAACTAATCGATATCTATGGGCCCCGTGAGCTCGAAGTGGCACGGGGCCCATTCGTGTCCGCACGGCAGCGTATCCTTATTCCGAATACAGAGCGTGCAAAGCCTGCATAGACAATAGACCAGCGAGGAGGAGATATGGACAGTAGAGATATCGAGAAGTGGCGTGTCAAACTTGATAGCTACGCCAATGTGGAAGACGGCGTTGAGTATTGGCTCGCACGCGATTTAATGGAACCCATGGGATACACTCGATGGGAGAACTTCGCCGAAGTTGTTAAGAGGGCAAAAGTCTCGTGCGAAACAAATAAAACTCCAGTTGATTCCCATTTTCGTGACACCACGAAAATGGTAACTGCCGGTGTCGCCGCTCGTGCGGTTAAAGACTACAAACTTACGCGCTATGCATGCTATTTAATCGCCCAAAACGGAGATTCAAACAAGCCAGAGATCGCGCTCGCCTAGGCATACTTTGCCGTGCAGACGCGCCGCCAAGAGCTCATAGAGCAGCGCTTCGCAGAGATTCAGCGCTTACAGGCGCGCCACTCGCTATCCGATTCAGAGAAACAGCTCTCGGGTATTGCGTTCAAACGCGGCGTGGACTCCAAAGGATTCGCGATCATCAAGTCGAAGGGCGACGAAGCGTTATTCGGCGGCAGAAGCACGGCGGAAATGAAGCAGCAGCTCGGCATATCCAAGAGCGCGGCATTGGCGGACAGGTTAGCCGATGTCCTCATCAAAGCAAAGGACCTTACGAACTCGATGACGGCCTTCAACGCCGAGGAACACGACCTGTACGGTCTGGACCAGATCAAGCAAGAGCACGTCGAGAACAACACAAGCGTGCGTGGCGGCCTCATCGACCGCGGAATTGTCCCCGAGAACCTGCCACCTGCCGAGGATACAAAAAAGCTCGAGCGTCGCGTGAAGGCAGCGGAGAAGAAACTCAAGGAAGGTACTGACGGTTTTACCGATCCCCAGGGTAGACTCGATCTGTGAAAGCGGCCGTGCCCTTTCGGGTTCGACCCCATGAAAGGTCAACAAAAAAGACGGCCAACTTTCGTTGACCGTCTAAACATGCTTTGGTGGGCCGTCAGGGGGTCGAACCCTGGACCTTGGGATTAAGAGTCCCCTGCTCTACCAACTGAGCTAACGACCCAAAGCTAAAGTCCGTGGTGGCGGACTTTAGAGGAGATATCGTGTGGTGGGCCGTCAGGGGGTCGAACCCTGGACCTTGGGATTAAGAGTCCCCTGCTCTACCAACTGAGCTAACGACCCGATATCGACACGAAGCAAGAACTGGGGTGGGTAA